>NZ_JBFAHX010000025.1:0-111964 GCF_040654435.1 Streptomyces sp. NPDC050703
ACATGACCGGGGACGCCGCACGCCGATCGCACGCACCGACCGCCGCTGCGCCCGCGCTCCGCGCGGACGACGGGGGTTCAAAGACAGGCTCTCAGACGTACGCGAGGAGGCCGTCCAGTGGGCGCGGCACGCGGCCGAGGTCGAGGTGGTCGACGAAGGCGCGCGCGTACAGCGCCTTGCGGCCGCTCCTGGTGCCCATGAAGCGCCGCAGTTGCTGCGGGAGGCCGCGGTCGCGCTGCGCGGGCTGCTTCTGGAAGGTGCGGAAGGAGCGCAGGTCGCCCTGTTCGCCGAGGATGCCGACGACGGTCTCGGCGCTCAGGCTGCGGATCAGCTCGTCCTCCAGGTCCGCCTCGCACACGAAGAAGCCGAGCGTCTCCAGGTCGGCGCGGGTGTGCTGCGGTCCCGCCCCCGTGCGTTCGAGGACGCGCCGGAAGTAGTGCGCCTCCCCCGCGTCGCACAGCCCCGCCACCGGGACGTCGAGCCCTCCGGGCCCGCACAGGGCGAGGAATCGTCCGATGCTCATCGCGCCGCCCAGCGGGAGGATCGAGACGCCCTCCGCGTCGAGGCTGCGTCCGCGGCGTTCCGCGAGCGCCTCCAGGGCCACGAGGTCGCTGTCCCCCTCGACGAGGACGACCCTGCGCACGCCGGCGTCGGCCGCCCGCGCCCGAGCCGCTTCGGCGGCGGACGCGCCGCCCTCCCCGCCGGCCGCCCACGCCACGGCGGCCCTTCGAAAACTCGTCGTCGCCTTCACGCGCCCAATATCGCAGCGCCGCCAGTCGCCCGGCACTCGAATTAGCTCGTACGTTCGATTGCGCGTTACGCTGGGCCCATGGCATCGCACCAGCTCCAGGGGTCGCTCTTCGATCAGAGCGACGACGTGCACCTGCGCCCGCTGACCGAGGCCCGCAGGACGGTACTCGGCGACGGTGCGTGGATCGACCTGCTGCCCGGCTGGCTGAGCGGCGCCCACGTGCTGTTCGAGCGGCTGGCCGTGGAGGTCCCGTGGAAGGCCGAACGCCGGCAGATGTACGAGCGGGTCGTGGACGTACCGCGCCTCCTGGCCTTCTACGGCGCGGGCGAACCGCTGCCCCACCCCGTCCTCGACGAGGCACGGCGGGCGCTCTCCGACCACTACGCCGAAGAGCTCGGCGAGGCCTTCACGACGGCGGGCCTGTGCCACTACCGCGACGGACGCGACAGCGTGGCCTGGCACGGCGACCGCATCGGCAGGGGCGCCCGCGAGGACACCATGGTCGCCATCCTCTCCGTGGGGGCGCCACGTGATCTGCTGCTCCGGCCCCGCCACGGGGGCGAGGGCGTCCGCCGCCCACTCGGCCACGGCGACCTGATCGTCATGGGCGGCTCCTGCCAGCGGACCTGGGAACACGCCGTCCCCAAGTCGACGCGGGCCACCGGGGGCCGCATCAGCATCCAGTTCCGACCCAACGGAGTTCGCTGACCCGTCACTCGGGCGCGCAAGCCGTGGACATAGGTTTCTGGTCAAAATTTATCCGCCCGCGGTCAACGGGTGCGGGCGGTGACCCCCGCGACTATCGTCGAGGTCGGTCTGGCTCGGCGGGAGGTCCGCACTGTGACCCTGCAGGACGAGGAACTCGCCGCGCTCTTCGCCCGGTTGATGAGGGTGGCCAGTCTCGACCCCCTCGACACACGAAGGTTGTTGGCGACGTGCGCGGAGAGCGGGCGACGCGTGTACGGCGCGCGGGGCGCGATCGTGCAGTACGCACCGCTGAGTTCCCCCGACATCACCACCGAGGGCACCGGCAGCGCCCTGCGCACCCTGGCGTCGGACGCCGTGTCGTGGAAGGAAGGACCCGGGTGTGACGCCCGTTCCACGGGTGCCGCCCTGATCGACGTGGACGTCACCACGCGTCCGGCCCGGGTGCGCTGGCCGGCCTGGACGCCGCGCGCGCTGGCGCTCGGCTTCAACCGGGTGACCGCGCTGCCCCTCAAGAGTTCGGACGGCATCCCGTTCGGCGCGCTGGTCCTGCTCGGCCCGCCCGCGGTGACCACGGACGGGAAGGCTCTCGCGCTGGCCCGCAGCCTGGCGGAGACGGCCGCTCACGCGCTCGCCCTGCAACGGCGGGCGTTCGAGAGCCGTGTCCTCGCCACCCAGTTGCAGACGGCGCTGAGCAGCCGGGTCGTCATCGAGCAGGCCAAGGGCATGCTCGCGGTCCGGCAGGGCCTCACCCTCGACGACGCCTTCGACCGGCTGCGCCGCCACGCCCGCGCCCACCGGCGCAAGGTGGCGGACGTGGCGCACGAGGTCACCGAGGGACGCGACGACATCCCGTCCCGCTGAGCGGGTTCCCCTCCGCTCCGTTCCCCGACCGCTCGATCGCTCGTGCCCCGTGAGTCCGCGAAGGGACCCGTACCGTGACGACCACGCCCACCACCCCGATCGTGCTCGACCCCACCGGCGCCCGCACGCACGACGAACACCTGCGGCTGCGTGCCCACGGGCCCGCCGTCCGCGTCGACGTCCTCGGCGTCACCGCCTGGTCCGTCACCGACCCCGGGCTGCTCAAGGAGTTGCTGAGGAGCCCGCAGGTCTCCAAGGACGCCCGCGCCCACTGGCCGGGGCTCGCCGAGGCCGAAGGGACGTGGCCGCTCGCCCTGTGGGTGACGGTGAACAACATGTTCACCGCCTTCGGCGCCGACCACCGCCGGCTGCGGCGGATGATCGCCCCGGCGTTCAGCGCGCGCCGCGTCGCCGCGCTGCGGGACGACATCACCGCCATCGTCACCGGTCTGCTCGACGACCTGGCGGCCCTGCCCGCCGAGGACCCCGTCGACCTGCGGGAGTCCTTCGCCTACCCGCTGCCGATAGCCGTCATCTGCCGGCTGATGGGCGTACCCGTCGAGCAGGCCCGCGGATTCCGCGGCCTCGTCGACGGCGTCTTCGACACCACCCTGACCGCCGCCGAGTCCGCGGCCAACACGGCCGCCCTGTACGAGGCGCTCGGCGACCTCATCGCCACCAGGCGCACCACTCCCGGCGACGACATGACCTCCCTCCTCATCGCCACCCGCGACGAGGAGGGGGACGGCGGCAGCCTCTCGGAGGCGGAGCTGCGCGACACCCTGCTGCTGATGATCTCCGCCGGTTACGAGACCACCGTCAACGTCATCGACCAGGCCGTCGCCCAGACCCTGGCCCACCCCGAGCAGCTGGCCCGCGTCCGGTCGGGTGAGGCCGGCTGGGACGATGTCGTCGAGGAGACGCTGCGCCTCGAACCGGCGATCAAACACCTCCCCCTGCGCTTCGCCGTCACCGACATCGAGCTGCCCGACGGGCAGGTCATCGCGGCGGGCGAGGCGATCCTGCCCTCCTACGCCGCGGCCAACCGGCACCCCGGCCGGCACGGGGACACCGCCGACGACTTCGACGTGACCCGCCCCGACAAGGAGCACCTCGCGTTCGGGCACGGCGTCCACTTCTGCCTCGGCGCGCCGCTGGCCCGCCTGGAGGTCGCCACGGCCCTGCGGATGCTCTTCGAGCGGTTCCCCCGGATCGAGCTCGCCGTGCCCGCCGCGGAGCTCGAACCGTACGGCTCGCTGATCAGCAACGGTCACCGGTCCCTCCCCGTCCGCCTCCGGCGGTAGGGACCGCCGAGCCGGTCCGGGCGCCGTCGCCCTGCCTCCGCCGCGTCCCGGGCGTACTGTCGAGAGATGAGTGACGGGTGAATCACCGTCGCAGCCGCCCATGGCCGCTGCCCGGTCGGCTGGAGGACATCGCGCGATGCTCGGTCACGGGGTTGACGACGGGGGTGCCGGTGCGCTGGACGCGGCGCTGGCCGACACCGTGCGCCGTACGGGGGCCTCGGCCGGGGGCGTCTACCTCCTGGACGAGGGCGCGCCCGTGCTCGGCCTCGTGGTGCTCTCCGGGATGCCGGAGGAGGTGGCGTGGCCGTGGCGGCGGGTGCCGCTCGACGCGGACGTGCCGGTGAGCGAGGCGGTGCGCGACGACCGGCTGGTCTGGGTGGGGTCGCAGGACGACATGGCCCGCGCCTATCCGCGCGCCGCGGCGAGCCTGCCGTACCGGTTCGCGCTGGCCGCCGCCCCGCTGCCGGGCGGCTCGCGGTGCCTGGGCGCGCTGTTCCTGCTGTGGCCCGCGAGTCACCCCGCCGAGGCCACCCGCCGCGAGCGGGGCCACATCAGCTCGGCCGCCCGGCGCATCGCCCGGGTCCTCGGCGACGCCTCCGTCCTGCCGCCGGTGCCCGAGCATCCGCGGCACATCCCGGTGGCCGCGGTCAGCCGTCCGCGCGGCGGTCAGCGGCTCCGGGCCGCGGCCGACTACATCGACCGGCTGCCCGAGGCGGCCATCGGCCTCGACCTGGAGGGCCGGATCACCTATCTGACCCCGGCCGCGGCGGAGCTGCTCGGGCTGGACGCCGGCCGGCTGATCGGCACCCGGCCCTGGCAGTCGCTGCCCTGGATGGACAACCGGGTCGTGGAGGACCACTACCGCACCGCCGTCATCAGCCGCGACCCGGTCACCTTCACCACTCTGCGGCCCCCGGACACCTGGCTGCGCTTCCAGCTCTACCCGGACGCCAGCGGCATCAGCGCCCGCGTCACCCGTGCGGGAACGCCGGAGGGCGACGTGCCCGAGCGCGCCGGTACGTACGCGGCGCGCGGCCCGGTGGCGGCGCCGCCCGCGCCGTCGGGGCGGCTGTACCAGCTGGTCCACCTGGCCGCCGCCCTCACCGAGACGGTGGCCGTACGCGATGTCGTCGACCTGGTGGCCGACCAGATCCTGCCCGCCTTCGGCGCCGACGGCCTGGTGCTGTCCGCCGCCGACGCGGGACGGCTGAAGATCACCGGGCACCACGGGTACGACCGGGCGACGATCGACCGGCTCGACGGCCTCCGCCTCGACACCGACGTCACTCCCGCGGGTGAGGTCCTGGCGAGCGGAGTCCCGTCCTTCTTCACCAGCCCCGACGAGCTGGCACGCCGCTTCCCGAAGGCGCCGCGGCTCAGTGACAAGCAGGCGTGGGCGTTCCTGCCGCTGGTCGTCTCCGGCCGGCCCGTCGGCTGCTGCATCCTCTCCTACGACCGGCCCCACGAGTTCAGCGCGGACGAGCGCGCCGTCCTCACCTCACTGGCCGGTCTGGTCGCGCAGGCCCTGGACCGCGCCCGCCTGTACGACGCCACCCGCGATCTCGCGCACGGACTCCAGCAGGCCCTGCTGCCGCGCAACCTGCCCGCCCTGCCGGGTCTCGACGCCGCCGCCCGCTATCTGCCCGCCAGCCGCGGCATGGACATCGGCGGCGACTTCTACGACGTCATCCGCATCGACGCCACCACCGCCGCGGCCGTGATCGGCGACGTCCAGGGGCACAACGTCTCCGCCGCGGCCCTCATGGGCCAGGTGCGCACCGCCATCCACGCCACCGTGGGCGCCCCGCCCGACCAGGTCCTCGCCCGCACCAACCGGGTCCTCTCGGAGCTGGAGACGGACCTGCTGGTCTCCTGTCTCTACGCGCACATCGACCTCGTGCGCCGGGAGGCCGTCGTGGCGAGCGCGGGTCATCCGCCGCCGCTCCTGCACCGCCCCGGCGGGCCGCCGGGCGTCATGGAGATCGAACCCGGCCCGCTGCTCGGCGTCGAGACCGCCTCTCGCTACCCCGCCACCGTCCTGCCGCTGACGCCGGGGACGACCTTCGCCCTGTACACCGACGGCCTGGTGGAGATCCCGGGCGCGGACCCGGACCGGGCCGCGCTGGGTCTGTCCAACTGCCTCGCGGAGTACAGCGGGCAGGACCTCGACCACCTCATCGACATCCTCCTGCGCCACGCCCGGCCCACCCCGCACTACACCGACGACATCGCCGTACTGCTGCTGCGCACGGCGCCGCCCCCGGCGTGAACGGCCGTTGCCGGGGCGGTCCGTATCAGGACGTCAGGTCGTCCGGCCGTACGCGCAGCTTCGCCGCGATGCGGGCCAGGGCCCTTCGGTCGGCCGCGGTGAGCGGGGTGAGGACGAGGTCGCGGACCGCCCGTACATGGGTGGGGGCGGTCTCGACGACCACTTCGTACCCCTCGTCGGTGAGGGCGGCCAGGGTGTACCGGCCGTCGTCGGGGTCGGGTGAGCGCTCGACCCAGCCGCGCTGCTCGAACCGCTTCACGACGTTCGACAGGCGGGAGAGGGAACCGCTGGCGAGGTAGGCCAGTTCACTCATCCGCAGGCGGCGCCCCGGGGCCTCCGAGATGTGGCTGAGGGTCAGGTACTCGAAGAGGGAGAGCCCGCTCTGCTGTTGCAGCGGCGCTTCGAGCTTGCCTGGCAGCAGCAGGACCAGCGAGATGAGTCCGGTCCAGGCTTCCTTCTCGTCCGCGTCCAGCCACAGTGCGTCGTCGGATGCGTCCTGACCTGGGTTCGAGTCGGCGGATTTGGCCATGGGGTCACCCTATCGAAAATCGATGACTTCACGCATGAAGCGAATTAGGGTAGGTTTCACTTCAAGCGTGAAGTGCTTTTACTTCACGTGTGAACCCCCAACGCAGGGAGCGCCATGAACGAGCCCCAGTTTTCCGTCACGCCCGGCTACGGCGACACGCTGCACGACCGGTTGCACTACAGCCAGGCCGTCCGCGTCGGCGACCGCGTCGAGATCTCGGGACAGGGAGGCTGGGACGAGGCGTTCACCTTTCCCGAGTCCCTGGAGGAGGAGATCGTCCGGGCCTTCGACAACGTCGAGAAGACCCTCGCCACGGCCGGGGCGGGCTGGCAGGACGTCATCGGCGTGCACTCGTACCACATTCCCGACTCCCCCGACTGGATCGGCGAGCTGCCCACCCGCGTCATGACGGAGCAGATGCGCGCGCGCATGGGTGAGCGCGCACCCATCTGGACGCAGATCGGCGTTCCGGCGCTCGGGGCGCCGGGGATGCGGGTGGAGATCAGGGTGACCGCCGTTGTCGGCCACGCGGGCTGAGCCCCTCGCCCTCTTCTCCCACTGTCCGGCCGTGGCGGTCCTCCGCCACGGCCGGTCGGCGTTCACACGGAGCGCAGGGAGGTCACACGGGACGTACGGAGGTCAGGAGCGCGGCCAGGGATGGCCGCTCAGCCGCTCCACGCTCGTGTTGAACCGCTGGAGGTAGCGGGCGAAGGTCTCCACGTCGTCGGCCGGCCAGTCCTCGAAGACCCGGTCGAGCTCCTTGATGTGCGCCTCCCGCTCGGCGTCCAGCCGCCGAGCGCCCTCCTCGGTGAGCCGGAACTTGCGGGCCATGCCGCCCGCGGGGTCGGGGATGCGTTCGAGCAGTCCGGACCGCACCGCGCCCGCCGTCTGCCGGTTGAGCGTGGAGGCGTCGAGCGTGAACGCCTCGCTGAGCTGTCCGATCGTCATCGGCCCCTGCACCCGGATGCGGCTGAGCAGGATGTACGTACTGCGTTCCAGGCGACCCTGCCGCTGGCGCAGCTTGGCGGTGCTCAACTGGTGCCGCCCGAGCACCATGTGCTCGAACTCGACCAGGTGCGATGGCTTCTCCATGTGCTGCGTCCTCCTACCGCGACCGTATCGCACCACGTGGCGGCGCCCACGCCCCCGCCCGGCGCACCGCCGCCCGTGCGTGTGCTCGATGCATGGCATGTGCCCCATGCACAGAGTATGTATAGTGCACATCCTTGCTCAGTGAACGAATCGAGGAGTGTCCCTATGGAAGCCCAGCAGTCGGGCGGCAGGACCGGCGGCATAGTCGCCACCCTGGCGCTCGCCGGTACGGTCGCCGCGATCATGCAGACGCTGGTGACGCCGCTCATCGCCGAGCTGCCGCAGATCCTGGACACGTCGTCCTCGAACGCCGCGTGGGTCATCACCGTGACCCTGCTCGTCGCGGGCGTCTGTGTGCCCGTCACCGGACGCCTGGGCGACCTGGTGGGCAAGCGCCGCATGATGCTGGTCTGCGTCGTGCCGCTGATCGTCGGCTCGGTGGTCTGCGCGCTCTCCTCGTCCGTCGTCCCGATGATCGTCGGACGCGGTCTGCAGGGCATGGGCATGGGCATGGTGCCGCTCGGCATCGCGCTCCTGCGGGACGTCGTGGCGCCCGAGAAGCTCAGCTCCTCCATCGCGCTCGTGAGCGCCTCCATGGGCATCGGCGGCGCCATCGGCCTGCCGATCGCCGCCGCCGTCGCGCAGTACGCCGACTGGCGCGTGCTGTTCTGGGGCTCGGCCGCCCTCGCACTGGCCATCGGCTTCCTGATCTTCGCCGTCGTGCCGGACGTCCCGGCCGCCGCGAAGGGCCAGCGCTTCGACGCCCCCGGAGCGGTCGGGCTCGCCATCGGCCTCGTCTCACTGCTGCTCGCCATCTCCAAGGGCGCCGACTGGGGCTGGGCCTCCGGCACCACGCTCGGCCTGTTCGCCCTGGCCGCCGTGGCGCTGGCCGTCTGGGGCCTCTGGGAGATGCGCACCCGCGACCCGCTGATCGACCTGCGCACCACCGTCCGGCCGCGCGTGCTGCTCACCAACGCCGCGTCCGTCCTCATCGGCGTCGGCATGTACGCCTTCATGCTGATCGCGCCGCAGCTCCTCCAGTTCCCCGAGGCCACCGGCTACGGCCTCGGCCAGTCGATGCTGGCGGCCGGTCTGTGGATCGCGCCCGGCGGCGTCATGATGATGCTGATCTCGCCGCTGGGCGGAAAGCTGATCAACACGCGCGGTCCGAAGCTCGCGCTGGTCTGCGGCGCCCTCGTGATCGCCGTCGGGTACGGGGCCGCGCTGCCGCTCATGGGCACCGCCTGGGGCATCATGGTCGCCGGCATCGTGATCAACAGCGGTGTCGCCCTCGCCTACGGCGCCATGCCCGCGCTCATCATGAGCTCGGTGCCGGTCGCGGAGACGGCTGCCGCCAACGGCTTCAACACCCTGATGCGCTCGCTCGGCACGACGATCGGCTCCGCCGTCATCGGCGTCGTCCTCGCCCAGATGACCATCGGCATGGGCGGCGTCACGATCCCCTCCGAGGACGGCTTCCGCACGGGCCTGCTGATCGGCTGCGGTGTCGCCCTCCTTTCCGCGGCCGTCGCGGCCCTCATCCCCGCGCTGCGCGAGGCAGACGGCGACGAAACTGCCGACGGGGCGCCCGCCGCGGCCGACCGGGCGGCGACCCGGGCCTGACCCGCGCCGCCCCGCCGGTCACTGCTCCGGCCGGCTCCCGCTGGGCGCGTGGCTCAGGTCGACGACGCAGAAGAGGTTGCCGTCCGGATCGGCCAGGACGACGAAGTCGGGGTCGGGCGGATACAGGTCCCACTCCACGGCCCGTGCGCCGAGCCCGATGAGCCGGCGGACCTCCGTCCGCTGCTCCTGCGCCGAGTCCGTGAAGAGGTCCAGGTGCAGCCGCGGGCGCTCCTGTGCGGGCGAGTCGCTGCGCATCAGCGCGAGGGCCCTGCCCGACCCGTCGGCATGGTCGAGCGTGCGCCAGGTCTCGCTCTCCCACTCCGGTGTCGCCATCAGGTCGAGTGCCGCCGTCCAGAAGGTCACCGCCCGGGCGACCGTGACACCGATGACGGGAATGCCGAGCCTCAGAGCCTGTGTCATAACCCCGGCCGGGCGTGCGACGCCTGGCACGCACTCCCCCACGCCTGAAGGGCGCGGGGGGACCCCCATGCGGTGTTGCCGAAACGCCCACGTGGCTCCGCCACGAGGACGCTCCGGCGCCTTGCGATCGCACGCACCAGACGCCGCACGCTGATCCGGCCGGGGTTATGACACAGGCTCTCAGCATGGTGACCTCACTTCCCCCGTACTTCTTCTGTCGCGCGCCTCCCCGCCCGGGAGGCGGCGTAGGCGGCCTCCCTCACTCCGCTGAACCTGTCCGTGGGGCGCAGGCCCGGAAGGCAGTGCTGATACGGGTCGTAGGAGAGGGTCTCGCCCGGCGGCAGGTCGAGGGGCGGCCCTGTCGTGAGCGTGCCCAGGTGCCACCACGCCCCGCCGGGCAGCGCGGCACAGAGGTGGAACGCCAGCGGCGCCCGCTCCAGCGCCGCCCGCAGCGCGGTCAGACCGCTGGGCACGTGGGGCGATGCGCCGGACGGGTGGGCGATCAGCAGCCCCTGGCGTGTGCCGATGCGATACGCGAGGAGCGTCGAGTACGGGCCGCTCGTCGCGTCCAGGCGCGGCAACGGCAGATGCCTGGTCACCCGGCCGCCGCCGCTGGTGGTCAGCAGCACGTCCAGGGGCCGGCCGGGTCCCCCCGCGTCGTGGACGCGCAGGGCGAGACCCAGCGCGTCCGGCAGCCGCCCGGGCAGCCCTGCGGCCCGTGACCAGCGCAGCAGGACCCGGTGGTCGCCGGGTTCGTCGAGCCAGGGCTCACCCCACGCGCCACCGGCCGGGCGCACGGCGAGGGTTGCCTCGGCGTGGACTCCGAAGGGGTGCAGCGCCGGGGCCCCGCGCCGGCGGGCGGCGGTGCGGGCCGCCCGCGCCACGAGCCCGGCGCCCGTGCGCGGACGTGCCGCTGGTGTCGTGGGCTCGGGACCCAACGCGCTGTCCTCCCTTCGGCCGAGGTACGCAGGTGCGTACCTCGGCATGGCGTCGCCCGTCGTTCAGCCGTCCTTGTTCGTGCCGTTCATGGCCTTGCGGACGGCGTCCTTGGTGCGGTCCATCAGCGCGGCGACGGGCCCGAGGGCCATGTTGGCCGCGCCCGACTGCACCCCGGGGTGGGGCCGGGTGGGGGCCATGGCCTCCGCGGCCTTGACCGCCTTGGCCATCGCCGCCAGGTTCGCGCTGTCGGTGCTGCGCCGGATGTGGGTGAACTCGTAGCGCTCCTCGGCGCGCGCGTGCTCCTGGACGTCCTTGCGGAGCTTGAGGAGCTGGGGCATGAACTTGGGGTCGTCGGTGTCGAAGTCGTCCAGTTCGGCCAGGGTCTCCTTGGCCGCCTTCTCCTCGGCGAGCCGGTCGTCCACGACGTCCTTGCCGCCCTTGAGCGTGCGCCGGGAGAACGGGTGGACGACCTCTTCCTCGGCCGTCTCGTGGACTGCGAGCAGCCGCACCAGACGGCGGAACGCCTCGCGGCGCTCCTCGCCGCTCGCGGCCTCCACCTCGTCGAAGAGGTTGCGGATGTCGCCGTGCTGACGCATCAGCAGCGACACCACGTCGGTGTCGGGCGCCATGTCGTCCCCTGCGTGCGGGGTCCGCAGCTCAGTCATCTGCCCGCCTCACTTCTCGCGCTGGGTGGGGTCGGGGTGCTCGCCCTCGGTCTGCACGCGGTACTCACGGCCGAACATGGCGTCGTGCTTGGCCATGACCCGGTCGCTCGGGGGCGCCTCGCCGCCGTGGATCTGCTCCTGCATCCGCTCGAACCGCTCGTGCGCCTCGCGCACGTAGCCCGCGCCCAGGGTGGTCAGGTCCATCTGGGTGTCGAGCAGCTCGCGCAGGTAGCCCTTGTTCGGCTCGAAGGTGAGGACGTTGGGCAGCGCGGGGGCGAGGACGGACGCGGGGTCGCGGCCGTCGTGCTTGCGCATCAGGTCACAGGCGATGTGCAGGTGCTCAAGCTCCATGTTCAGGTGCAGCTCCCAGATGGCCTTCACCCTCGGGTCGCTCTCCTGCTCCATGAAGGAGTAGTACAGGTAGCACTCGTTGTACTCGTGGTTGACCAGCTGCTCCCACCACGTCTCACCCGGGTCGACCAGCGACTCGTAGTGGGTGACGTGCTCTTCCTCGATGAGCCCGATCTCCTGGTACAGCTGGCGGGCGATCGGCTCCATGTAGGTGGGGCCGGTGTTCATGTAGAAGTTCATCGTCTGCTGCTCGGCCGACATGATCGTCAGTGCGTGCAGCTTGGACAGCGGGTTGGTCTCGTCCTTGGCGTACGGGTCGCGGACGTTGTCGACCGGGTCGCGGTGGTGGAACCGGGTGGGCCTGCCGGGCATGACCTCGGTGAGGCCGTCGACGATGGACTCCGCCTTGCGGTGCTCGATCATCTCGTACAGGTTCGCGTACCGGTACAGGTGGTCGAAGTCCTCAAGGACGCCGAACTGGTAGGCCTGCTTGAGGTACGGGTCCGGCTCCATCCGCGCCACCCACGCCGTCAGGTCCACGGCGACCTGCTCGTAGGCGATCGTCGTCTCCAGGACCGACGACACTCCCGGCAGCAGCCAGTTGACCACCTTCTGCTGCTGCGCCTCGATGTAGCGGGTGCGGGCAAGCAGCCGCTTGACCTCGGGGTCGACCGTGTTACGGGCGAGCTGGTGGCTGAACATGATCGCCTCGACCTCGATGCCGTTCATCGTGATGACGCGGCAGCGGGTGTACGGGTCGCAGTGGTCCGGGTCGATCGGGGCGACGTTCAGCTCACGCCAGTTGCGCAGCTGCTTGTCCAGCGGGATGCCACGCTGTTCGAGCGGGTTGAAGGTCACGGCAGTTCTCCTCGGTGAGAAACAGACGTCATCTCGACGAAGGACGACGAGTGGGCGGAGTACCCCGGCGGTCGCGTTCCATGTCCGCCGAGGCCGCGGGGCACCGAGAAGCCATGTTTCCCCCGCCCGGGGGTCCCCGCCATCGCACGCGACCCCCGCTCGGCAGGGGCACCCGGGTGGCGTAAGGCCGGGCGGGTTTTCCCGCCGGACGTACTCATTCGCCGTTCTTCTGTACGAGGCAGTCGTAACCGAGCTGCATCGCGTCGGCGGCCGCGAGTGCGGTCAGGCCGCCGGTCACGGTCCGCGTGGCGCCCGGCCACAGCAGGCGGGCACCCGTGATGGTGGTCGTCAGCCAGACGCTCAGGCAGAACGGGCAGGTGATGAGCTCCCCCACGGTCGACCTGACGAGGCCGCCGCGGGGGCTCTCGCTGACCTCCGCCGGTCCCGTCGCCGACTCGTAGCGCGTGAAGGGCGCCCTGAGCGGGCTGGTGACCGAGCCCTTGCTGAGCAGCCGGCTCAGCCGGAACGTGGCGGCCGCCGCGCACACGATGTCCCATGGCTCGGGACGCTCGGGGAGCTTCGCCCCGCGCAGGCCGACCGCCGCGCCCCACGCGGCCGTGTAGACGCCGAACGCGGCCACGGCGCCCGCGTGCCCGCCGAGGTGGCGCCGCTCTCCCGGGGAGTAGGCCCCGCCGATGCGCCGGAACACCTTCTTCACCCGCTGCCCGCGGGTGTCCTCCTCGCGCTCTTCTTCACGCTCTTCTTCGCGCTCTTCCTCGCGCTCGTCGCCGTGCTCCACGGTCGCCTCCGCTGGTTCGCCGCCGGTCCTGTCCGGTCGTGGACAACAGGTAACCGTTCGGCACCAGCGGAAACGCCTCGGCAGGGCATCCGGGGGCCTCAGCCGGCGAAGCGGGCCATCCACGCCTCGACGTCGTCCGCCGAACGGGGCAGGCCCGCCGACAGGTTCTCGTGACCGTCGGCGGTGACCAGCAGGTCGTCCTCGATGCGGACGCCGATGCCACGCCACTCCTCGGGGACGGTCAGGTCGTCCGGCTGGAAGTACAGGCCGGGCTCGACGGTGAGCACCATGCCGGGCTCCAGCGCGGCGTCGACGTACTCCTCGTTCCGTGCCTGTGCGCAGTCGTGGACGTCGAGGCCGAGCATGTGCCCGGTGCCCGCCATGGTGAAGCGACGCTGCAGGCCGAGTGCGTACGCGCGCTCCGCCGGGCCCTCGATGAAACCCCACTCCACCAGGCGTGCCGCCAGATGGCGCTGGGACGCCTCGTGGAAGTCACGGTAGGCCGCCCCCGGCTTCACGGCGGCCATGCCGGCCTCCTGCGCCTCGTACACCGCCTCGTAGACCCTGCGCTGCACGGGGGTGAACGTGCCGCTGATCGGGAGGGTGCGCGTGACGTCCGCTGTGTAGAGCGAGCGCGCCTCGACCCCGGCGTCGAGCAGGAGCAGCTCGCCGGGGCGCACCGGGCCGTCGTTCTCCGTCCAGTGCATGATCGTGGCGTGGTCGCCCGCCGCGCAGATCGAGCCGTAGCCGACGGCGTTGCCCTCCAGTCGCGCGCGGCGGAAGAACGTGCCCTCGATCCACCGCTCCGACGTCGCGACCGCCCGCGAGAGGTCGCCGACGACGTCGGTGAAGCCGCGCACGGTGGCGTCCACGGCCTTGCGCAGTTCGCCGATCTCCCAGTCGTCCTTGACGAGGCGCAGGTCGCTCAGCGCCTCCTCCAGCTCGTCGTCGCGCTCCTCGTCGGAGGTGACCGCGGCCTCCAGGGCGGCGTCGACGCCGCGCACGATCCGGGTCGGCCCGTCGAAACCGGCGGCCAGGTCGGCCGCGGCCGTGCGGACGTCGCGGCAGGGCAGGCCGAGCACGAGCTGTGACTCGGCGAGCGAGCGGCGCCTGCCCATCCACAGCTCCGCCGTGGGGCCGGTCCAGAACTCGTCGTCGTCCCTGCCGTCCCGCGGGAGCTGGTAGCAGTAGGCGTCGTGGCCGCCGTCCGCGCGGGGCTCCAGGACGAGGGCTCCGTCACGGGCCTGGTCGCTGGTCATGTGCACGTAGCCGGAGTAGGCCCGGAACGGATACGTGTCGTCGTTCGAGCGGACCTTGAGGTTGCCGGAGGGGATCACCAGGCGTTCGCCGGGGAAGCGGGCGGAGAGCGCGGCGCGGCGCCGGGCGGCGTACGGGGCCTGCTCGTCCGGGGTCAGGTCGTGCCGTTCGGTGTCCGCCCAGCCGGTCCGCATGAGGGCGGACAGCTCTTCGGATATGCCCGGGTAGAGCCGGTTCTTGCGGCCTTTCGCCATGGCGTACGCCTTTCTCTGGATCTTTCGGGCTTCTCCGGCTCCGCTTGGTTCGCCGGCTTCGCTGGGTTCGCCGGCTTCTCCGGGGCCTTCACTCGCGGTCCCCGCGGGCTGCGCACGGGGGCTCGCTGCCGCCCTCCGGAGCAGCGGCCGGATCGGAACGTACTCTGCGCCGCGGGCGTCCGGGGCCGGATCGTGCCACTGGCACGGATCGGCCACGGTCCCGGTCGGACGCCGCCGATAATGCCGCCATGACGAACGTGAGACTCGGCGAGGCCCTGCGGCTGCTCGGGCTCGGACCCGCCGCGGCCCGCGTCTACCTCGCCCTGCTGGAGCGGGCTCCGGCCCCGTTGAGTGCGATCGGCTCCGCGGCGGGACTCGCCGGCACGGAACTCGGCTCGGCCTACGAGGAGTTGGTGGACGCCGGTCTCGCCGGCGGCGTCGAGCGGGGCGGGGACGCGGTGGCCCCGGTACCGCCCGCCGCCGGTCTCGAAGTCCTCACCCGGCGGCGGGCCGCCGAGGTCGAGGAGTCGCGCGTAGCGGTCGGCGGCGCCTTCGACGCGTTCCGGCGGCAGCGGCTCGCCGCCTACGACGACCACCTCGTCGAGGTCGTCACCGGCGACGCCGTGGGCCCCAGGATTCGCCAGGCCTGGGCCAGTGCCCGCGAGCAGATCAGGCAGTTCGAGTCGCCGCCCTACTTCCCCCTGCCCGGCGCCACGGAGGACGCGCTCGCCACGCTCGCCAGGGGCGTGACGCAGCGCGTCGTGTACTCGCGGGAGTCCCTCGCGCACCCGGGCCACCTGACCGAGGTCATCGAGCCGTGCGTCAACGCGGGCGAGCAGGCCAGGGTGCTGCCCTCGGTGCCGGTCAAACTCGTCGTCATCGACGAGGCGTACGCACTCGTGTCCCTGTCGATCAAGGAGAGCGACGTGCACAACACCATGCTGGTCGTGCAGCCGTGCGGTCTGCTCTCGGCGCTCATCGCCCTGTTCGAGCAGTCCTGGGCCAACGCCCTGCCGTTCCACGGCCGCACCGCGGCCCCCGGCGGGCTGCCGCCGGCCGACCGCCGGCTGCTGTGGCTCCTCGCCGGAGGAGCCACCGACGAGGTCATCGCCCGGGAGCTGGGGATCAGCCGCCGCACGCTCTTCCGGCGCCTCCAGGTCCTGATGGCCCGGCTCGGCGCGGCGAACCGCTTCCAGATGGCGTTGCAGGCGCAGCGCTGCGGGTGGCTCTGAGCGGGGCGGGGGGCCGGTCCCGGGTGCCCCGGGGGCGTCGGAGCGTCGGGGCGTTCGCCGGGCCGGGCGTCAACGGCCCTGCCGCCGCCAGGCGTCGAAGCTGAGCAGGACCCGCACCAGGCGCCAGATCCCGGCGGCCACCCCCAGCACGGCACCCGCCGTGAGCACCGCCCTGCCCGCGGGCTCCGAGGCCCCGATGAGCACGGCGGGGACCAGTGAGAGGCCGAACACCGCCACGGCCAGCAGAGCCGCCGTCACCAGCGCGAAGACGATCTCCACCGTCATCGCGTCCTTCTCCCACCGCGACTCCCGCCCCTCATCCATGGGGTCAGTCTCACACGTCGGCTTCGACGAACGCCCGCTCCCACGGGCTCGGCCCCGTGCCGTCGCGCCAGGCGTCGAGCTCGGCCCCGTTCACGCACACGATGCCGCACTGCTCCGCGTACTCCAGGGCGGGGACGGTGAAGTCGCTCGTCGTGACGAGGACCGCGACATCGGCCTCGTGGACGGTGAAGCACGTGCCGCCGAAGCGCTGCAGATCCTGTGAACCGACCTTGTTGGTGTCGCCGTAGCGCTTGCACTGGATGATGATCCGCCGCCCGTCGGGGGTGACGGCCACGACGTCCGCCCCCAAGTCGCACGCGCCGCCCACGACCTCCACGTCCAGGCACGCGTCGCGGACGCACAGTTCGGCCACGGCCTGCTCGAAGCCGTCGGGGTCGAGGTCGGTGTAGTCGTCGGGGAAGGCGACGACGGTCGCCTCCTCCGTCCCGGGCACGGGCACGCCCGGCGCCGCCTGCGTCACGCCGGCCACGACGCCCTGCTCCACCGGGGCCGCCGGGGTCACCCGGGCCGTCTGGGCCGGGATCACGGGTGCGGCCGGCGGCACCCGCTCGCCCGCCGTCAGGTCGTCGAGGCTGTCGGAGGCCCGTTCGGCCGCCTCCTCCAGCACCTCGGCGGCCCGGCGCGCGCATCTCGCGGCGGAGAACCGGCGCCACCTCGCCCGGCACAAGTGCGCTGCCGCGACGGCCACCACGAGGAGCGAGACGGCCCACAGCGGGCGGCTCTCGACGATGTGCGCCGCGGTGCGCGCCAGGAACACCACCGCGCACAGGATGACCGCGAGCAGCACGAAGAACAGGGTGGTCACACGGAGGTCGAAGCGCCGCTCGCGGTTCATGCGTCGGACCGGGCGCGTGGGTGCGGTCATGGCCACTCTCTCTTCTCCGGACGACGGATGTCGGCGACGTGGAGCACGGGACAACGAAGATCACTTGGTCCTCCGAGTGCCCGAGATCGACGTCGGCAAAAGAGGTGCGTGGCCGTGAGACCGCCCGCCGCGGTCCGTCTCCCCGCCCGGGGCCAGGGCCGCGGACGCTGCCGGGAGGCGTTGAACCTACCAAGACTGCAAGCCCTTGCGTAAGTGGTTGCACAGAGAACTTCGCGATATTTCCGGGGTGTTAAGTCGTGACGCCGGAAGGGTTGACCTTGAATGAAGCGCCCCGTACGTTCTGGTCCCCGAAAGCTGCTGTCTTCTTGCAGCAAGTAACTGCAAGTTCCGCACCGGCACGGCGCGTTGCCACGCGGGGCCACCCCACGCCAGTTCCCCCTTCCCCACCCCCAGGAGAAACGATGGCTAGACGGTTCCTCGCCGCCTCTGTCGCCATGACGGCCGCGTCGGCGGCCCTCATCGCCCTGCCCCAGTCGGCCCAGGCCGCACCGCCCGGCGCCAAGGACGTCACCGCCGTGATGTTCGAGTGGCAGTTCGCCTCGGTCGCCAAAGCGTGTACCGACCGGCTCGGGCCCGACGGCTACGGATACGTGCAGGTCTCCCCACCCCAGGAGCGCCTGCGAGGCGAAGCCTGGTGGACCGCGTACCAGCCGGTCAGCTACAAGATCGACACGCGTCTGGGCAACCGTGACCAGTTCCGCGACATGGTCAAGACCTGCCACAGCGCCGGTGTGAAGGTGGTCGCCGACACGGTCATCAACCACATGGCCAACGCCCAGGGCACCGGGTCGGCCGGCACCGACTTCACCAAGTACAACTACCCCGGCCTCTACAGCGGCAACGACTTCGACGACTGCATGCGGGAGATCAAGAACTACCGCGACCGCTGGGAGAGCCAGCACTGCGAACTCGGCGGCCTCCCCGACCTCGACACCGGCGAGGAGTACGTCCGGGGCAAGATCGCGAACTACATGAACGACCTGCTCTCCCTCGGCGTCGACGGCTTCCGCGTCGACGCCGCCAAGCACATGGCGGTCGACGACCTCAAGGCCATCCGCTCCAAGCTCACGAACCAGAACGCCTACATCAAGCAGGAGACCCTCTACGGCGAGGGTGAGGACGTCTCGCCCAGCGAGTACCAGTCCGTCGGCGACGCCCAGGAGGTCCGCTACGGCTGGAACCTGAAGCGCGTCTTCAAGGACGAGAAGCTCGCCAACCTGAAGAACTACGGCGAGGGCTGGGGCTACATGCCCGGCGGCAAGTCCAGCGTCTTCGTCACCAACCACGACACCGAGCGCCACGGCCAGACGCTCAACTACAAGGACGGCGCCGACTACACCCTGGCCCACGTCTTCATGCTCGCCTGGCCCTACGGCTCACCCGACGTCCACTCCGGCTACGAGTTCTCCAGCGCGGACGCCGGCTCCCCCAACGGCGGCAAGGTCGACGCCTGCTTCTCCGGCGGCTGGAAGTGCCAGCACGCCTGGCGCGAGATCTCGTCCATGGTGAAGTTCCGCAACACCGCCGGCCGCGCGGGCGTCACCAACTGGTGGGACAACGGCGGCGACGCCATCGCCTTCGGCCGCGGCGACAAGGCGTTCGTGGCCATCAACCACGAAGGCTCCTCCCTGAACCGCACCTTCCAGACCTCGCTGCCCTCCGGCACCTACTGCGACGTGCAGAGCGGCAAGGCCGTCACGGTCAACGGCTCCGGACAGTTCACCGCGAACATCGGTGCCAACGCCGCCGTCGCCCTGCACGTCGGCGCGCGCAACTGCAAGGACGACGGCGGTGAGCCCCAGCCCGGTGACACCGGCGCCTCCTTCAAGGTCAACGCCACCACCCAGTGGGGTCAGAACATCTACGTCACCGGCAACCGGCCCGAACTGGGCAACTGGAACCCCGCCAACGCCAAGAAGCTCGACCCGTCCGCCTACCCCGTCTGGAACCTGGACGTCGACCTGCCCAAGGGCACCGCGTTCGAGTACAAGTACCTCCGCAAGGACGCAGCCGGCAAGGTCACCTGGGAGGGCGGCGCCAACCGCACCGCGACCGTCGACAACAACCGCATCTCCCTGAACGACACCTGGCGGAACTGACCTCCCCGACCGCACCGCACCTCCCCGACCGCATCTCCGGAGACCGCCCGGCGCCCACCGCGCCGGGCGGTCTCCGCTCGCTACGACGAGCGAGGGGCGATGAACCCACCGACGCGTGCGTTGACCCGCTCGGCGGCCAGATGCTGCAACCCGTGGTGGCCCACGCCCGGCAGGGTCTCGGTCTCCGCGCGCGGCAGCAGCTCCGCGGCCGTGGCCGCCACCCGGGCGGCGCGGTGCGGGCGGCTGCGGGCCGCGAGCAGGATCAGCACGGGGATGTCGAGCGCGCGCAGGGCGTCGGCGTCGGGGCGCGGCCCGGTGACCGGCCGGGCCTTCTCGAAGCCGGCCGCCGCCTCCTGGAGGCGCAGCCAGGCCGGGTCGAGCGGCGCGCCACCGCTCTCCCAGCGCAGGAAGGAGCGCACGCGCGCGGGGCTCGGCGCGAGCAGCATCGGCAGGGCCCGCAGGAGGTAACCCGGCCGGTAGCCGGAGAAGCAGCCGGTGGGGTCCAGCAGGGCGAGGCGCCGCACGCGGGGCGAGGCCAGGGCGTGGTGCAGGGCGATCCAGGCGCCGTAGGAGTGGCCCGCGAGGGCGACCCGTGCGATGCCGAGGCCGTCGAGGAGGGCGTCCAGCCAGCCGTTGAGGTCGGCGACGCGGGTGATCCGCCGCTCGGCGTCCGGCACACCGCGCCCGGCGTCGCCGATGAGGTCGGCGGCCAGCACGCGGTGGGTGCGGGCCCACACCGGGGCGTTGGCGAACCAGGAGGCCGAGGTGTCACCGCCGCCGGGCAGCAGGAGCAGCGGCGGGGCGTCGGGCGCGCCGAGGCCGTTGACGCGGGTGACGCCGTAGGGGGTGGGGACGTCGAGGCGGTCCACCCGCGGGCGGCCCCCGGCCTCCGGCTCCCATCGGCCGAGGAGTCCGTCGTAGGCCGCGAAGAACGTTTCGTACGCCATCAGGCGCCCCCATCCAGCACGTTTCCCGATATCTCTCGTACAGCGATACTCTCGCTGAGCGAGATACTAGGGGAAGAGGTCGGCATGGACACCGGCGGGACCGCGATGGACATCGTCCATCTGCTGCGCGAGACGACGACCGAACTGGCGCTCACGCACGGCGAGTTCGCCCGCGCCAACGGACTGCACACCACCGACGTACGCGCCCTGGTGTGCCTGCTCGACGGCGAGCGCACGGGGACCCCGCTCACCCCCGGCGAGCTGGGCACGCGGCTCGGTCTGAACTCGGCGGGCACCACAGCGGTCATCGACCGCCTGGAGCGCGCCGGATACGTGGGGCGCCTGCGGGACGCCCGGGACCGTCGCCGCGTCCGCCTCCAGGTGAGCGAGCAGGCCGTCGCTCTCGGCCGGCGGCACTTCGGTCCGCTGATCGCACGGGCCCTGGACCTGCTGGAGGGTTTCGAGGAGAGCGAGGTGCTCGCCGTACGGAGATTCCTGTGCGGCATGCGGGACGCGGCGCGGAGCAGCCGCTCGTAGGGGAGAAGGCGGTGGGCGTTCTCCTGTGTTAGCGTCAACCGTTTGCACGGGTGTGGCGGCCGGCGTTCTCGGGCCGTGCGGGTCCCGTCGTCCGTCTACCGGGCCTTCCTCGGTACGTACCGCCTGCGGGAGGCTCCCCCATGACCGATTCGGACCACTCCGAGACCCCCTCGGCGACGCCGCGGGGCGGCTCCTTCGCCGGTCTCGGGCTGCCGCCCGCCGTGCTGCGCGCGCTGGGCGAGCAGGGTGTCAGGACGCCCTTCCCGATCCAGGCGGCCACGGTGCCCGACGCCCTCGCGGGGCGTGACGTGCTGGGGCGCGGGCGCACCGGTTCCGGCAAGACGCTCGCCTTCGGGCTGCCGCTGCTCACACGGACCGCCGGGCGGCGCGCGGAGGCCAAGCAGCCCCTCGCCCTGGTCCTCGTGCCCACCCGGGAGCTGGCCCAGCAGGTCACCGAGGCCCTGGCCCCGTACGCGGAGGCGCTGGGCCTGCGGATGGCCGCGGTCGTCGGCGGCATGTCGATCGGGCGGCAGGTCGCCGCGCTGCGCGACGGCGCGGAGGTCGTCGTCGCCACGCCTGGCCGGCTGCACGACCTCATCGAGCGCAAGGCATGCCGACTGGGGCACGTGCGGACCACGGTCCTCGACGAGGCCGACCAGATGTGCGACATGGGCTTCCTGCCGCAGGTCACCGAGGCGCTGGACCAGGTGCGGCCGGAGGGTCAGCGGATGCTGTTCTCCGCGACCCTGGACCGTGACGTCGACGATCTCGTCTCGCGCTATCTGAAGGACCCGGTCGTGCACTCGGTCGACCCGTCCGCGGGCGCGGTGACGACGATGGAGCACCACGTGCTGGTCGTCCACGGGCCCGACCGGTACGCCGTCACCACGGAGATCGCCGCTCGCGACGGCCGCGTCCTGCTGTTCCTCGACACCCGGCACGGGGTCGACCTGCTCACCCGGCATCTGCGCGCCGGCGGGGTGCACGCCGCCGCGCTGCACAGCGGCAAGTCGCAGCCGCAGCGCACGAAGACGCTCGCGCAGTTCAGGGACGGTCACCTCACCGTGCTGGTGGCGACGAACGTGGCCGCCCGCGGTCTGCACGTCGACGACCTCGACCTGGTCGTCAACGTCGATCCGCCCACCGATCCCAAGGACTATCTGCACCGTGCGGGCCGCACCGCCCGCGCGGGCGAGTCCGGCGCCGTCGTCACGCTGGTCCTCTCGGGGCAGCGCCGCGAGATGAGCCGGCTCCTGGCCGAGGCGGGCGTCGAGGCGAAGGTCACCAAGGTGCGCTCGGGCGAGCAGGAGCTGAGCCGGATCACCGGGGCCAAGGCTCCTTCCGGTGTGCCGCTCGACGGGCCCGCGGCGCCCCGGGCGAAGAACACCAACGCGCCCTTCCGCGGCCTCGGCACCAGCAAGGACGCCTCCCGCGGCACCGGCGGCAAGTCCCGCAAGTCCGGTGAGGCGCGCAAGCTCGCCGAGGCCCGCAAGGCGGCCCGCGTCCGCCGCGGCTCCTGAGGGACCGCCCCTGCGGGCCCCGGCGCGCCGGTCAGTCGTCGGCCGCGGGGGCCTTGGCGTCGGCGGGTTTCGGGGCGTCCGCGGTGGCCGCGGGGTGGCCCTTGGGCAGCGTCAGGGTGAGGACGAGCGCGAGGACGACGAGACCGGCCACCCACCAGAAGGTGTGGCTGAAGTCCGCGGGCCCTGCGCTGTTCTGCTCCCCCGCCCGGCTCGTGAGGACCACGGCGAACAGCGCGGTGCCGAGTGAGCCGCCCACGCGCTGGAGGATGTTGATGGCGGTGGTGGCGCGCGGGATCGACGCCTTCGGCAGCCCGCCCTGGAAGACGGCGGCCATCAGCGGGCCCACGCAGAGCCCGACCCCCGCGCCGCGCACGGCGAGCGCGGCGAGCAGCAGCCACATCGGCGGGTCGGACGGCAGCTGGGTGTAGACCAGGGTCCCGAGCGCCAGCAGGCCGAGGCCGCCCAGCATCGCGGGCCGCGGGCCCAGCTTGTCGGCGAGCGAGCCGCCCAGGAAGAGCATCAGGAGCATGCCGATGCCCTGGGGCGCCACTTCGAGGCCGGCCTCCAGCGCGGTGTCTCCCCTGGCCTGCTGGAAGTAGAGCGGGAAGAGGTAGACCGCGCCGAAGAAGAAGCCTCCGTACACCAGCATGATCCCGGAGAGCGTCCTGAACCAGCGGGTGTTGAACAGCCGCAGGTCGATGACCGGCGGGTGCGGCGTGGTGCGGGCGTGCACCACGTACCCCGCGAGCAGCACGGCGCCCGCCGCGACGGGGACGAGTACCGCGGTCGCGCCGTCGGCCACCCGGGAGACGCCGAAGACGAGCAGGGCGAGGCCGGGTGAGAGCAGCAGCAGTCCCCTGAGATCGAGGCGGGCCGTGCGCTGCGGCTCGTCGCGCGGGAGCATCTTGGCGGCGAGGCCGCCCGCGATCAGGCAGATGGGCAGGTTGAGGTAGAAGATCCAGCGCCAGGTCGACGTCTCGACGAGGACGCCGCCCAGGGTCGGGCCGATGACCGAGGCGAACTGGGTGGGGATGGTGACCAGCGCCATGATCCGGCCCACCCTGGCGGTGCCCGCGGCGCGGGCCAGGACCGCCTGGGCGATCGGCACGATCATGCCGCCGCCGAACCCCTGAAGGACCCTGGAGACAATCAGCGAAGGCGCTGACCAAGCAATTCCGCACAGCAGTGAGGCGCCCAGGAAAATCCCCATGGCCGTCAGCCACATGGTCCGGGCGCCGAAACGGTCGACCGCCCACCCGGTGACAGGGATAACCGTGGCGATTCCCAGCAGATATCCCGTGATAATCCACTGGATCGTGTCAATCGGAGTGTTGAATTCCGAACGAATATCGTTCAGCGCCAGCGACACGATGGTCGCGTCCAGAGCCGCCGCGAACGTACCCGCGGCCATGAGGGCACCCAGGACAAGGAGCGGCCGATCTAGTCGTGTTTCCTCTTGTTCGGAAGTGTCCGCACTGGTCACACGCGTCCTCCTGGGTCGGATGTACGGCAATGGAGCTGGTACTCCGCCCCGTCTCGCCCGAGATCATGCATTGTTCGCGCCAGGAAGTCCAGATCTTGATCTTGCGAAGTCGCCCTGAAAACATCTGCGTTCAAACACCGACTGCTTCATGACCCCACGATCGGACGGATGTTATGTATCGGGCTCAACTGCCCACTCTCGCGGGGCTTTTCGAGAAACACGCCGATTTCGCACCAGAACGGACGGCTCTCGCCTTCGATACGCAGGAGTGGACTTACGCGGAGCTCGATGTCCGCGCGAATCGACTGGCGGCATATCTGCTCGGTCGGGGAGTCCGGGCAGGCGCTTTCGTCGGTGTGTGCACCGACCGGCGGTCCGACATGGTGGCGGCCACCCTCGCCGCGCTGAAGTGCGGGGCGGTCGTCGTCCCGCTGGACGTGTCGTACCCCGCGGAACGCCTCGCCTGGATGGCCGAGGACGCCGGGCTCGACCTGGTCGTCACCCGCAGGCCGCACGACAAGCTGCTGCCGCTCATGAGCGCCCCGGTGGTGCGCCTGGACGACGATGCCGAACAGATCGCGGCGTGCGGCGCGGAACGGCCCGGCCTTCAGTCGGCGGCGCAGCCCGCCTGCATGATGTACACCTCCGGTTCCACGGGGCGCCCCAAGGGAGTGCTCACCACCCAGAAGGCCGTCATCAGGCTGGTCGTGGACACCTGCTACCTGCGGCTCGGCCCCGAGGACCGGGTCGGCTTCGGCGGCAACCTCTCCTTCGACGCCAGCGTCCTGGAGATCTGGATGGGGCTGCTCAACGGCGCCGCCCTGGTGGCCATCGACCGGGAGGTGATGATCTCCCCGCGCCATCTGCGGCAGTTCGTCGAGGACCAGCGGCTCAGCACGGTGTTCGTCACCACCTCCCTGTTCAACGAGGTGGTCCGCAACGAGCCCGCGGCCTTCGCCACCGTGCCCCAGCTCGTGATCGGCGGCGAGGCGGCCGACCCCGGCAGCGTCCGGGCCGCCCGTGAGCACCTGCCGCCCGGCGGCCGGCTGCTGAGCGGCTACGGCCCCACCGAGGCGAGCACCTTCTCCGCCGTCTACGACACGGCCGCGCTGCCGCCCGACGCCGACGCCGTCCCCATCGGCACCGCCATCGACCAGACGCTGCTCTACGTGCTCGACGAGCGGCTGCGGCCCGTGCCCGACGGCACACCGGGCGAGCTGTACATCGGCGGCACCGGTGTCTCCTACGGCTACTGGCGCCGCCCCGACCGCACCGCGGGCTCCTTCCTGCCGGACCCCTTCGCGGGCGGCGGGGCGCGGATGTACCGCAGCGGGGACCGGGTGACCCGGCGCCCCGACGGCGTCATGGAGTTCGGCGGTCGGCTCGACGGCCAGGTGAAGATCCGCGGTTTCCGGATCGAACTGGGCGAGGTCGAGGAGGCCCTGCGCGCCCACCCCTGCGTGGTCGCGGCCGTCGCCACGGTGCGCGAGGACCGGCCCGGTGACAAGCGCCTCGTGGGCTACGTGGTCCCCGCGGGCGACGCGGCCGGACAGGACGAGGAACTGACGTCACGGATACGGGAGTTCGTCCGCGAGCGGCTGCCCGCCCAGCTGGTGCCCAGCGCCCTGGTCGTCCTCGACCGCGTCCCCCTCACCCCCAACGGCAAGGCCGACCGCGCCGCGCTGCCCGCCCCCGCCGCCCACGCCGCGGCCGAAGGACCGCGGGCCGAGCGCGACTCCACCGAGGAGTCGATCGCCGGGATCTGGGCCGACGCCCTGGGCGTCGACGACGTCGCCACCGACCGGAACTTCTTCGACCTCGGCGGCCACTCCCTGATCGCCACGCAGGTGGTCGCACGCATCCGGGCCGTCCACGGCGTCGAACTCCCGATGCGGCTGATGTTCGAGGGGCGTACGGTGGCCCAGCTCGCCGAGGCGGTGCGCGCCGCCGGCGCCGCGCCCGAGGACCACGCGGAGCTGCCGGCCGTGCCCCGGCGCGACGATCCGACGCGGGGCCTGCCCTCCTTCGGCGAGGAGCAGTTCCTCTTCCTCGACGAGCTGAAGCCCGGCAACACCGCGTACAACAACGCCTTCGCCTACCGGCTGCGCGGCCCCCTCGACACCGAGGCGCTGCGCCGTGCGGTGCGGGCCCTCGCGGCACGCCACGACGCGCTGCGCACCTCCTTCGACAGCACGGGCGAGACCCGGCTCGCGCTCGTGGCCGACGCGGTGGACCTTGAGTTGCGCACCGCACCCGCGCACCGCCCGGACGACGGGGCGGGGCTGCGGAGCACGCTCGACGAGGAGGCCTACCGCCCCTTCGACCTGGGCGCCGCGCCCCTGCTGCGGGTGCTGCTGGTGCCGCTGGGCGACGAGGACCACGTACTCCAGCTCACCGTGCACGAGATCGTCGCCGACGCCGCGTCGCTGCGCGTCCTCTTCGAGGACCTGAGCGCGCTGTACGCGGGCCGCGCGCTGCCCTCCGAGCCGCCGATCGGCTACCGCGACTTCGCGCAGTGGCAGCGCGGGCGACTCGATGGCGCGGGGGCCACCGAGGGGCTCACGGAACAACTGGCCTACTGGCGCGCGCAGTTGGCGGGCGCCCCCGAGGTGCTGCCGCTGCCCACCGACCGGCCCCGCCCCGCGGTGCAGTCCTTCCACGGCGCCACCCACCACTTCACCCTGCCCGCCGAGCTGGTCACCGGCCTGGACGAGCTGGCGCGGGAGCACGAGGCCAGCCTGTTCATGGTGCTGCTGAGCGGCGTCAAGGCGGTGCTGCACCGCTACACCGGTCTCGACGACCTCGTCATCGGCTCACCGGTGGCGGGGCGGCTGCGGCCGGAGCTCGACCGGGTGGTCGGCTTCCTGGTCAACACCCTGGCGCTGCGCACCTCACTGGCGGGCGACCCGGCCTTCACCGAACTCCTCGGCCGGGTACGGGAGACCTCGCTGTCCGCCTTCACCCACCAGGAGGTCCCCTTCGAGCGGCTCACCGCGGAGCTCGCGCCCTCCCGCGGCCTGAGCCACAGCCCGCTGGTCCAGGTGCTCTTCTCGCTGCACACCATGCCGGGCGAGGGGCTCTCGCTGCCCGGGGTGGAGCGCGAACCGCTGCCGTCGGACTTCTGCGCCACCCAGTTCGACCTGACGTTCACGCTGGAGCGGCGCCCCGACGGGAGCATCGCGGGCTCGGTCATCTACAGCACCGACCTCTTCGACGAGGGCACCGTCGACCGGCTGACCGGACACCTGACCACCCTGGTGCGCGGCGCGGTCGCCGCACCGGAGACCCCGCTCTCCGCGCTGCCGCTGCTGACCGCCCCTGAGCGGGAGGAGCTGCGGCGGCTCAACGACACCGCCGCCCGACTGGCGCCCGGTGCCCCGCGGCTGCTGCACGAGACGGTCGAGGAGCAGGCCCGGCGCACCCCCGGCGCCACCGCGCTCGTCCACGAGGGCGACCGGCTGACCTACGCCGAACTCAACGCGCGGGCCAACCGCCTCGCCCGCCACCTGCGGGAGCGCGGCGTCGGCCCGGAGCGGATCGTCGCCCTGTCGCTCGAACGCGGCCTCGACGTGCCCGTCGCGATCCTCGCCACCCTCAAGGCCGGCGGCGCCTACCTCCCGGTGGACCCCACCTATCCCGAGGAGCGGCGGCAGTTCATGCTGTCGCACTCCCGGGCGGCCGTGGTGCTCTCCGGGACGCTGCCGGACACCCGCGAGCACTCCGCCGAGGACCTGCACACCCCCGTCGACCCGCGGAACCCCGCGTACCTCATCTACACCTCGGGCTCCACGGGACGGCCCAAGGGCGTCCTCGTCCCGCACGCCGGGGTGGTCAACCTGATCACCGACCCGCACTACGACGCGCTGGTGCCCCGCGGCTGCCGGGCCGCGGTCTGGGCGAGCTTCAGCTTCGACGCCTCGGTCTACGCGATGTTCCCCGCGCTCGCCCGCGGCGCCGAGGTGCACCTGGCCCCCGAGCGGGCCCGCACCACGCCCGAGGACCACCTGGACTGGCTGGCCGAGCACCGCGTCGAGAGCACGTTCCTCGCCCCGTACATGGTCCCCGAGGCCGCCCGCCGGCCCCAGCCGGACCTGCGCGGCATCAGCGTCGGCGCGGAGGCGGTCTCCGTCGACGCCTGCCGGCGGCTCGCCGAACGGCTCCGCGAGGACTGCCTCGTCGTCAACGCCTACGGGCCGACCGAGGCGAGCGTCAGCGCCAGCATGTACGCCGTACCGCTCCCGCTGCCCGACGAGCTGTCCGCCGCGGAGAGCCTGCCGATCGGCCGGGCCCTGCGGAACGTACGGCTGCACGTGCTCGACGCGGCGGGTTCGCCCGTGCCCGCGGGGGTCACGGGAGAGCTGTGGATCGCCGGTGAGGGCCTGGCCCGCGGCTACCTCGGCGACCCGGCGCAGACCGCGGACCGCTTCCGCCCCGACCCGCTGGGGCCGCCGGGGACGCGGATGTACCGCACCGGCGACCTCGCCCACCGCAGGGCCGACGGGGAGCTGGTCTTCGCCGGCCGCGCCGACCAGCAGATCAAGCTGAACGGCCTGCGGGTGGAGCCCGGTGAGATCGAGGCGGTGGCCGAACGCCATCCCGCGGTCGGCGCCGCCCACGTCACGGTGTACGAGGGCGGCCTGGTCGGCTACCTGGAGGTGCCCGAAGCGGACGGCTTCGACCTCGAAGAGGTGCGCGCCTCGCTGACGGCGGCGCTGCCGCGGTCCCTGGTGCCCGGCCGCTTCGTGGTCCTGCCCGAGCTGCCGCTGTCACCCAACGGCAAGCTCGACGCCGCCCGGCTGCCTGCCCCCGGCGCACCGCACACCGCCCGTGGCCGTGCCCCGCGCACCGACACCGAGCGGCTGATCGCCGACCTTCTCGGTGAACTCCTCGACATCGGCGAACTGACCGTGGAGGACCGGTTCTTCGACCTCGGCGGTGACTCCCTGAAGGCGGCCAGGCTCGCCCGCAGGCTCGCCAAGGCCCGCGCCCTGCCCGTACCCACCCTGCTGCCGCTGGTCCTCCAGCAGGGCACGCTCGGCGACCTGGCGGCCGCCGTGGACGCCGCCCTGGTCGCCGCCGCCGGAGCCGTACCCGTGACGCGCACACCACTTTCCGGCGCCGCGCCGCTGCGCCCCGCGGCGCGCCGCACCCTGGCCGAGCTGCTCGACGAAGACAGAGCAGAGGAGAGCTGACGCATGTCGGAAACACGCAGTGCCCGAATGTCCTTCTCCCAGGAGCGCTTCTGGTTCCTGGCGCAGCTGGCGCCCGACGCGGCGCCACCGCTGGTGCACGTGGCGGTGCGGCTGCGCGGCGCGCTGGACGAGGCCGCGCTGACCTCGGCGATCGCGGCCGTGGTGGCCCGCCACGAGGCGCTCCGCACCCGCTTCGCCGAGGTGTCGGGCAACGCCTTCCAGGTGGTGGAGGACACCGCCGAAGCCGTCCTTGAGCACCTGGAGTCCACCGAGGACGAGCTGCCCTCGCTGCTGCGCGAGGTGGCCGCCCGCCCCTTCGACCTGGGCCGCGCGCCGCTGCTGCGGGCGGTGCTCGTCAGGATCGGCGCCGACGACCACGCCCTGCTCCTCGCCGTGCACCACATCGTCGCCGACGGGGCGTCGATGGAGCTGATCGCCGAGGAGGTGAGCACGCTCTACAGCGGCGGCCGGCTCCCCGACGAGCCCGCCCTGCACTACGCCGACTACTCGACGTGGCAGCGCGAGCAGCTCACGGACGAGGCCCTGGACGAGGGACTCGGCTTCTGGCGCGAGCACCTCGCGGGCGTCCCCGAACTCCTCGAACTCCCCGCCGACCACACCCGCCCCGCCGTGCAGAGCTACACGGGCGCCACCCACCGCTTCGACCTCGGCGAGGAACTGACCTCGGCCGTCGTGCGGTTCGGCGCGGAGCGCGGGGCCACCCCGTTCATGACCATGCTCGCCGGATTCCTGGCGTTCGTGCACCGCGCCACCGGGCGCGACGACCTGATCGTGGGCACCCCGGTCACCGACCGGCCCGACCCCGGCCTGGAGCGGGTGGTGGGCTCCTTCACCAACACCCTGCCCATCCGCGGCCGGGTGGACGGCGCGTGGTCGTTCGGCGAGCTCGTCGAGCGGGTGGGCGCGGACGCCCTCGCCTGCTACCCGTACGCCGAAGTGCCCTTCGAGAAGCTCGTCGACGACCTCCAGCCGTCCCGGCAGCTCAGCCACTCCCCCATCGTCCAGCTCATGTTCGCCTGGTACGAGAGCGAGGGGCGCACCCTGCGGCTGCCCGGTCTCGACGTCGAGCAGGTGCCGCTGGACCTCGGCACGGTCCCGCTCGACCTGATCCTCACGGTGGAGCGGCACGCCGCGGGCGCCACCGGGGTCATCGAGTACAACACCGACCTGTTCGACGCCGCCACCGTCGAGCGGTACGCCGACCAGTTCACGGCCCTGCTGGCCGGCGCCGTCGAGCGGCCCGGCACACCCGTCGCCCGGCTGCCGCTGGCCACCGCCGCCGATGCCGAGGCCGTCCGGCGCCTCAACGACACCGCGCGGGAGTTCCCCCGCACCGAACTGGTGCACGAGCGGATCGCCGAACAGGCCCGGCGCACCCCGGACGCCACCGCCGTGGTGCACGGCGACGTCCGGCTCAGCTACGCCGAACTCGACGCCCGCGCCGACCGGCTCGCCAGATCGCTGGCCGCGAGGGGCGCCGGTCCCGAGCAGTTGGTCGCCGTCGAGATGCGGCGCACCGAGGACCTGCCGGTCGCGCTGCTCGCGGTCCTCAAGACGGGCGCCGGGTACGTGCCGGTGGACCCCGACTACCCCGAGCGGCGCAGGCGGCAGATGCTCTCCGACTCCGGGGCCGCCATCGTGCTGACCGGCGCGGAGGCCCCGGACGGGGACGACGCCGCGGGGCAGGGGCCGGTGGCCTCCGCCGTGCTGCCGGAGAACCCGGCGTACGTCATCTACACCTCGGGCTCCACCGGCACCCCCAAGGGCGTCACGGTGCCGCACCGCGCCCTGACCAACTTCCTGTACGCGATGGACGAGCACATCACCGCGGCCGAGGGCTCGGTGTGGCTCGCGACCACCAGCGTCTCCTTCGACATCGCCGGGCTCGAACTGCTCTGGACGCTGGCGCGCGGCGTCACCGTCGTCATCCAGGGCGAGGAGCGGGCGGCGCCGCGCCCCGCGGTGGACTTCAGCCTGTTCTACTTCGCCAGCGCGGAGGGCGAGCAGGGCCCCGAGCCCTACCGGCTGCTCCTGGAGGGCGCCAGGTTCGCCGACGAGCACGGCTTCGCCGGGGTATGGACGCCCGAGCGGCACTTCAACCCCTTCGGCGGGCTGTACCCCAACCCGTCCGTGACCGGCGCCGCCGTCGCCGCGGTGACCTCGCGGATCGCCGTACGCGCGGGCAGCGTGGTGCTGCCGCTCCAGGACCCGCTGCGGGTGGCCGAGGAGTGGGCGGTGGTGGACGGTGTCTCCGGCGGACGCGCGGAGGTGTCCTTCGCCTCCGGCTGGCTGGCCGACGACTTCGTGCTCGCCCCCGACCGGCACGCCGACCGCAAGCGGCACCTCATGGAGGGCATGGACACCGTGCGCGCCCTGTGGCGCGGCGAGAAGGTCGAGCGGGTCAACGGGGCGGGGGCCACCATCCAGGTGGCGTCGTATCCGCGCCCGGCCCGCGGTGGGCTGCCCGTCTGGCTGACCTCCTCCGGTGACGTGGCCACCTTCGAGGCGGCGGGCCGCGCGGGCGTCAACCTCCTCACCCACCTGCTCGGCCAGAGCCTTGAGGAGCTGGCCGAGAAGGTCGCCCGCTACCGCGCGGCCTGGGACGCGGCGGGCCACCCCGGCAGGGGCCGGGTCGCGCTGATGGTGCACACGGCCGTCGGCGAGGACGCCCGAGCGGTGCGCGAGCGGGCCAGGAAGCCCTTCGTCGGCTATCTGCGCAGCTCGCTGGGGCTGGTGAAGCGGCTGCTCAGCGGCGAGGACGCGGCGGACATCGAGGCCCTCGCGCAGGAGGAGCTCGATGTGCTCCTTGAGCGCTACTACGACCGCTTCGCCGACGAGGCGGGCCTCATCGGCTCCCCCGCGTCCTGCGGGCCGATGGTCGAGCGCATCGCGGGCTCCGGGGTCGACGAGATCGCCTGCCTGATCGACTTCGGCATCGACCCGGAGCAGGTCCTCGCCTCCCTGCCCCAGCTCGACCGGCTGCGCGCCCAGTGGGCGAGCGCGGTCGGCGCGCGGGGCCCGGAGGAGGACCAGTCGGTCCTGGCCCAGCTCACCCGGCACGGCGCCACCCACTTGCAGTGCACGCCGTCCCTCGCGCTGGCGCTCGCCGAGACGGACGCCGGTCTCGCGACCCTCGGGAAGCTGGAGCAGCTGGTGATCGGCGGTGAGGCCTTCCCCGCCGCGCTGGCGGGGCGGCTCACCGAGGTGCTGATGGGCCGGGTGCTCAACATGTACGGGCCGACCGAGACCACCATCTGGTCGAGCACCCACCCGGTGACCGGGGACGGACCGCCGCCGATCGGGCGCCCCGTGGCCAACACCCGCTTCCACCTGGTGGACGCGCGGGGTGAGCCGGTGCCGGTCGGTACCCCCGGTGAGCTCCTGATCGGCGGTGACAGCGTGGTGCGCGGCTACTGGGGGCGCCCCGAGCTGACCGCGGAGCGCTTCGTGCCCGACCCGTTCGGGCCGCCGGGCGCCCGCCTGTACCGCACGGGCGACCTCGCGGTGCTGCGCCCCGACGGGACCCTGGAGTACCGCGGACGCCTCGACGACCAGGTCAAGCTGCGCGGCCGGCGCATCGAACTCGGGGAGATCGAGGCGCACATCGAGACCTTCCCCGGCGTGGACCGCGCCGTCGTCGGCGTGGTCGGCGAGGGTGACCGCGCGGCGCTCGCCGGGTGGATACGCCCCCGGGGCGCCGCGCTCACCGCGGCGGACGGCGACGACCCGGAGCTGATCCCGCTGCCGCTCGGCGGTGTGGTCGCCACCGGGGACCACCGGGCCGCCGCCGAGATCCACAAGGAGATCTTCGAGGACGGCGACTACCTCGGTGACGGCTTCCTGCGGCTGTGGGACGGCATGACCGTGCTCGACGCGGGCGCCAACGTGGGCGGCACCACGCTGTGGGTGCACCGCAGTTGCCGCCCCGCGCGGATCGTCTCCGTCGAGCCGATCCCGCCGACCTTCGACCGGCTGAGCCGTACCGTGCGGGCCAACGGCATCGACGCCGTCCTGGTCAACGCGGGCCTCTCCGACACCCCCGGCAGCGCGGAGTTCACCTACTACCCGGCACTGACCGGGCTCTCGGGCCGCTACGCCGACCCGGAGGCCGACCGCAGGCGGGCGGCGGTGCTCATGCCCGCGGCCGACGCCGCGGACGTCGAGGACTTCCTCGCCGACCAGTACCGCAACGAGCGGTTCACCTGCCGGCTGACCACCCTGCACGAGGTGATCGCCGAGCAGGGGCTCGCCGATGTGGACCTGCTGAAGGTCGACGTGGAGCGCGCCGAACTCGACGTGCTCGCCGGGCTCGACGACGCCGACTGGCGCCGGGTGCGGCAGGTCGCCGTGGAGATCGAGGGCGACGGCCGGCGCGACGAGGTCCTCGCCGTGCTGGAGGAGAACGGCTTCGAGACCGCGTCCCGCACGATCCTCGCCGAGCTGGAGGTGGGGATCGTCTACGGCCGCAGGCCCGGCCTCGCGGACGCCGGGCTGCCCGCGGCCACCCCGGTCGGCGACCCGCCCGACCCGGACCGGCTCCGCGAGCACCTGGCGCGCGCCCTGCCCGGCTACATGGTGCCCGAGCACCTCACCACCCTGACCGCCTTCCCGCTCACGCCGAACGGCAAGGTGGACCGCAGGGCGCTGGCCGCCGCGCCGGCGCGGCGGGAGACCGCGCGGGCGGCCGTCGCCGAGGTGCCGCCGCGCAACGAGCTCGAACAGCGCCTGGCCGCGGTGTGGTGCGCGGTGCTCGGCGTCGAGAGGATCGGCGTCCACGAGAACTTCTTCGACGCGGGAGGCAACTCCCTGCTGCTCATCCGGGTGCACGCGCGCCTCACCGGCCTCGGCGAGGGGATCGCCCCGCCGCGCCTGGTGGATCTCTTCGCACACCCGACGATCGCCGCGCTCGCCGCCCACATGGGCGAGGCGGGCGGGGCTCGGGACGGCCGGCGGGACCCGGCCGACGAGCGGGACAGGGACCAGCGGCGCAGCGCGCGGAGCCGGTTCCACCGGCGCAGGAAGGGCGGGGACAGATGACTGACGGGGGAGACATGGGAGAGATGACGGATCGGACGGACGCGGTGGGCGTCGACACCACGGACGCGACGGACACCGAGGACCTGATCGCGATCGTGGGCATGGCCGGTCGCTTCCCGGGCAGCGACAGCGTCCCCGCGTTCTGGCGGCGGGCCGTGGCGGGCACCGAGGCGCTCGTGGAGTACGGCCGCGACGAGCTGATCGCCGCGGGCGAGGACCCCGCGCTCGTCGACGACCCGGACTACGTACGGTCGGGCATGCCCCTGGAGGGTTACGACCGGTTCGACGCCAAGGCGTTCGGCTACACGCCGCGCGAGGCCCGTCTGATGGACCCGCAGGTCCGGATCTTCCTGGAGTGCGCCTGGGAGGCGCTGGAGGACGCGGGCTGCGACCCGGACCGCTACCGCGGGCGCGCCGCCGTGTTCGGCGCGGCCGGCATGACCCGCTACCTGTGGCTGAACGCGGTGCCCGCGCTCGGCGGTTCGCTCAACATGCTCGAAGGGCGCATCCTCAACGACAAGGACTTCCTCGCCACCGCCGCCAGTTACCGCCTCGGTCTGCGCGGTCCCGCGGTCAGCGTGCAAACTGCCTGCTCCGCGTCGCTGGTCGCCGTGCACCTGGCCGTGCAGAGCCTGCTCTCGCACGAGAGCGACATCGCGCTGGCGGGCGGTTCCACCGTCGAACTGCCCCACCGCGTCGGCTACCTCTACAAGGAAGGCAGCATCGGCTCCCCCGACGGGCACTGCCGCCCCTTCGACCACCGCGCCGAGGGCACCGTCGGCGGCAGCGGCGCGGGCGCGGTGCTGCTCCAGCGCTACGACGACGCCGTGGCCGAGGGCCGCAGGGTGTACGCGGTGATCCGCGGTTCGGCCATCAACAACGACGGCGCGGCCAAGGTCGGCTTCACCGCGCCCAGCGTCGAGGGCCAGGCCGCCGCGGTCCGCGACGCGATGGCGCTGGGCGACGTGGCGCCCCACACCGTCGGGTACGTCGAGACGCACGGCACCGGCACCCGGATCGGCGACCCCATCGAGATCGAGGCGCTGCGCAGCGCCTACGGCGTGACGGCGGGTGCCGACGACGGGGATCGGGCGGGCCGGCGGGTCGCGCTCGGCTCCGCGAAGGCCACCATCGGCCACCTGGACGCGGCGGCCGGTGTCGCCGGACTGATCCGCGCGGCATTGGCCGTGCGGGACGGCGTCATCCCGCCGAGCCCGTACTTCGAGAAGCCGAACCCGCTGCTTGAGCTGGAGGACTCCCCCTTCTACGTGCCGGCCGAGAGCACGGTGTGGCCGGCCGGGGACACCCCGCGGCGGGCCGGGGTCAGCTCCTTCGGGGTCGGCGGCACCAACGCCCACGTCGTCGTGGAGCAGGCCCCCGCCCCGGCCACCGGCACCCCGACGCCGCGCGGGCGTGAACTGCTCGTCCTCTCCGCGGTCGACGAGGATGCCCTCGAACGCTGGCGGCTGCGTGTCGCCGACGCGCTCGACGAGCCGGACGAGGCCACGGGCCGGCTGGCGGACGCGGCCCACACCCTGGCCACCGGGCGGCGGCTGCTTCCGCACCGGCTCGCCGTGGTCGCCGCCGACGCCGATGAGGCCGGGGCGCGCCTGCGGGACGTGGACACCCGGCGCGTCAGGGTCGCCGGTGAGCCGCCGTCGCCGGTGTTCCTCTTCCCCGGGCAGGGTGCCCAGCGGCCCGGCATGGCCGCGGGCCTGCACCAGGTGGCGCCGCGCTTCCGCCAGGAGCTCGACACCTGCCTGGAGCTGCTGCGCGGCGAGGGTGTGGAGCTGCGGGACCTCCTGCTCGACCCGGCCGCCGACGCGGACGCCCTGAACAGCACCGACAAGGCCCAGCCCGCGCTGTTCGCGTTCTCCTACGCGCTGGCCCGGCAGTGGCAGGAGTGGGGTCTCGCCCCGCGGGCGATGGCCGGGCACAGCATCGGCGAGTACGTCGCCGCCTGCCTGGCCGGTGTCTTCGACCTGCCCGAGGCGCTGCGCCTGGTGGCCGCCCGCGGCCGTTTGATGGCCGCGCTGCCGCGGGGGAGCATGCTCGCCGTGGCGCTGCCCGAGGACGAGGCCGCGGCGCAGGCGCGGGCCGGGGGCGTCGACCTCGCCGCGGTCAACGGGCCGCGCCAGTGCGTCCTCTCGGGGACGCGGGAGGCCATCGAGGAGCTGCGCGGCGGCCTGGTCGCGCGCGGCGTGCAGTGCAGGCTGCTGCACACCTCGCACGCCTTCCACTCGGCGATGCTCGACCCGATGCTGGCCGCGTTCGAGCGCGAGGTGCGCGCCGTGCGCCTGCGCGAGCCCGCGACGCCGTTCGTCTCCTGTCTGACGGGGAAGCCGATCACCGCCGAGCAGGCGTGCGACCCGGGGTACTGGTCGGCGCAGGCGCGCGGCACGGTCCGCTTCGGTGCCGGGGTGGACCTCATGGCCGCCCGGCAGGACACCCTCTTCGTGGAGGTCGGCGCGGGCAAGGGCATGTCGGAGCTGGCCCGCAGGCATCTGCGCACCCTGCGGCACGCGCCCATCGCCTCGCTCCCGCTGACCGGCGGCGCGGCGCCGGACGCCCAACTCCTCGGCGCGCTCGGCCAGGCGTGGGAGGCCGGTGCCGAGATCGACTGGGCCGCGTACTACGCCGGGGAGCGGCGCGGCCACGCCGAACTGCCCGGCTACCCCTTCGCCAGGGACCGCTACTGGCTCGACGCACCGGCCCGCGGGCAGGCGGCGGCCGTGTCCTCCGGCGCTGCCGACGCCACGGAGGCCGTCCCGGCTCCGCCGGAGCCGGCGGCGCCCACCGGGCCCGGCAGCCGTACCGAGGAGATCGTGCGGGCCGCCTTCGTCGAGGCCTTCGGCGTCGACGACATCGCCCTCGACGACGACTTCTTCGGCCTCGGCGGCACCTCGCTGCTCGCCGCGGAGCTCGTGCACCGGCTGCGCAAGCAGCTGAACAGCGACTTCCCCGTGCGCTACCTCTTCGAGGCGCCGCAGGTGTCCGAACTGGCCGCGCTCATCGACGGCGGCAGCCGGGGTGCCGCGGACGCCGCTCCCCCCGAGCCCGACGAACTCGACGGACTCGACGGACTCGACGGACTCGACGAACTGTTGGCCCAGCTGGAAGGGCTCCCGGAGGACGACCTCCTCGGGCTGCTCGGCACCGGCGGCGCGGAAGGAGTGACGGCATGACCCCGTCCGGACACGAGGACGCCAAGAGCGCGCTGCGGGACCGGCTCGCCGCCCTCTCGCCCGAACAGCGGGCCGCGCTCACCGAGCGGCTGCGCGCCCGTGCGGCCGCCGACGCGCCGCCCCGGCGCCCGCTGCGGTTCGGCCTCTTCTACTTCGCCAACACCGCGGGGGACAAGGAGCAGCCGTACCGCTTCCTGATGGAGACGGCACGCCAGGCCGACCGGCTCGGCTTCGCCGCGGTGTGGACGCCCGAGCGGCACTTCCACGACTTCGGCGGCATCTACCCCAACCCCTCCGTCCTGGGCGCCGCGCTGGCGTCCGCGACGGAGAACGTCCAGATCCGGGCCGGGAGCCTGGTGCTGCCGCTGCACCACCCGGTGCGCGTGGTCGAGGACTGGTCGGTCATCGACAACCTCTCCGGCGGCCGGGCCGGCATCTCCTTCGCCACCGGCTGGCACGGCACCGACTTCGTCATCGACCCGGAGAAGTACGCGGACCGCCGCCAGTACACCTGGGACACCATCCCGGTGGTGCAGAAGCTGTGGCGCGGTGAGGAGGTGTCGTTCCCCGGGCCCGAGGGCACGGAGATCACTCCCACCCTCTATCCGCGCCCGGTGACCCGTGAACTCCCCTTCTGGATCACCGCGTCCGGCAACGCCGACACCTACGCGCAGGCGGGCAGGCTCGGCGCGAACGTCCTGACCGGGCTCATCGGCACCGAGACCGACCGGCTGGCCGCCAACATCGCGCTGTACCGCGCGGAGCGCGCCGCCCACGGCCACGACCCCGGCGCCGGAATCGTCAGCGTCATGCTCCACACCTATCTGGAGGAGGACGCGACCGCCGCGCGCGAGCGCTGCCGTGAGCCGCTGCGCGAGTACCTGCGCGGCTACCTGGGGCAGCAGAGCGACATGATCGGCGGTTCCGGCGCGGAGGCGGGCGGTGCCGACATCGAGGCGCAGCTCGACTTCGCGTACGAGCGCTACGCCCACCAGACCGCGCTGATCGGCTCGCCGCGCACCGTGCGCCCGCTGCTCGACCGCCTCGCGGAGATCGGCGTCGACGAGGCGGCCTGCCTGGTGGACTTCGGCGTACCGCTCGAACAGGCGCAGCGGAGCATCGACCTGCTCGCGGGCGTGCAGGAGGCTTACGCGGCCGGGCCCGCCGCCGGCGCCGCCTCCCTCGTCGCCCCGTCCGTCACCTCCCCGGTCACCACCGCCCCGCTCGGCATCGACCAGGAGCGGATGCACCGGATGCAGAAGGCCCTGCCGCCGGGGCCCGCCAACTACGTGACCACCGGCCTGCGCATCCGCGGCCCGCTCAGGCCCGAGCTGCTCGAAGAGGCGCTGCGCACGGTGGTCGGCAGGCACGAGGTGCTGCGCACGGCCTTCGGTGAGTCGGCGGGCGGTGAGCCCTTCCAGCGGATCGGGGCGCCCGGCGAGTTCCCCGTGGTCCTGGAGCGGTACGACGTCACCGACGTGCCCCCGGCCGAGCGGGTGCGCGCGGCGCGTGCCGTGCGCACCGAACTGGCCCGGCGGCCCTTCGCCGACGGCCTGCCCCCGGTGCGGCTCGCGCTGATCGCGCTGGGCGCCGAGGAGTTCCAGCTCGCGGCGGTCAAGAACCACATGGTCACCGACTGGGTGTCGTTCACCGTCTTCCTCAAGGAGCTGTTCACCGTCTACGGGGCGCTGCTGCGGGGCCGCACCCCCGACCTGCCGCGGCCCGTCCCCTACCGCGTCTTCGCCGAGCAGGAGCGCGCCCGGCTGCGCGACGGGCTCCTGGACGACCAACTGGCGTACTGGGACAAGCAGCTCGCGGGCGCACCCGACCCGGCGACCTTCCCCCTGAAGGAGTCGCTGGGCGGTCAGCGCCCGGCCGTACCGACGTTCGAGGGCCACCGCGCCTGGATGCTGTTCCCCGACGAGACCACCGCTCGGCTCAACGCGCTCAGCAGGGCCGCGCGTGTCACGCCGTTCATGACGGCCTACACCGCGCTCGCCGCCTCGCTGGGACGGACGACGGGCGAGAGCGACCTGGTGCTCGGCTCCCCGACCGCCAACCGCGACCGCACGCCCGACAACCTGCTCGGGCTGCTGCTCCGGCCGATGCTGCTGCGCACCCGGCTGCGCCCCGAGCAGACCTTCCGCGACGCCCTCGCCGACGTGCGCCGGACGGTCTCGGGCGCGCTGTCCCACGCGGAGGCGCCCTACCAGTCGCTGATCGACCGGCTCGCCCCGCACCGCGACATCTCCTGGACCCCGCTGTTCCGGCTCCGCTACCTCTTCCTGCCCTGGAACGACCCGTTCGAGATGTCCGGGCTCCAGCTCAACCCCATCGACACCGACCCGCAGACCTCCCTGTACGACAGCACGCTGACGCTGTGGGACAGCAGGCTCGGCGCCTTCGGGCGGTTCGAGTACGCCACGGACCTGTTCGACCACGACACGGTCGTCGAGGGCATCGAGACGTTCGCCACCATGCTCGCCGCGGCCGTCGCCGACCCGGACACCCGCATCGGTGACCTCCCCGGCACCTCCGCCACCCGCTACCACGTCGACGTGGACCAGCTGGAGGCCCACCTCGGCTCCGAGGGCCCCCCGCAGGACCGCCGATGAGGAAGGACTCCATGGACACGCAGTCCACACCGCCCGGGTCCGCATCCGGCGGCACCGCGGACGCGGACGTCAGGGCCGCCGCCGTCAGCGCCTGGGAGAAGGAGCTGGGCACGACCGGGCTCGCCGAGGACGCCGACTTCTTCGAGCTGGGCGGCGACTCGGTCGGCGGCGCACGGCTCATGGCCGACCTGCGCGGCAGGTTCGGCGAGGAGCTGCCGCTCACGCTGCTCTTCTTCCATCCCGAGCTGGATGAGTTCAGCGACGCCCTGGTCGAGGCCGTGGCGAAGCTGCCCGCGCCGGCCGCGCACGCGGCGGAGGTGGAGGCGGAGGCCGTGCCGGAGGAGCTGCCGCTCTCCCCTGAGCAGGAGGCCCAGTGGGTCGCCGAGCAGGTCGCCCCGGGCAACCTCGCCTACACCGAGCTGCTCTCCCTGCGCCTGAGCGGGCCGCTGGACGCCGCGCGGCTCCAGTCGGCCGTCGACAGGATCGTGGAGCGGCACGAGGCGCTGCGCACCTGCTTCCCCGCCGGTCCCGACGGCCGCCCGTCCCAGGTGATCCGGCCCGCCGGCGCGGCGGCACCGCCGACGGTGGTGCGGTGTGACGCCGGGGACGAGGACGAGGTGCGCGCCTACGCCCTCGACCGGCTTGCCGAACCCTTCGACCTGGCCGCCGGTCCGCTGCTGCGCCCGCACCTCGTGCGGTTCTCCCCCACCGACCACGTCTTCCTGCTGTACTCCCACCACATCGTCGCCGACGGGCCGACGATGGAGGTGCTCTGCGCGGAGCTGGCCGACCTCTACGCGGACCGCGAGCCGCCGGGCGACGCCCCTTCGTACGCGCGGTACACCCTCCAGCAGCAGAGCCTGGACCTGGAGACGCAACTCGCCTATTGGCGCGATCAGCTGGCGGGTGCGTCCGATCTGGAGCTGCCGCTCGACCGGCCGCGGGCCGAGGTGCGCGACACCTCGGGGCGCAGGTTCCGCTTCTCCGTGCCCGCCGGGGTGCGGGACGGCCTCGACGCCCTGGCGCGCGAGCAGCGGGCGACGCGCTTCACGGTGCTGATGGCCGCGTTCCAGGTGCTCCTCGGCCGCTGGGCGGGGAGCGAGGACGTGGTGGTCGGTTCGCCGGTGACCTCGCGGTCGCGGCCCGGCCTCGAACGGATGGTGGGCGCGCTGGTCAACATGGTGCCCTTCCGCGGCGACCTCGGCGGCGACCCCACCTTCCGCGAACTGCTCGACCGCACCCGGCAGGCCGGGTTCGGCGCGATGGCGCACAGCGACGTGCCGTTCGGCCGGGTGCTCAGCGCACTGGACATCCGGCGGGACGGCTCACGGCCCCCGCTGTTCACCACCACGCTCGTCTCCCAGCCGACGCCGCCCGCCATCCGCGCCGACCTGGGCGAGGTCACGGGCGTCTACTTCCCGGTGCCGCGCCGGCACGCCACGTACGACTTCAGCCTGTACGTGTGGGAGGCGCCCGAGGAGCTGCTCGTGGACGTCGAGTACGCCACGGCCCTCTTCGACGAGGCGACGGTACGCCGCTTCGCGGACCGGTTCGGCACGCTGCTGAGCGCGGTGGCGACCGCCCCCGACCGCGCGCTCTCCGCCCTCGACACCGTCCCCGCGGCCGAGCTGCGGCAGGTGCTGCACGGCTGGAACGACACCGCGGCGGACCTCGGCCCCGACCTCTGCGTCCACGAGCTGTTCGAGGAGCGGGCCAGGGCGACGCCCGACCGCACCGCGGTCATCAGCGCCGGCCGCGGGATCAGCTACGCCGAGCTGGACGCCGCGGCGGAGGCGCTGGCCGCCGAGCTGCGCGACCTCGGCGCGGGCCCGGAGACCGTGGTCGCGGTCTGCCTCGAACGCTCGCCACGGCTCCTGACCACCCTGCTCGCCGTGCTGAAGGCGGGCGGCGCCTACCTTCCGCTCGGGCCCGACTGGCCGGACCGGCGCAGGGAGTTCATGGCGTCCGACGCGGGCGCGGCGCTCCTGGTGGACGCCGCGGGCGCCCGGCGCGTCGACGGCCGCCGGGTGGCGCCGGGAGCGGGCCGCGCCCGCCCCGGCAACCTCGCCTACGTCCTCTACACCTCCGGCTCCACCGGTACGCCCAAGGGCGTCATGGTCTCCCACCGCGCCGTCGTCAACCGGCTCCGCTGGATGCGGCGTGACTGCGGTCTCGGCGCCTCGGACGTGGTCCTCCAGAACGCCGTGCCCACCTTCGACTACGCGGTCTGGGAGCTGTTCGGTCCGCTGCACATGGGCGCGACGGTGGTGCTGCCGAGCGCGGAAGGGCACCGCGACTTCAGCGAGCTGACCCGGCTGATCACCGAACACGGCGTCACGGTGGCGCACTTCGTCCCCTCGCTGCTCCGGCACTTCGTCGAGGAGCCCGAGGCGGCGCGGTGCACCGGGCTGCGGGTGCTGTTCAGCGGCGGCGAGACGCTCGACCCGGCGCTGGCCGCGCGGGCGCGGCACGTCCTGCCGCGGGCACGGCTGTTCAACGCCTACGGGCCGACCGAGGCGGCCGTGGACGTCACGTGCTGGCCGGTGCCCGCGCGGCCGGCGTCCGTGGCCATCGGCGGGCCCGTGGCCAACACCACCTGCTACGTCCTGGACGAGCGGATGCGCCCCCAGCCGATCGGCGTCCCCGGCGAGCTGTACCTGGGCGGCGTCCAACTGGCCCGCGGCTACCGCGGGCGGCCCGGCACGACCGCCGAGCGGTTCGTCCCCGACCCCTTCGGCGCGGCGGGCGGGCGGCTCTACCGCACCGGCGACCGGGCGCGCTGGCGGCCCGACGGCGCCCTGGAGTACGTGGACCGCGTCGACCGGCAGGTCAAGATCCGGGGCGTCCGGGTGGAGCCGGGCGAGGCGGAGGCCGCGCTGCTGGCCCACCCCGCGGTCCGCGAGGCGGCGGTCGTGACGGCCGAGGGCAACGGCGGGCCGCGGCTCGTCGCGTACTACAGCGGCGGCCCGGCGGGCGGCGAACGGGAGCTGCGGGACCATCTCGCGGCCCGGCTGCCCGAGTTCGCGGTGCCCACCGCGTACGTGGAACTGCCCGGCGGTCTGCCGACGCTGTCCAGCGGCAAGCTGGACCGGGGCGCCCTGCCCGCGCCGGAGCGGCCGCGGCCCGCGGCGGGGGACTCCGCCGGCGCGACGCCGCCGCTCGGGGCGCGTGAGCTGATGCTCGCGGCCACCTGGGCCGAGGTGCTCGGCGTCGACCGCATTCACCGCGAGGACAGCTTCTTCGAGCTGGGCGGCGACTCCATCCTGGGCATCCAGATGGTCGCGCGGGCGCGCAGGGCGGGCATCGAGGTGACGGTCCCCGAGCTGTTCCGGCACCCGACGCTCGCCGCGCTCGCGGCCACGGCCGCCGCCCAGAAGGACGGCGGGAGCGGTCCGGCGCCCGTGCCCGCGGGCAGCCGCAGCCGCTTCCCGCTGACGCCGCTCCAGCGCGAGATGCTGCGCGAGGCGGCGCTGGCCCCCGGCCGCGGCGCGTACATCGTGCCCGCCGAGCTGCTCGTCGAGGGCGACCTCGACCCGGCGGCGATGCGCACCGCCTTCCGGCACCTGGTCGAACGCAACCCGGTGCTCCGGACCTCGGTCACGCTGCACGAACTGCCGGAGCGGTGCGAGCAGACGGTGCATCCCGCGGCCGAGCCGTCCTTCCGCCACGAGGACTGGAGCGCGTACTCCGCAAAGGAGCAGGAGCGCGGGCGCCGCGAACTGCTGGAAGCGGAGTGGCGCACGGGCTTCCCGCCCGAGGCGGAGCAGTTGAGCCGCATGACGGTCCTGAAGCTCGGCGAGCGCCGCTGGGCCCTGGTGTGGACCCGGCACAACGTGCTGCTCGACGGCTGGAGCTTCGCCCAGCTCTACGACGAGCTGCTCGACCTGCACGCGGCGGTACGCGACGACCGCCCCGAGCCGCGGGACGAGCCCCGCGAGTGCTTCAGCAGCTACGTCGACTGGCTCGCCGCCCGGCAGCGGGCGTCGGCGGAGCTGCTGTGGGAGGAACAGCTGAGCGGGCTGTCCCCGAGGACGGTGTTCCCACCGGAGGTGGGGCCGTCCCCTGAGCCGTACCGGGAGCTGCGCTTCCCGCTCCCGCAGCGGGCCGAGGCGTTCGCGCGGGAGCGCGGCCTGACGCTCGGCACGCTGATGGAGGCGGCGTGGGCGACCGTGCTCGCACGGCGTACGGGCACCCACGACGTCAGGTACGGCCAGGTCTTCTCCGCCCGCGAGGCCGAGGTCCACGGGGTGGAGCGGATGCTGGGCCTGATGATCAGCACGCTGCCGTCCGGGCTCCGGCTCGACCCCGGGCAGCCGGTGTCCGACTGGCTGGCGGAGCTTCAGCGGCGGGGCGCCCGGAGCAAGGAGCTGTCCACGGCCGACCTGGGGGTCCTCCAGGAGCGGGCCGGAGGGCCCGGTGCCCTCTGGGACACCCTGCTGATCATCCACAACTACCCGCACAAGTTCCAGGACGTGCCGGCGGGCGGGCTGCGGGTGGTCGGAACGGCCGGGTTCTCCAGGACGGGTGCCGCGCTCATCGCCTCGGTGGACGTCAAGCCGTTGCGGCTCGCCATGATCTATGACGAGGCGCGGGCCGATGAGCCGGTGGTGCGGGAGCTGGCGGCCGAACTGGCGACGGCCCTCGACCGGTTGACGGGGAGCGAGGACCGGAAGGTGGGCGATCTCCTCGGCTAGCGCGGACGGCGCCGGGGCCGGTGGGAGGGGCCGCGTGCCTCTCCCACCGGCCGGGGCGGCCGTCTCAGGACTGCCGGGCGGCCCGCAGGTCGCTCTCGACGCCCGCGGTGATCAGCGGGAAGGACTCCGGCTCGAAGAACGCCTCCTCGCCGCTCGGCAGCATCCGCAACCGGAACCGGTCGCTGGTGTGCTGCTTCCAGCCGGCCACGGACTCCGGCGGGACGACCTCGTCGTACTCGCCGGTGAACGCGGAGATCGGGCAGCTCACCGAGGTGTGGCTCTCCCTGGCGGCGTAGCGCTCGACGAGCCTGCAGTCCGCCCGGTAGCTCGGCAGCATCAGTTCGAGGAAGAGCGGGTCGGTCCTGAGCGGGCTGTTCTCCCGCACACGCGTCGGATCGGCGAGGAACTGCTCGTCGGTGAGCTGTTCGTCGGTGACCTCTGGAGGGACGAGAAGATGCGGGGCACTCTCCGCCGACACGAAGAGGGCGACCGGCCCGGGAAGCCCCGGTTCGGTCCGCTCCAGGCGGGCCGCGAGCTCGAAGGCGACCAGCGAGCCCATGCTGTGCCCGAAGAGCGCGAACGGCACGTCGAGGTGGCCGCGGAGCGCGGTGGCGAGCTGGGTCACCAGCGCGTCGATGTCGTCCACGGCCGGTTCGGCGAGGCGGTTCTCGCGGCCCGGGGTCTGCAGCAGGACGGGCTCGACCTCGGGGCCGAAGCTGTCCGCGATCTCCCGGTAGCCGGACGCGCCCTTGCCGGCGTAGGGCAGGAAGAACAGCCGGGTGGCCGACTCGCTCCCCGCACGCCGGTAGGCGATCAGCCGGTCCTTCTTGGCCTTCTTGTCTTTTCTGTCTTTCGCGGTGCCCTCCATGTCACTGGCCCTGCGTCTCCATCGCGCGGCGCAGGCTCAGCGGCCGCATGTCGGTCCACACCTCCGCGATGTGACCGAGGCATTCTTCCTTCGTGCCGGTCTTGCCCTCCGCGCGCCAGCCGTCCGGTATATCCTTGCCGTGCGGCCAGACCGAATACTGTTCCTCGTCATTGAGCACCACGGAAAACAGGTCCTGCTCGCTCATATGAGCCTCCAGTTAGACCAGGGATTCGGCCGCCAAACGCAGCCGATCTTGGGCTAGAAGCTAACAGCGCCGTCCTCGATCGGCAAGGCTCCGCGGGCAGTCCGCACACATTTCCACGGGTCCTCGAAGTGCTGTCCGAAATTCATTGAGATCGGGCCGGTCGATCCTTAGACTCACACCGGCACTCCGCCCTGCTGCACCACACCAACGAGGGGACGAAAGAAATGGACGAGGTATTCTCCGAGGTCCACGAGATCCGGGAGACCCTCCCGGAGCGTGCGCTCTTCCGGGACGGACGGACCCTTGCGGAGCTCGCCGCGAAGCTGGGGAGCAGCCGCACCCTGCGTGGTCTTCCCGCAGTTCAGGCACTGTTGGAGGACATACGCTCCTTCAAGGAGGGGAACCGCCTCGAAGCCGTCAAGGAGCACATCAACACCCGCAGGGACAACCACATATTCTCGCTCTTCGACGCCTCCTACTTCCCCAGACTGAGCCTGGACTACCTGACCTACGAAACACTGCCGACCGATCCTTACCTGGCCGACAGGTACGCGAGCAACACCATGCCCGTGAACATCGCGGGGGCGACCAAGGGATTCCATTCACGAGTGGTCGTCGCGCTCTTCCCCGAAAACCACATCGACGGCATCCAGAAACCGGAAGACCTCATCTTCTACTTCGTGGACAAGTTCGTCGAGCGGCACAATCGAATAACCCGCAAAATGATTGACGCCGTCATGGAACCCGGCAGTTTCCCGCGTATGCAGGGGGCTTCCGACGCAAAGGTGGAACAGGCCGCGTCCTGGTGGGTGCGACTGCACGAATACCACCACCGGCAGGGCGACATGCCCATTCCCGACTTCCTCTCTTCGAAGAAGATGAAGCCGCTCGCGGGGCTTGAGGAGCTGCGCGTCGACGTATCGGGAATGCTCGCCTGCCTGCACGACGAGAACCTGCCGCGCGCCGAGGCCATGGCGGCCTACGAGTTCATCCTCGCGGAGCGGCTGCTCCGCTACGCCGTCGAGGGAATCCCCCGCCCCAACTACGACGCGGTGGCCTCACAGCTCCTGTTCAACTACCTCTCGGAGCACAAGGGAATCCGTCTCTCCGGCGGACGGATCACCCTCACCGCCGACCTGCCCGTCGTGCTGGCCGCCTTCCTTGAGGAGATCCAGGCCATCGAGAGCCGCATCCACACCGAACCCGTGGACGCGGTCAAGAAGCAGCTCCTCGAATTCACCAACGCCTACACGGTCTTCGACAGCGAGGCGGGCGACTACCAGCACATCCCGTACTTCGCCGAGATCAAGCAGCGGCTCGGTGTGTGACTCGTGACGGTGCCCGCACAGCGACGTACAGCAGTCAGCGCGCAGGACTACCGCGAGGCGATGTCCCTGCTCGCGGTGCCGGTCTGCGTCGTCACCACGCGCGCGGACGGCGAGAACCGGGGGCTCACCGCGAGCACCGTGACCGGCGTGTCCCTGGACCCGCCGCTCGTCTCGGTGGCCGTGGCCAGGACGTCGAGCTGCCACGGCGCGCTGACCCGCGCCCCGCAGTTCGTCATCAACGTCCTCGGCGACGACCAGCACCACCTCGCCACGCGCTTCTCCACCCGCGACATCGACCGCTTCGCGGGTGAGGGGATCTCCACGCTGCCGGGCTCCGAACTGCCCGTGATCACCGACGCGCACGCGCTGTACCGGTGCACGCGCCGGCAGGTGATACCGGTCGGCGACCACGACCTGCTCATCGGCGAGCTGACGGACGTCAGGCTCCGGCCGGAGGCACGTCCGCTGACCTGGTACCGCCGCGCCTTCCACCGTCCCCAACCGTACGGCTGAGCCCCGCCCGTCCCGCGGCGCCGGCACAGCATCCCGAGCAGAGGCAGCAGAGGTAGCAGAGGTGGTCGAAGTGAGTCGAGCGAGCACAGCCCCCACCGGGTGCCCGTACCAGGGGGGCACCGGAACCACGACCGATCCATGCCGTGACTACCTCGGGCTGCGCGAGGACGAGCCGGTCCGCTGGGACGAGGACCTGGAGCTGTGGTTCGTCACCGGTTTCCGCGAGGCGACCTCGCTGCTGCACCATCCGTCACTGTCGTCCGCGTGGCCCGAGCGGGGCAGCACTCCGCTGCACGCGGCGGCCGGCGGCGGCAGCGGTGACGGGGCGCGCACGTCGGGGCTCGTGCGCAAGTGGTTCATGTTCAACGACAATCCCTCGCACCGCAGGGCCCGGCGGCTGGTCGCGCCGCTGTTCTCGGCCGACCGCGTCGCCGGGCACCAGCCCTTCATCCAGGAGGTCGTCGAGGAGCTGCTGTCCAAGGACCGCGACTCCCTGGACGTCATGGGGGACCTCGCCGTCCCCCTCTCCGGCCGGGTCGTCTGCCGCGTCCTCGGCCTGGACGCGGCCCTGGCCCCGCACCTGGAGCCGTGGGCCCTGGACGTGGCGGCGCTGCTGGTGGCGGACTACATGCCCGACGTGGTCACCCGGGGGCACGCCGCCCTTGAGGACATGACCGGCCTCATCGACCAGGCCCTCGAAGGCGACCTGCCCGAGGGGTCGGCGCTGCACCTGCTGCGGACCGCCCTGCGGAACGGCGAGATCGAGCTCCAGGACGTCTGGGCCACGGCGTCCTTCCTCGTCTACGCGGGCTTCGAGACGACGTCGTCCTTCATCGGCAAGGCCGTGCGGTCGCTCCTGCACTCCGGCTCCTGGGAGCGGCTGCGCGAGGCCGACCTCGGCGCCGCCGTGGAGGAACTGCTCCGCTTCGACACGTCGGTCCAGCAGGTGGCGCGGCTGGCGACGGACACCATCGAGATCGCGGGCGAGCGCATCTCGGCCGGGGACCTGGTCCTCATCATGCTCGGCACCGCCAACCGCGATCCGGAGGTCTTCGACCGCCCCGACCACCTCGACCACGGGCGCCGCATCACCCGGCACCTCGGCTTCGGCCACGGCGCCCACTACTGCCTGGGGGCGGGCCTCGCCCGCCTGGAGACGCAGCTCGCCCTCGAAGGGCTGCGGGAGAAGTGGCCGACCCTGCGTTTCGTGGAGCCGCCCAGAACGCGGTCGCACTACGGGATCACCGTGCTGGAGCACCTGGTGGTCGGAAGCGGAGACCCGGCGCCCTGAGCTGGGACGGTGTGCCACAGGCCCCTCGGACGTGATCGGAGCACTGTCCGAGGGGTTCCCCAACCGCCGCCTCAGTAAGATGGTTTACCGGGGAGAGGGGGGCAGCATGCGGCCGGATCCGAGGATTCTCGTCGTCGACGACCATGAGGACACCTTGTTCGCGCTGGAGAGTTCACTGGCTTCGCTCAAAGTGGACATCGTCCGGGCCACCAGCGGCGAGGAGGCGTTGAAGGAGGTGCTGCGCGGCAATGTCGGGCTGGTCCTGCTCGACCTGCGCATGCCCGGCGTCAGCGGCCTCGACGTGGTGCGCTACATGCGGCGCCTCGAACAGATGCAGCACATCCCCATCGTACTGATCACGGGTTTCGGTCTGATCCGCGAGGTCTCCCTGGCCGCGTTCGAACTCGGCGTCGCCGACATCGTCATGAAACCGGTCGACCCCCTCGTCCTGCGCACCAAGGTGAACTACCTCTACACCACGCACGTGCGGCTCCTGGAGATGCAGCGGGAACTGAAGTCCCTGCGCACCCACCTGAAGACCGAACACCGCGCCCTGGACATGGACCGCTGGCGCAAGGGCCAGCACCCCACGGAACCACCGGCGCCCACGGGTACGGCGCGGGAGGCGTAGGGGCAGACGCGGAAGCGCGGGGTGGGACCCCTTGCCCTGGAGTGGACTCCAGCTCGTACAGTCGGCGCGTTCGGTCGGTCCACGGGTCAGGAGAGTCGGATGCGTCAGCGTGTTCTGGGTGGGACCGGGATCGAGGTCAGTCCGTACTGCCTCGGCACCATGATGTTCGGGGCGGTCGGCAACACCGATCACCGGGAGTGCGTGCGCATCATCCATGCCGCGCTGGACGAGGGGGTCAACTTCGTCGACACCGCCGACATGTACTCGGCGGGTGAGTCCGAGACGATCGTCGGCAAGGCGCTGAAGGACCGCCGCGACGACGTCGTTCTCGCGACCAAGGTCCACTTCCCCATGGGCGAGGGGCCCAACCGCGGGGGCAACTCGCGGCGTTGGATCATCAAGGAGGTGGAGGAGAGCCTGCGGCGCCTCGACACGGACTGGATCGACCTGTACCAGGTGCACCGGCCCGACCACACCACCGACATCGAGGAGACGCTGTCCGCGCTGACCGACCTCGTGCGGCAGGGGAAGATCAGGGCGTTCGGCTGTTCCACCTTCCCGGCCGAGGAGATCGTCGAGGCGCACCATGTCGCCGTGCGCCGCGGGCTCCAGCGGTTCCGCACCGAGCAGCCGCCCTACTCGCTGCTGGCCCGGGGTGTCGAGCGGCACGTGCTGCCCACGGCCCAGCGCCTCGGCATGGGGGTGCTGACCTGGTCCCCGCTGGCGTCGGGGTTCCTCACCGGCCGCTACCGCAAGGGGCGGGCCCTCGACCTGAGCAGCGGGCGCCCCCAGCTCAACCCGGCCCGCTTCGACCCGTCGGCGCCGCTCACCGAGGCGAAGCTCGACGCCGTCGAGCAACTGGTCGCCGTGGCCGACGGCCTCGGCTGCACGCTGCCCGAGCTGGCGATCGCCTTCCCCCTCGTCCACCCGGCCGTGACCTCGGTCATCATCGGCCCGCGCACGATGGATCAGCTCACGAACACGCTCAAGGGCGCGTCCGTGCGGCTCGACGACGCCGCCCTCGACCGGATCGACGAGATCGTGGCACCCGGGACCGACGTGTACCCGCCCGACGGGGTGTGGGCTCCGCCCGCGCTCACCACACCGGCCCTCAGGCGCCGCCCCGCCGACGACAGGTCCTGACCCCGGCCGAACCGCGTTCGTCACCGCAGCCGAGACAGTCCGGCCGTGCCCTGAGGGGGGCACGGCCGGACTGATGTGCGTACGGGTGGGCATATGCGTGACCCAGGTGGCATGAGGTGAGGTTGCCCTGCAGTGGGCGTTCACCACCGCGTCCGGGTGGTGAGGGTGACTTTTCTTCCCGCGTCCCACGACACGGTCACCTCCTCGGTCACCCTGCTCGACACCACGCCCACCGGCACGAAGTGACCGCACCCAACTCCCTGGCCCACATGCGGAGTTGGGTAAAGGCACCGGCGGCGAACTCACCCGCCGGGGCACACCGGAACACCCCTCCGGCGGCCCCGACGGAGTCATCCACCGCCACTCCCCCGGGAATTCCCTCTGCCGGTTCGACCACCGAATACCGCATTGAGCCTTACTATTCCCACCCTGACTCCACACACGGACAATCACCGTTGCGAGGCAGTTGCGATATTCCGTGGGTGAGCCGGGCAAGGGTACGGAAGCACAGATTCCTCATCTGGGCGTACGATCCCAACCGCCACTCGCACGCCCCCGCGTGCGCTGACGAAAGGTCACTGCCATGTCGGAAGTTCCCGCCAACGCCGCCGGAGTACAAGGGCAGTACGCCGCCCAGGTAGCCGCCGATCTTGAGGCCAACCGCAAGGAACAGGAGCGCATCAGTGCCGAGGTCACGGCGCTGACGGAGCAGCTCCAGGTACTGGAGAGCGACCACGCGCTGCTGGTCAGCATGCAGCAGGCGCTGGGTACCAACGGCACGGGCGGCGCTCCGGCCGGCGCCGCGAAGAAGGAGACCTCCCGCGCGAAGGCGGCCCCCAAGTCGCAGCGCGCGAAGAAGGCGAGCACTCCGCGCAAGAAGAAGTCCGCGACCCCGGCGACGCCGCCGGCCAAGGCCGCGGGCAAGTCCGCCATCAAGTCCACCGCCACCGCCACCGCCACCAAGTCCGCCGCCGCCAAGGCCACCCCGAAGGTGCCCGCGGCCAGGACGCCGGAGCCGACGCTGGGTGAGCTGATCCGCGACCACCTGGCCGGGCAGAGCGAGCCGCGCTCGTCCGCCGAGATCGCCTCCGCGCTCGCCGATGCCCACCCCGAGCGCACCATCAAGACCACGGTCGTCCGCACCACCGTGGAGAAGCTGGTCGCCAAGTCGCAGGTGCAGCGCACCCGCCAGGGTTCGTCCGTCTTCTACAGCGCCGCCGCGCCGGCGGAGAAGCCCGCCGCACCGGCGCAGCCGGAACCCGCCGCGAGCTGAGATCCGCGCTACGTGGGGCCGTACGGCACCGACGCCTGCCGCACTGCCCCACTGGCGGCCCTCACCGACGTCACACCCCCTGTGGCCCGGTGAGGTCACACCCGGCGAGGTCGACCGGTCGCTCGTGGCGGAAGACGGCCATGGGGCGGCCGGGCCCGTTGTAGTCGGCGACTACCTCGACGTCGAAGCCGAGGCCGCGGTGGAAGGCGATCGAGCCGGAGTTCGCGACGGAGGTGACTGCTTTCAGTCGCTGTGCGCCATGCCGGACGGCCGCCGCGGCGAACTCCGCGTACAGCCGGCGCCCCAGACCGGAGCCGCGGGTGTCGTCCCGCGTGGCGATCAGGTGCACGTATCCGGTGCCGCCCGGGGTGACGAACCCGAACACGTACCCGCGGATGCCGTCATCGGCGCGGGCGACCAGGCAGGTGGGTCCGAACTCCTGTACCAGAGCCACCAGGTGCAGCGACCGGAGGTCGCGGTCACCCCAGTAGCGGGGATGGTCGGCCAGGACCCGGTGGAAGTCTGTGATGCGGGCGGGCTCGATGTGTATGGCCATGCGGCAGATCATGGCAGCCCAGTCTCCTCCGGCCACCATGATCGACGCCACGGTGGTCCGGCGTGACGCGGGCCCGGCATGAATAACGCGTCAAGACTGCCGGAATCCGGCAGTGCCCCGTACGGGCCTCCCGGGCCAGGATGGGTCCGGCAGGAACGGGGGGCCCGGTCCCGATGCCGGAGAGCGGAAGCGCTGTCCGGCATCGGGACCTGAGTCGCCGACGCGGGCAGGGGGTGACTGGTGCAGGAGATACTGCGGGCCGCCGCGGGCTTTCCCGCCGTTCTCTTCAGCTCCGCCCTGGTGGTGGTCATCGGCTTCTGGCTGCTCGTCCTGGTCGGCGCCCTCGCGGCGGCCGACTTCGACGCGGACATGGACCTCGGCCCGGCGGGACTCGGCGCGGTGCCGGTCAGCGTGGCCCTCTCGACGGCGGTCGTGGTGGCCTGGCTCAGCACCCTCACCGGTTCCGTGCTCATCGACCACCTCGGACTGACCCGCCTCACCCACGCGGCGGCCGAACTCGGCCTGCTGCTCGCCTCACTGCCGCTCGCCTGGTGTGCGACGGTCGCCGTCACCCGGCCGGTCAGCAGCCCCGGGCCGGCCACCGACCGGGGGTGACCACCGCGCCGCCGCTGACCGGGCGGGGCGGCCCCGGGGCCCGGGTCACCTCGCCCGGGCGAGTTCGAGCAGTTCGGCGAAGAGCCCGCCCCCGGCGGCCAGTTCCTCGTAGCGGCCCTGTTCGGTGATGCGGCCCTCCTCCATCACGATGACCCGGTCGGCGACGCGGGTGTTCTCCAGCTGGTGGGTGACGATGACGGTGATCCGGTCGGCGGCGATGCGCTTGATCTCCTCGAAGATGCGGTGCTCACCCCGGGGGTCCATCTGGGAGGTGGGTTCGTCCAGGATCAGCAGCTCAGGCCGCCGGTAGAGCGCCCGTGAACAGGCGAGACGCTGCCACTGGCCACCGGAGAGCTCCGCACCGCCCCAGATCTCGCGGGCCAGGAGGGTGTCGAGGCCGTCGGGCAGTTCCTCGATCGCCGCGCGCATGCCGACCGCGCCCACTGCGTCCCACACCGGCGCGTCGTCGTGGGTCATCGGCTGGCCGAGCGTGACGTTCTCGCGGGCGCGCAGCGGCCACTGCGCGAAGATCTGCGGCACCAGTCCCGCGCACGACCACACCGAGGCCGGGTCCACGTGCGCGAGGTCGGAGCCGTTCCACGTGACGCGGCCCCCGTCGGCCAGGTAGATGCCGGTGAGCAGCCGGGTGAGCGTGGACTTGCCCGAGCCGTTCTCGCCGACGACGGCGAGGATCTCCCCGCGGCGCAGCGTCAGCGAGACGCCGTCCACGGCCGGGCGGTCCTTGCCGGGGTAGCGGAAGGTGACGTCGTCGAGACGGATCTCCTCGACGGGCGGCGTGATCCGCGCAGTACCCCGGTGGGAGGCGCGGGCGTCGCTGTCGGTGAGGAACGTCCGCATGTCGGCCAGGTACAGGCTGGTGTGGAAGCAGGCGGCGCCGTTCATGACGACCTGGGAGAGCGCCGCCAGGGCCGTCTGCACGGCGACCACGGCGGTGGCGGCCACGGCCAGGGGGACGCGTCCCGTGGTGGCAAGCCAGGCGAGCCCCACCCAGGTGCCGGTCAGGAAGAGGCCGCCGATCAGGGAGGTGCCGAGGTTGATGCGCAGGACGCGGGGGGCCGCGTCGAGGGTGCGCCGGTCGATCCGTTCGGACAGGCACCGGTACCAGAACAGCAGGTAGTCGGTCATGCCGTTGGCGCGGACCTCGTCGGTGTACTTGGGTGTCGTGGCCCACCAGCGTGTCATCTGCCGCACGTTGCGGTCGGACACGTTGGCGTAGTGGATCTCGTAGTCGACCCTGGCCATCAGGACGGCTCCGACGCCCGAGGGCAGGACGGCCAGGGCCAGCAGCGGCAGCATCATCCAGTGCAGTACGGAGAGCACACCGCACGCGGTGACCATCTTGACCAGGGCCGACAGGAACCGCTGCGCGTCGGTGATCATGACGTGCGTACGGGCCACACCCATCTCGGCGGCCTCTTGGCGGTCGGCGAAGCCCTCGCCCGCGTAGGCGGCGGCCTCGACGCGGAGGACTCCCCCGACCAGGGCGGTATCGGCGTCCGTGGTGACCAGTGGCGTCAGACGCCGCTCCGCGTACTGCGCGAGCGCGGAACCCACCCGCCCCAGCGACGCCGCGCCCGCGACGACCAGCAGCGCGGGAAGCGCCTCGCGCAGACGGTGCGGCACGGTGCCGCCGCCGAGGACGGCCTGCATGGCGTGTGCGGTTCCCGTGAGCAGCACGGCCGCGACGACGCCCGTGACGAGCTGGCAGGTCACGAGCAGGAGGACGGACGCGCGGTCGGCCCGCCACGCCATGCGGGCGATGCCGGCGAGTACGGCCGGCAGCCGCGAGCAGAGTTCACGGAACGAGGTGCCGCCCAGCGGGTCGACGGCGTGCCGGCCACTGAATCTGATCTGCGCCGGGAGCGGTGGCGCGGGTGGCCCTGCGGTGCTTGCGCTCGTGGCGTCGGCTGAGGTCAACTGCCTGCCTCCTACACGGTGGTGGCGAACTCACTGTCGTCGTGGGGACAACGAGGCGAGTCACCCTCTCGAACACACGTGTTTGAGACGGGGCCGTACGGCGGACATTCCCGGGCCGCGCTCGACGGGGCCATACACCCACCCTTGACACACGGGACCCGGCGCCCGGCCGACGGGTGGCCGAAACGCCGGGGGGCCGATGCCTGTGTGGCGGGCGGGGTTTGAGGTCTGCCGCTGCGGGGGGGGTGGGGCGGGGTTGAGGTCTGCCGCTGCCGGGATGCCGGGGTTGAGGTCTGCCGCTGCGGGAGGGGGCGGGTTTGAGGTCCGCCGCAGCGGGGGGCGGGGCCTCAGACCTGCCGCGGCGGTTCGTCCGGGTCCGGCGTACGTGTCGGCGGCGCGGTGGGCGGCGGGACGACCTCCCCGTGGAGGACCCGGGGCGGCTGCCCGGCCGCCTTCCTGGCCTCCTCCCGCTCCTTCTCCGCCCGCATCTCCCTGGCCTCGGCCTTGAGGATGCGCGCCGACTTGCCCGCCGAGCGGGCGAGGCCGGGGAGCTTCTTGGCGCCGAGGACGAAGACGACGACGATGAGGATGATCGCGATTTCGCTCAGTCCGAACACTGCGGTCCCTGTCTGCTGCTCGGCCCGGGCCGTTGTCGGCGCGGACGTGACGGAATTGCTGCGGCTACGGGCGGGCACGGGCCCGCCGCCCGCCGCGGGCCCGCACTGAATCTACAGCACTGTAGAGCGAGTGTGCGCGCGAACTCGTGGCCTCCGACGCCGAATCGGCCACATGAACACACTGGAGCACCGCGACCGGGCTGGGCTGGGCTGGGCTGGGCTGGGCTGCGCGGGGTTCGCCGAGGTGAAGCCACCCGCCCTGCTCGACGGCCCACGCCCCCGCTCGGGACGGCTCAACACCACCCCACCTCGACGGCTCAACGCCACGGCCCCGCACGGCTCAACGCCACCGCTCTCAACGGCTCAGCGCCACTCCGCCCTGGACGGCTCAGCGCCACCCCGCCCTACACGACCCAGCGCCCCTCCCCTCTGGACCGCTCAGCCCTCGTCCTCCTCCTCGTCGCCCTCGAAGAAGTCGCCCACCTCGTCGACGACTTCGGCCGCGACCATGCCGCCGACCACACCGACCGCGAGACCGGCGGCACCCGCGGCCACCACGGTGCCCATGCCGGGGCCCGAGCGCTGCCCGCCACCGTGCCCGTGGTGGTGATCGCCGTGGTCATGCCCGTGCCCGTACCCGGAGGCGTACGGGTCGCCGTGCGCGTACGGGGCCTGCGCACCGTACGGGGCCTGCGCGCCGTACGCGGCGCGGTGCTCGACCAGTTGCCTGACCCAGCCGTCGACCAGGGCGTTCCAGTCCTGGTGGGCGACATCGTCGTGGCCGACGGCGAAGCGGGTCACCGCGTCGTGCCCGCCGGAGAGGAAGCCGCCGCGCCTGTCCGCTTCCAGGACGACCTCCATGCCGCCCGGGTGGGCGAGGAAGGTCACCTCGATCTCGTTGACGGCGTGCGCGTACCGCGGCGCCGGGGTGAGTTCGATCTCCTGGTAGAACGGCAGTTGCTGCCCGGTGCCGCCGATGTGCCCGTACTCCAGGTCGGCCGACTTGAACCCGAAGCCCGTCTGCCCGAACGCCTCCAGGATCGCCTCCTGGACCGGCAGCGGGCGTACCGCCAGCGGGTCGAGGTCACCCTTGTCCCTGGCGCCCGCGACGGACAGCTCGGTGCGCACACCGAGCACGACGCCGAGGCCCTGGCCGTACAGTTCGGTGATCGGCGTCTCCCACGGCAGCGCCACCGTGAAGGGCACGCCGCGCTCCTCGCCCTCGGCGAGCCGGAAGCCGCCGCCGACGGTGAACCGCTCGAAGACGGCGACGCCCTCGCTCTCGCCGTGCTCGTGCTCGGCCTCCACCCGGGCGACCAGTTCGAGCGAGATGTGCTCGATGGTGTGGTCGGTGCTGCCGCCCTTGAGATGGACCTGCCCGGTCAACGTGGAGCCGGGCAGGGCGGCGCCCGGGTCGAGAACGGTGTCGACGGTGGGTCCGCCCACGCCGAGCGAGCCGAGCAGTCGTTTGAACACCATGGTGGCGTCCACCCCTCATGTGCGTGTCCCCGCGCGTGCGCGGGGACGTGTGCCGTTCGTGTCGCGGGGGCGTCGCCCTGCCGCGCCGGCCTCGCGGAAAAACTCCGCGGAGACCGGGAACACCGGCGGACGCCCTCACGTTCTTCACGTGCAAGTAGCCTTCTACAAGCGCGTAGAAGCATAGAGCCTGCGTCATGGCTCAAGGCCGCGAGCCGGTGGCCGTGACGTGAAAGTCCGAAAACAGCCCCGGCCCTCGACCGGCCCGGACACCGACCGAGAAGGATGACGACCCGCAATGGGTGAGCCTCCCAGTACCAGCCGTGCCAACCCCCGTCGGCACCCCGCCCATGAGGGCGCGGAGGCGGCGCGATGACCGAGATCCTGCTGCTGTTCCTCGCCCTGCTCCTCACGCTGGCCTGCGCCCTCTTCGTGGCCGCCGAGTTCTCCCTGACCACGGTGGAGCGCGGCGCGCTGGAGCGGGCCGCCGAGGCCGGGGAGCGGGGCGCGGGAGGCGCGCTGCGTGCCGTGCGGCGCCTCACGTTCCAGCTGTCCGGGGCGCAGCTCGGCATCACCGTCACCTCGCTGCTCATCGGCATGCTCGCCGAGCCGTCCCTCGCGGCGCTGCTGCGCGGGCCGCTGGAGAGCGGCGGGCTCGGCGGCGCCGCCTCCTCGGTGGCGAGCGTCCTCGGCGTGGTGCTCTCCACCGTGGTCCTCATGGTCGTCGGCGAACTGGTGCCGAAGAACTGGGCGATATCGCGCCCGCTGGCCGTGGCGAAGGTGGTCGCGGGACCGCAGCGGGGCTTCACCGCCGTCTTCGCACCCCTCATCCGGCATCTGAACGGCACCGCGAACCGCGCCGTGCGCCGCTTCGGCCTGGAGCCCGCCGAGGAACTGGCCTCCGCGCGCGGCCCCGAGGAGCTCGTGGCGCTGGCCAGGCGGTCCGCCGCCGAGGGCGCCCTGGAGGCCGACTCCGCCGAACTCTTCGTACGCACGCTGCACCTGGGCGAGCTGACCGCGGAGAACGTGATGACGCCGCGCGTCGACGTGCGCGCGCTGGAGGCGCACGCCACGGCCGCCGACGCGGCCAACCTCACGCACGCCACGGGCCTGTCCCGCTTCCCCGTCTACCGCGACAGCCTGGACGAGGTCATCGGCACCGTCCACATCCGCGACGTCCTCGCCCTGGACCCCGGGAAGCGGGCCGGCACGCCGGTCACCGACCTGGTCACCGAGCCCCTCCTGGTCCCCGACAGCCTCACCGCCGACCGCCTCCTGGAGCGGCTGCGCGCCACCCGGACCATGGCGGTGATCATCGACGAGTACGGCGGCACCGCCGGTGTCGCCACCGTCGAGGACATCGTCGAGGAGGTCGTGGGCGAGGTCCGCGACGAGCACGACCCGGTGACCGCACCCGACCTGCTCCTCGCCGCCGTGCCCCGGCAGGGGCGCGCCACCTGGGAGGCGGACGGCGGCGTCCGCATCGACCAGCTCGACGGAATAGGCCTCCGGGCGCCCGAGGGGCCGTACGAAACGGTGGCGGGGCTGCTCGCCACCCGGCTGGCCCGCATACCCGTGCCGGGCGACACCGTCAGCCTCGACGACGGCTGGCGGCTTGAGGTCCTCGCGGTCGAGCACCACCGCGCGAGCCGGGTGCGCATCGCCGAACCGGCCGCGGCCGGCGTTCCGTCGGCCGAGCAGTCGACCGATCCGTTGATGGAGGGTTCCCGATGACCACCGTGCAGCTCGTCATCGGAGCGCTGACCCTGCTGACCAACGCCTTCTTCGTGGGCGCGGAGTTCGCGCTGATCTCCGTGCGCCGGAGCCAGGTCGAGCCGCGTGCCGCCGAGGGTGACCGCCGGGCCCGCACCACGCTCTGGGGCATCGAGCACATCTCCGCGATGATGGCCACCGCCCAACTCGGCATCACCGTCTCGTCGCTGGTGCTCGGCGCGGTAGCGGAGCCGGCCATCGCCCGTCTGATGGAACCCGCGTTCGAGGCCGCGCACGTGCCGCACGGGCTCGTCCACCCGATCGCGTTCGTCATCGCCCTGGCCGTGGCCACGTATCTGCACATGCTGATCGGCGAGATGATCCCCAAGAACGTCGCGCTCGCCGCGCCGGTCCGGACCGCGCTGCTGCTCGGCCCTCCCCTGGTGGCCCTCACCCGGGCCCTGCGGCCCCTGGTCTTCGGGATCAACGCCTTCGCCAACACCTTGCTGAAGCTGATGCGGGTGGAGCCGAAGGACGAGGTCGAGTCCGTCTTCACCGACGACCAGCTCGCCCGCATGGTGCTCGACTCCAGTGCGGCCGGGCTGCTCTCGGCCGCCGACGGGGAGCGGCTGCGCGACGCCCTGGAGCTGGGGACGCGGCCGGTCGGCGAGATACTGGTCCCCGCGGCGCGGATGCGCACCGTCGAGCACACCGTGACCCCGGCGGACCTGGAGCGGGCGGCGGCCGGAGCGGGCTTCTCGCGGTTCCCGGTGACCGGACCGCGGGGCACGCTCCTCGGCTATCTGCACATCAAGGACACCCTCGGGGTCGCCGACCGTGACGCGTCGTTCCCGCCCTCGGCGCTGCACGCCGTCACCCGGGTGCGCATCGACACCCCGCTGGACGACACGCTCACCGCGCTGCGGGCCATGGACAGCCACCTCGCGGCGGTCACCGGGGAGACGGGCACGGTGCTCGGCTTCGTGACCATGGAGGACGTGCTGTCGGAGCTGGTGGGTCCGGCGCCGGCCGCCGTGTAGCGGGCCACTCCCGCTCGGTCCGGCCGGCCCGGTCACGCGGACCGCCCTGCCCGCGCCGGCCACCGGGCGCCCCGCACTGCCGTACGCGGGGCGCCCATCGGCCCCGCACGCCCAACCCCCGCACGCCCAACCCCCGCACGCCCAACCCCCGCACGCCTGGTCCGCTCCCGCCGCGTCCCACCACACCCGTACGCACCACCAGTGAAGTTTTACGTGCGTGTAGAAGTATGGCTAGGGTGCCGGGACGCACTGCCAGGCGCGGAGTCCGCATTCAGGGGAAGACGTGCTTTCGGAGGTCCGGGTTCACTGCGGGAGGCATCTTGAGTGACGCGACACAGTCGACCGGCCGTCGCGCGGCGCCCCTGCCGCCCACGCGTGCGGCTTCCGGGCGCGTGCCGGCCCCGGGCGGCGAGGCCACCGCGAGCGGCCGGGCGGTGCCACCCGCCAAGGGGCGCGACGCCTATTTCGACAACGCCAAGTACCTGGCCATCGTGCTCGTCGCCATGGGCCACGCATGGGAACCGCTGAGGGGCGACAGCAGGGCGGCCGCCGCGCTGTACATCACCGTCTACACCTTCCACATGCCGGCGTTCATCGTCATCTCCGGCTACTTCTCCCGCGGTTTCGACGCGAGCTTCGACCGCGTCAAGCGCCTGGTGACCGGGGTCGCCGTGCCCTACGTGATCTTCGAGGTCGCGTACACGTACTTCAAGCGGTGGGCCGGCGACGACCCGACGTATCCGATCAGCCTGCTCGACCCCTGGTATCTGACCTGGTTCCTTGCCGCGCTGTTCATCTGGCGGCTGACGACCCCGCTGTGGAGGATCGTGCGGTGGCCGCTCCCCGTGGCGCTGGCCGTCGCGGTCCTCGCGTCCGTGTCCCCGGACATCGGGGACGATCTCGACCTGCAGCGCGTGCTGCAGTTCCTGCCCTTCTTCGTCCTCGGTCTCGTCCTGAGGCCCGCGCACTTCCAACTGGTGCGCCGCAGGGAAGTCCGCGTCCTGGCGCTGCCGGTCCTCGCTGCGGCTCTGGCTTTCGCGTACTGGGCCGCGCCGCGGATGAACGCGGCGTGGTTCTACCGGCGCGACAGCGCTCAGGAGCTGGCAGCGCCCGGGTGGACGGGCGGCGTGATGACCCTCGCGATGTTCGGCTGCTCGGTGGTCCTCGTCGTCTGCTTCCTGGCCTGGGTGCCGGGGCGGAAGCTCTGGTTCACGGCCCTCGGCGCGGGCACGCTCTACGGCTACCTGCTGCACGGCTTCCTCGCCAAGGGCTCCCGCTTCTGGGGCTGGTACGAGGCCGACTGGGTGCACCGGCCGCTGGGCGAGATCGCCGTCACGTCGGCCGCCGCCACGGTGATCACCCTTCTGTGTGCTCCCCCGGTCCGGCGCGCCTTCCGCTTCGCCGTGGAACCTGAGCTGAAGTGGGCCTTCAGACAGGACGCGACCGCCCTCGCCAAGGGCCGCGCACGGAATGGAGGCGCCGAGTGAGTGGACCGGCCAGGCCGCCCGACGTCCGCTTCGCGCTCGCAGCGGAGGCGCTGCCCGCGGGCCGGCAGACCCTCGTCATGCTCGACGCCTGCGGCCGGTGCGTCGGCAGCCTCGTCTTCCGGGTCTGCCACCCCTGCGGATACGGCTACATCGACAGTGTCGCCGTCGCCACGCACTGGCAGGGCCAGGGCCTCGGCCGTCATGCCCTGCACACGGCGCTCGACGCGGCCGTGGGCCACACCTGGGCGACGTCACGGCAGTCGGCGGAAGGACGGCGCTTCTTCGCCGCCATGGCGGACGAGACGGAGACCGCCTTCACGCCGGGCGGAGCGCTGTGCCCGCACATGACGCGCGACGCGGGACCACCGGGCCCGTTCGGCACCCGGGCAACGCTGTTACCAAAGGCGGACACAACTGGGTGAACGCGGCCCGCGCATCGGTCATCTGACGGGGTGCAACGAACAGAAGACGCGGATCCACCGCCCGCCGGGGCGGACGGGGACGCCACTGACCGAAGCCCATGGGGGATTACCGATGATGACCACTCGTCGCGCTCGCCGTTCCGTCCGTTCCGCCACTCTGGTGGCCGTCGCCGCCGCCGCGGTCCTCTCCATGACCGCCTGCCAGAGCGCGGGCGGCGACGCCGCCTCCGGCCAGGGGAAGGCGGGCTCCGTCTCCACCGCCCGCCTCGCGGACACGAGCGGCGACCGTTCCACGGCCGAGGTCCAGATCGCCTCGTCCAAGGCGGCCTCGCCCGTGCGCAAGCAGACCCTGGCGGACGGCAGCACGGCCGTGATCCGCAAGATCGGCACGCAGCACTACCGTGCCGAGATCGTCAGCAACGGTGACGTGCTGGCGACGCTGGAGGCGAACGGGAAGGACGCCGGGCTCGACGCCAACGACATGTTCGTCGTGCTGACCCTGGACGGCCAGGTCCACTCCTGGCTGGGCGGCGGGCACAGCGGGCCGGGCACGTTCGAGCTGGCGGGCGGCTGGAAGGCCAAGGTCACCCAGCTCGGTGACCTGCACTACCGCGCGGAGATCCTGGGCCTCGACGGCTCGGTGATGGGCACGCTGGAGGCGGACGAGCAGGACGCCGGCCTCGTCGCCAACGGCATCTACATCGTGCTCAGCGCGGGCGGCGTGATCAGCGCCCACGAGTAGACCGCGGTACGACGGCGCGCACGGCAGTGGCGGTGGAACACCTCCGGGCGGTTCCACCGCCACAGCCATGATCGCATCGCCACAGCCGTGCGGAGACGTACGCCTGTCGCGCCGTGGGCTCCGCCACAGCGGCCGCGGATTCCTGACGCCCCGGGGACAGGGACCGCCCGGACGATTCCCTTGGCATAAACCGGCGACATGTGCCTTACCGCCCCGCTTCTCCGGTATGCATCGTGCACATCCCGCGAAGATCCCGCGAACATCGGGCGGTCCGTGCAGGTAAGCTCACGCTGTTCCGAAGTCCCTGGTCGACCACCGGGGTGGGCTCCTTGACGGGAAAGGCGAGAGCATGGCGGCGGCGTCACAGCCATGGACTTCCGGCGTCCTCGCGGCCGCCGCGGGCGACGTCGCCGCGGGTGACATCGGTTCGGGCGCGCCCGTCACCGGTGACGCCGCCACGGCGGTCCAGCAGTGGCCGCAGCCGTCGGTGCTGCTCATCGAGGACGACGCGGGCGACGCGCTCCTCGTCGAGGAGCTGGTGGCCGACAGCGCGCTCAAGATGCGTCTGCAGTGGGTCCGCTCCATGGCCGAGGCGCGCGAGGCCCTGGCCTTCGAGACGCCCGACTGCGTGCTGCTCGACCTGCACCTGCCGGACGCCCAGGGCCTCGAAGCCGTGTCCATGGTCAAGTCGCGCGCCGACCGGGTCGCGGTCGTCGTCCTCACCGGCCTCGCCGAGGAGGAGACCGGCCTCGCCGCCGTCGCCGCGGGGGCGCAGGACTACCTGGTCAAGGGCCGCGTCGAGCCGGAGCTCTTCGGCCGTGCGGTGCGTTACGCGATCCAGCGCAAGCAGGCCGAGCAGGCCGCGGTGGCGCTGCAGGCCAGCCAGATGCAGGCCCAGGAGAACGCCCGCCTTGAGCGGGGCCTGCTCCCCCGCCCGCTGCTGAGCAGCGAGAACGTGGGCGTCGTGGCCCGCTACCGGCCCGGCCGCGCCCAGGCGCTGCTCGGCGGTGACTTCTACGACATCGTGCAGAGCGCCGACGGCAGCGTGCACGCGCTGATAGGCGACGTCTCCGGGCACGGCCCCGACGAGGCGGCCCTCGGCGTGGCGCTGCGCATCGCCTGGCGCACGCTGGTGCTCAGCGGCGTCACGGGCCCGGAGCAGATCGGACGGCTCGAAGAGATCATGCTGGCCGAGCGGGCCCAGCCGTACGTCTTCGCCACGCTGACCAGCCTCACCGTCCCCGTCGGGGCGCGGCACGTACGGCTGATCCGCGCGGGCCACCCCGGGCTGCTGCTCCGCACCGCGGACGGCAGGGTGGAGTGGGTGGAGACGGCGGGCGGTCCCGCCCTCGGCGTCGTGCCGGGGGTGCTCAACTGGCCGGTGGAGGAGTTTCCGCTGCCCACGGGGTCGGCGCTGGTGCTCTTCACCGACGGGCTCTTCGAGGGCCACGTCGGCAAGGGCCGGGCGCGGCTCGGCGAGGACGGGCTGCTCGGTCTCGCGCGCGAGATGGCCGGCCTCGCCCCCGAGATCTTCGTCGATACGCTGATCCAGCGGGCCGAGGACCTCGCGGAGAGCCAGGGCGGCCTGGCCGACGACGTGGCCGTCGTACACCTTCAGTGGGGGTGACGGCGGAAACGGGGAAGACGGCTGAGGCGGGCGTGGACCGGGGCCCGCGGCACCATCGGCGGGACTGGGGCACGAGAGCCGTGACGAGAGCAGCATCGGAGAAGCAAGGCGTGGGTGTGACGAAGGGCCGGGGGTGGATCGGCCGCCGGCTGACGGTGCAGGGCTGGTTCCATCTGGTCCTGGCGCTGATGGTGCTGCTGGTGGTGGTGGGTACGGTCATCGGCACACGGCTCCTCGGGCAGACCGCCGACGTGAGCGACCGGCTCGTCGGCCAGGTGCAGCCGGCCAGGACCGAGGCGTACCGGCTGCAGGCCGCCCTGGTGAACCAGGAGACCGGGGTGCGCGGCTACGCGATCGCCGCCGACCGCCAGTTCCTCGCCCCGTACACGCAGGGCAAGCGGGACGAGGCGCGTGCCGCGGCCCGGCTGCGGAAGCTCATCGGGGACCAGCCCCGGCTGGCCGCGGACCTCGAAGCGGTGCGGCGGCAGGCCGCGGCGTGGCGGCGCGCCTACGCCGAGCCGCTGGTCGCGGACGTCAGTCCCGGCGAGCCGCGCACCGTCGACGCGGCGACCGCCGCGCGCGGCAAGGAGGTCTTCGACCGCGTCCGCAAGGTGTGGGCGACGCAGAACGCGGACCTCGCCGAGGCCGTCGCCGACGGCAAGGACGAGCTGGCCCGTGCCCGTACGGTCCGTACGGTGGTGCTGAGCGGCATGGTGGCGGTCTTCCTGCTGGCGGGTGTCACCCTGGCGTTCCTGGTGCGGAGGCTGGTCGCCCGCCCCCTTGAGGCGCTGCGCGACTCCTCGCGCCGGGTGGCGCGCGGCGAGTTCGACCACGTGATCACGGTGGACGGGCCGACGGACCTCAGGGCGGTGGCCAAGGACGTCGAGGGCATGCGGCTGCGCATCGTGGACGAGCTCGGCGCCTCCCGCAGCCAGCGGGACGCCCTGACCCGGCAGACGGCGGACCTGGACGCCCAGGCGGTGGAGCTGCGCCGCTCCAACACCGAGCTGGAGCAGTTCGCCTACGTCGCGTCCCACGATCTGCAGGAGCCGCTGCGCAAGGTCGCCTCCTTCTGCCAGCTCCTGGAGAAGCGGTACGCCGACAAGCTGGACGACCGCGGCAAGCAGTACATCGACTTCGCCGTGGACGGCGCCAAGCGCATGCAGGTCCTCATCAACGACCTGCTGACCTTCTCGCGCGTGGGGCGTCACAACGACGCCCGCGTGCCCGTCGGCCTCGGCCAGGCCCTCGACAAGGCGCTGGCCAACCTGGACACCGCCGTACGGGACACGGACGCGCTCATCGAGCGTCCCGACACGCTGCCCGAGATCGTCGGGGACCCGACGCTGCTCACGATGCTCTGGCAGAACCTGGTGGGCAACGCCGTCAAGTTCCGCCATGCCGACCGCGCGCCGCGCATCCGGGTCTCCTGCGAGGAGGACGAGGCGGCGGGCGTGTGGAACCTGAGCGTGACCGACAACGGCATCGGCATCGCCGAGGAGTTCACGGAGAAGGTCTTCGTGATCTTCCAGCGGCTGCACGGCCGTGACTCCTACGGGGGCACCGGCATCGGTCTCGCGCTCTGCAAGAAGATCGTCGAGCACCACGGCGGCCGCATCTGGATCGACACCGGCTACACCGGGGGCACGCGTTTCTGCTTCACTCTGCCGTGCCGCGTCGACACCGCGGAGGACACCGCGTCCCGTACCGAGGAGAAGGCCCTGACATGACCACCCCTGATGCCACACCGGTCGACGTGCTCCTCGTGGAGGACGATCCGGGCGACGAACTGATGACGCGCGAGGCGTTCGAGGACAACAAGATCGGCAACACCCTGCACGTGGTCAGGGACGGCGAGGAGGCGCTCGACTTCCTCTACCGGCGCGGCGAGCACACCGACGCCCCGCGTCCCGACCTCATCCTGCTCGACCTCAACCTGCCCAAGTACGACGGCCGGCAGGTCCTGGAACAGATCAAGTCGGACGCGGAGCTGACCGACATCCCGGTGGTGGTGCTGACGACGTCGGCCGCGGAGGAGGACATCCTGCGGAGCTACAAGCTGCACGCGAACGCGTACGTCACCAAGCCGGTCGACCTGGACCAGTTCATCGCGGCGGTGCGCCAGATCGACGACTTCTTCGTCCAGGTCGTCCGGCTGCCGCGCCGCCTGGGCTGAGAGCCCCCGTCATGACCCCGGCGGCCGGCTAGCGGCGGCTGCGCACCAGCAGGTACAGGAAGTAGGGCGTGCCGATCACGGCCGTCATGAGCCCCGCGCCGAGCTGGGCCGGCGCGATCACGGTGCGGCCCACCAGGTCGGCCGTGCAGACGAGGACGGCGCCGAGGAGTACGGAGACCGGTACGACGCGCGTGTGCTGCCGGCCCACCAGGGCCCTCGCCGCGTGCGGTGCCACCAGGCCGACGAAGCCGATGGTGCCCGCGGCGGCCACCGCGGTGGCGCTCAGCAGGACGCTGAGGACGAGGAAGCCGAAGCGTCCGCGGCCGAGGTTGAGGCCGAGCAGCCGCGGGGTGTCCTCGTCGAGGGAGACCAGGTCGAGTTCGGTGCGCCGCGCGACCGCGACGACCAGACCCACGGCGAGGACGATCGCGAGGGGCACCACGTCGGGCAGGGTCCGCCCGTAGGTGGAGCCGGAGAGCCAGGTCAGGGCCTTGGTCGCGTTGAACGGGTCGGTGAGGATGATCAGCATGCTGACCAGGGCGGCGGCACCGGTCGCCACACCGAACCCGACGAGTACGAGCCGGTTCTGCCGGAAGCCGCCCCGCGCGGCCAGACCGAAGACGATGGCGGCGCTGACCGCGGCGCCCGCGAAGGCACCCGCCGCCACGCCCCACGTCCCGGCCAGCGGCACGGTCGTCACCATCAGGACGGCGCCCGCCGCGGCGCCGTTGGTCACGCCGAGGACACCGGGCTCGGCCAGGGGGTTGCGCGTGACGGCCTGGATGAGCGTCCCGGCGAGCGCGAGGGCCGCGCCCGCGAGCAGGGCGGCGAGGACGCGCGGTATCCGGGTGTCGAGCACGAAGGTGACGGTCTGCCCCGCCCGCCCCTGCGCCCAGTTGACGACGTCGCCGAGGAGCAGCTTGCTGTCGCCGACGAGGACGGCGGCGATGACCAGACCGACGAGGACGACGACGAGGACGGCCGTGGTGGCGAGGAAGACGGCACGGCTGCGGATGCGCAGCCGGTCGACGGCGACGGCTGTACCGGTGTCCTTGGCGCGCGCGGCCATGACGATCAGGAAGAGCGCGCCGACCAGGCTGGTGACGACGCCGGTCGGCACGGCGACCGCGGTGTCCGAGGGCACGACGGCACGGAGCAGTACGTCGGAGCCGAGCACCAGGCCCGCGCCGGTGAGCCCCGCGACCGGCAGGCTCGCCCGCGACTTGGTGAAGCCCCGGAACCTGCGGGCGAGTCCGCGGACGAGCGCGGGGGCGCACAGGCCGACGAAGCCGATGGGTCCCGCGAGGGTGACGGCGGCGGTGGAGAGCAGGGCGGCGAGGACGACGCCGATGACGCGGGTGGAGCGCACGGGTACGCCGACGCCGCGGGCGGCGTCGTCACCGAGCGCGAGGGCGTCGACCCGGCGGGCCAGGAGGAGCAGGCCGACGAGGGCGGCGACGCCGATCGGCGCCATCTGCAGGACGCCGTCGAAGCCGTTCTGCGCGATGCTGCCCTGGTTCCACTTGTAGAGGCCCTCCGTCTCCTCGGGGAACAGCAGGAGCATCCCCTCCGTGACGGCGGTGAGCCCGAGGGTGAGGGCACTGCCCGCGAGGACGAGCCTGACGGTGCCCGCGCCGAGGCCGGAGAGGCCGAGGACGACGGCCGCCGCCGCGAGGCCGCCGACGAACGCGACGCCGGACGAGAGGAACAGCGGCAGCGAGACGCCGGTGGCGGCCACCAGGGTGAGGGCGACGTAGGAGCCCGCGTTGACGGCGAGGGTGTCGGGCGAGGCGAGGACGTTGCGGCTGATGGCCTGGAGGGCGGCGCCCGCCATGCCGAGCACGGCGCCGATGAGCAGCCCCGCGGTCATTCTCGGCAGGCGCGAGGCGATGACGACGGAGGCGTCGGTCTGGTCGGCCCGCCCGGTGAGGGCCTTCCAGACCTCGGGGGCGCCGGCCGAGGCCGTGCCCTGGGTGATGTCGACGACCGCGAGGGCGGCGACGAGGAGGACCAGTGCGGCCGTCACCGCGGCCGCGCCCGTGCGGGAGACGGCTGTCGACGGACGGGGGGCGGTGGTGGTTGCGGTGACGGCCATGGCGTTATTCCCTCAGCGTCTTGCTCAGCGTCCTACTTCTTCAGTGCCTTGACGACGGAGTCGACGTACTGGCTCATCGACGCGGAGCCGCCGAACATCCAGATGCCGTCGGGCAGCCGGTGCACGTGGTCCTTCTTCACGAACGGCAGCGAGGTCCACACCTTGTCCTTGGCCAGGACGCCGGCGAACGGGTTGCTGCTCTTGTCGCCGTCGTTGCCGATGTAGGCGAACCGCACGTCCTCGTCGAGCTTGGTGAGGCCCTCGACGTCGGTGGAGCCGAGGCCGTAGCTCTTGTCGCCCTTGACCGACCAGTCGTTCTTCAGGCCCAGCTTCTCGTTGACCGCGCCGATCAGCGAACCGCTGGTGAAGGGCCGGATCGAGGTCTGGTTGCCGGTGACGTAGCCGTCGGCGAAGGCGTACTTGGCGCCGGCGAGACCGGCGGCGGCGAGCTTCTTCCTGCCCTCGGCGAGCTTCGCCTCGAAGTCCTTCTTGAGCTGCGTGGACTTCTCGGTGGTGCCGGTGGCCTCGGCGATGAGGTCGAGGTTCTCGGTCATCTGCCCGATGGGGTCGGAGGCGTCGGCGGGGCGCAGGTTCAGCACCGGCGCGATCTTCCGCATCTGCTTGACGGCGGCGGCCGGCAGGTCGGTCGTCGCGATGATGAGGTCGGGCTTCAGGGACGCGATGGTGTCCATGCTCGGCTCGCCGCGCGTGCCGACGTCCTTGGGGTCGTTCTTCAGCGGGGCTGCCGTGTCCCAGGTCTTGTAGCCCTTGACGTCGGCGACGCCCGTCGGCTCGACGCCGAGGGAGATGAGGCTCTCCACGGCGTTCCACTCGGTGCCGACGACCTTCTCGGCCGGGCCGTCGAGCTTCACCTTCGTGCCGGTGCCGTCGGTGAGAGTGATGGCCTTGCCGCCGGTCTTGGCGTCGTCGTCGGCGGCGGGCTCGGTGGTTCCGCATGCGGACAGGGTGAGGGCCGCGGCGGTGGCCGCCGCCGCGGTGATCAGGAGGCGTCTCATGAGGTGGTACTGAGCCTTTCGCTTCGCGAGTGGTGGCGGCCGATGGCGCGCGTGCGCAGCCGGCCGGTGAGTGGGTCGTTCTCGACCTCGATGCGGATTCCGTAGGTGTCGGTCAGCCGCTGGGGTGTCAGGACGTCTTCGGGGCCGCCGTGCGCGATGACGCGGCCCTTGTCGAGCAGGAAGATGCGGTCGGCTATGGCCGCGGCCTGGTCCAGGTCGTGCAGGACGGCGCCCACGGCGATGCCGTGATCGTCCGCCAGGTCCCGCATGAGGTCGAGGAGTTCGACCTGGTAGCGCAGGTCCAGGTAGGTCGTCGGCTCGTCGAGCAGGAGCACGCCCGTCTCCTGGGCGAGGCAGCTCGCGAGCCAGACGCGCTGGAGCTGTCCTCCGGAGAGGTGTTCGGCCCCGCGCTCGCCGAGTTCGGCGACGCCGGTCATGGCGAGCGCGCGGTCCACCGCGGCCCGCCCGTCCGGGTCGGACCTGCCCCATCGGCCCCGGTAGGGGTAGCGGCCGAATTCGACGACGTCGCGTACGGTCAGGCCGCCCGGTGTGGGGCGTGCCTGGGTGAGCAGGGCGACGTGGCGGGAGAAGTCACGGGGGCTCAGGGCGAGGCCGTCGGTGTCGCCGTCGATGACGAGTTCGGCGCTGCGGGGCCGCTGGAGCCGCGCGAGCGTGCGCAGCAGTGTCGACTTGCCACTGCCGTTCGGTCCCACGAGCACGGTCACTTCGCCCGGCCGCAGGGTCATGGAGGCGTCATGGACGACGTCGACGCCCTCATAGGCCACGGTGACGCCCGTGGCGAAGAGTTCATGACCCTGGGGGCGGCGCGCGGCCGCTGCGGTCTCTTCACCTTCTTGCACGAGGTGGAGGTTAGCCTAACCTTACCGAAGTGCGAAATAGGGCCTCCACTTCTCCACAAGGGGAAATCCGGCCAGGCTGCGTCAGGCGGGTTCTCCCGCCCAGGCCGTCAGCGCGGCGCACCGCTCCTCGCCGCGCGTGCGCGCGTCCGGATCGCGCGTGGCCCAGGCGACATGGCCGTCGGGGCGTACGAGGACTTCGCGCACCCCCACCAGCTCCGCGTGGGCGTCGTACCGGGTGACGGCGGTGGCGGTCACGCGCCGGCCCCACCGGGCGGTGACGGCCGCGGCGGCGTCCGCGTCGCCCGTGAGGTGTAGGTGCGTGAACCGGCCCTCGTGCAGCAGGCCGTAGACCCTGCCCGCCGCCGAACCGGCCGCGCGCAACGCGATGTCGGGCATCCGCGCGCCCACCAGAGGGTCGGCTCCCGGAGCCGTGGCGGGGTAGGCGGTGCCGAGCGCGGACACCTGCGCGGCGAGCGTGCGGTTGACCTCCTCCATCCGCAGGAACCCGTCGAGGAGCCTCCGCAGGGCCGCCGCCGGGCGTCGGTACCGCTCCATGAGCGCCAGCTCCGCGAGGAGCGTCTGCACCTCGGTGTTCTCGGTGACCGCGCGGCCTACCGGGCGGCGCTCGGCCTCGTAGCTGTCGAGGAGCCCGGCCGGGGCCCAGCCGTTGACCTCGGCGGCCAGCTTCCAGCCGAGGTTCACGGCGTCCTGCAGCCCGGTGTTGAGGCCCTGGCCCGCCGCGGGGAAGTGGATGTGGGCGGCGTCGCCCGCCAGCAGGACGCGCCCCGCGCGGTAACGCTCCGCGAGCCGCGTCGCGTTGCCGAAGCGGGAGAGCCAGCGGGGGCCGGCGACACCGAGGTCGGAGCCGCAGAGTCGGGTCAGCGAGGCGCGGAACTCTTCCAGGGTCACCGGCTCCGCCGCGGGCACCCGCATCCGCTCCGGGTCCAGGAACACGAGGCGGGTGACTCCGTCCTCCAGCGGCGCCACCAGAACGCCGTTCTCGCGGGCGGCGGCCAGGGCCGCGGGGCCGGTGTCCATGGCCGCGACGTCGCCCAGCACACCGGTGAGGGTCTCGTCGGTGCCGGGGAAGCCGATGCCCGCGGCCCGGCGCACCGCGCTGCGCCCGCCGTCGCAGCCGACCGCGTACCGCGCGCGCACGGTCTCGGCGCCCGCGGGCCCGCGCACGTCGACCTCGACCCCGCAGGCGTCCTGGGTCAGCCCGGCCACCTCGCGTCCGCGCAGGATCTCCACGCCCAGCTCGCGCGCCCGCTCGGCGAGCAGCGCCTCGGTGCGGGCCTGGGCGAGGAACAGCGTGTAGTTGTGCCGCGAGTCGAGCGCGGAGAAGTCCAGTCGGGTGGGGAGCTGCGCGAAGTGCCAGCCGGGCACGGTCCGGCCGAGCGGCAGGAACCGGTCGAGCAGCCCGCGCTGGTCCATCAGCTCCACGCTGCGCGGGTGCAGGCTCAGCGCCCGGGAGTCCCGCTGCGGACTCGCCCTGCGTTCGAGCACCCGGGTCCGCACACCGGCCAGCGCCAGTTCGCAGCCCAGCATGAGGCCCGTAGGCCCCGCCCCCACGACGACCACGTCGACGTCGGCATTGGCATCGGCACCGGCATTCATCGGAAGTCACCCACCCCTGATCGGTGCATAGAACCGGTGCACGGGACCGATGAACGGAACCGGCGCGCGGAACTGGCGCACAAAATTAGTGAACAGCGTTCACGTGAACGCTGTTCACTATAATGAGGCGCATGACCTCCACGTCAACCCCGGCCCGGGGCCGCCCGCCCCGCCTCAGCCGTGACCGCGCCCTGCACACCGCCCTCGACCTGCTGGACCGGTCGGGTCTCGACGCGCTGACCATGCGGCGGCTCGCCGACGCACTCGACGTACGGGCAGGCGCGCTCTACCGCTACTTCGCGACCAAGCAGGACCTGCTCACGGCCATGGCGGAGCGGATGATGGAGGGCGTCGCGGAAGAAGCCGCCGAGGGCGGCGAAGACGACTGGGGCGAGCGGCTCACCGCCCTCGCACGGGCCATGCGCACGGCCCTGCTCGCACACCGCGACGGTGCGCGCGTGTTCGCGGGCACCCACGCGACGGGGGCGAACATCCTCGGCTACGCGGACACCGTCGTGGGGCTCCTGCGCGAGGCGGGCTTCGCGGACGACGACGCGGCACGGGCGCTCTACACGGTGGCCAACTTCACCGTGGGCCACACCCTGGAGGAACAGGCCGCCCTGCACCCCGGCGAGGACCGGTCACCCGATCCGGAGCTGCTGCGGGACGCGGTGGAGGCGGGCGGCTACCCCCATCTCGGCGCCACGCTGCCCGCACTCACCAGCGGGGACTTCGACCACCTCTTCGCGTTCGGACTGGGGCTGCTCGTGGAGGGGCTGCGGGCGCGCCGCTGACCGGGCGGCGAGTGTGCCGGGGGCGGCGCGTTCCGCAGGGCCGGGTCACCGCTCGGCGCCGGCCTCCCGGCGGTCCTCCTCGTCCCAGGCCCGTGTGTCGCGCGGCTCGACGAACAGCCCGTCGTCGCCGTGGCCCGCGGCGGCGACCCGCTCACGGACCATCTCGGCGTTGAACTCAAGCCCCAGCAGGATCGCCAGGTTCGTGATCCACAGCCAGACCAGGAAGATCACCACACCGGCGATGGCCCCGTAGGTCTTGTTGTACGAACCGAAGTTGGCGACGAAGAAGGCGAAGCCCGCGGACGCCGCCATCCAGATCAGCAGCGCGAGGACACTGCCGGGAACGATCCAGGTCAGGCCCTTGACCTTGGCGTTGGGAGCCGCCCAGAACAGCAGTGTCACCATCAGCGTGACCAGGACGAGCAGCACCGGCCACTTGACGACCGCCCAGACGGTCAGCGCGGCGTCGCTCATGCCCAGCGCGCCGCCCACCTGGGCGGCGATGCCGCCGGTGAACACCACGATGACCGCGCTGGCGCAGACGAGCAGCATCAGCGCGACGGTCACCGCGAGCCGCAGCGGCAGGATCTTCCACACCGGCCGGCCCTCCGGCACCTCGAACACCGCGTTCGAGGTGCGGATGAACGCCGCCACGTAGCCGGACGCCGACCACAGGGCTCCGGCGAGACCGACGATCGCGAGGACCGATCCCGTGCCGCTGCTGGACTGCAGGCGCTCCACCGACTGCGTCATGATGTCGCGCGCGGCGCCGGGCGCGAGCTTCTCCAGGTTCTCCACCACCTGCTTGGTGGCCGACTCCCCCGCGACGCCGAGCAGGGAGACCAGGACGAGCAGCGCGGGGAAGAGCGACAGGATGCCGTAGTAGGTCAGCGCCGCCGCCCGGTCGGGCAGTTCGTCGTTGAGGAACTGCTTGACGGTCCCTCGCAGCACCGCCCACCAGGAGCGCCGGTCGAGGCCGGTCGGGTCGTCGGGGGCGGTGCGCTCGACCGACGCCCGTGGGCCGAGCTCGTGGGGATGTGTGCCGCGGTCAGAAGCCATGCGTTCCGCTTGACCCGATACCGCCGAGCCACACGTGGCGGACGCGGGCGAACTTCGCCGGGACAGCCGCGGCGAGTGCGGGTTGCGCCATCGGCATACGATGTTGCCCATGACGCATGGCGATGGTGATCTTGACGGCCTGGTGCGCGCGAGGATTCGCGCACTGAGGGTGGCGCAGGGCTGGTCCCTGGAGGAGCTGGCGTCCCGCGCGAACGTCAGCCAGTCCACGCTCTCCCGGATCGAGAACGGTCAGCGCCGTCTGGCCCTCGACCAGCTCGTCACGCTCGCGCGCGCCCTGGACACCTCGCTCGACCAGCTCGTGGAGACCGCCACCGACGACGTCGTCAGCAGCCCGGTGATCGACGGGGCGCACGGGCTGATGCGCTGGCCCATCAAGGCGGAGCCCGGCCTGACCGTCGTACGGCAGCGCATGACCGAACCGCCGCCCGCGAACCCCGCTCGGATGCGCGCGCACCCCGGCCGCGAGTGGCTGGTGGTGCTCTCCGGCACGGCGGTCCTGCTCCTGGGGAACCGGCGGCTCCGCGTGGAGACCAACCAGGCCGCCGAGTTCCCCACGATGCTGCCGCACGCCATCGGCGCCGAGGGCGGGCCATGCGAGATCCTCGGCATCTTCGACCGCGACGCCCGCCGCAGCCACCAGGAACGTTCGCCGGCCCCGGACGCCGCTGTCTGACCCGCCCGGCCCCTCGCCGGACCACGCGGGCCGAAGGGATTCTTGCGCGTACCGCACCTCAGGGCGTCATCGTCTTGCGCATCCGGGGAGGAGCCGCCGTCCCGGCGCGCCGCCGACCTAGCGTGGCGCCATGACCCACACCTCCCCGCACACACATCCGCACCCGCACGCCGCTCACGGCCACACGTCCGCCCACGGCCATGTCCCGCCCGCCGGACCCGGGGCCGGCGACGTGGGTGACCAGGCCGGGCTGCTCGATCTGGAGGCGGACGTCTTCGCCGAGCACATCGCGTCCGTCACCGCGTGGCTTCCGGTGGGGTCCGCCCCGCGGCACATCGTCGACCTGGGCTGCGGGACCGGAGCCGGCACCTTCGCCCTGCTCGCCCGCTGGCCCGAGGCCCGGATCACCGCCGTGGACGCGTCGGCCGAGCATCTGCGCCGCCTGCGGGAGAAGGCGTGCGAGCGGGGTCTTGAGGACCGCGTACACACCGTACGGGCCGACCTCGACGCGCCGTGGCCGGACCTCGGCACGCCGGATCTGGTGTGGGCATCGGCGTCCCTGCACCACATGGCGGAGCCCGACCGGACGCTGCGCCGGGTCCATGAACTGCTGGCCCCTGGCGGCCTCTTCGCCGTCGTCGAGCTGGCCGGCTTCCCCCGCTTCCTGCCCGGCACCGCGCCGGAGACCCGGCCCGGCGTCGAGGAGCGCTGCCACGCCGCCCTCGCGCACCGGCACGCCGAGCACGTGCCGCACCGCGGCGCCGACTGGGGCCCGAGGCTCACCGGGGCCGGGTTCACCGTCGAAGGCGAACGCACCGACACCCTCCACGTCGACGGCACCGGCAACGAGGCGGTCGGCCGCTACGCCGTCGACGCCCTGCGCCGCCTGCGCGGCAGCGCCGCCGACGCGCTCCCCGCGGAGGACCTGGACGCGCTCGACCGGCTCCTCGACACCGCGGGACCGCACAGCGTCCTGCGCAGGGCCGACCTGGCGGCCCGCACGGAGCGCACCGTGTGGGCCGCGCGCCGCGGCGAGGTGAGCGGCTGACGGGGCCGGCTCACTCACCCGCCCGCATCAGCAGGTGCCCCCTGCGAAACCGCTCGCCCTCGCCAGGGTCCCGGAGCATGCGCCCGACCTCGGTGAAGCCGGTGTCGCGCGCCAGCGCCGCCATGCGGTCGATGGGCCACCGGTAGGCGGTGGTCACCTTGTGGTCGAACGCGGTGAGCGGGTCGCCGTCCGATTCGAAGAAGGCGAGCACGAGGTGACCGCCGGGTGCGAGCACCCGGCGGAACTCCTCGAAGTAGCCGCGGACGTCGTCGGCCGGGGCGTGGATCACCGAGTACCAGGACACGACACCGCTCAGTGACCCGTCGGCCAGGTCGAGGGCGTCCATGGAGCCGACCTCGAACCGCAGCTCCGGATGGGTCCTCCTGGCGATGTCGACCATCACGGGCGACAGGTCGATCCCGAAGACGTCGAGGCCCAGTTTCCGCAGGTGCGCGGTGACGGGACCCGGGCCGCAGCCGAGTTCGGCGACCGGTCCGGGTCCCGCGATCCGCGCGAGTTCGGCGAACGCGGCGAGCACCGCGCGGTCCACCGAGGGGGCGTCGATGTCGTCGCGGTCGAGCCCGGCGTAGACGTCGGCGAGGGCGTCGTAGGCGGCGGCAGTCGTCTTCAAGTGCGAAAGCGTCGGCGCGGGCGTGGGCGAAGGAACGGGCGAAGGGGTCTCAGTCACGAGCGACGACCCTAGGCCCTGTCGTCGGCGCCCCTCAGAGATCACTGTCGATTCCGGTCACCGCCGGTGGCCCCAGCGGGCACTCGTCCGGCGTGAGCCCCGCCTCGCCGAGGGCGTCCGACACGATCCGCACGGCGTCCAGTTCGGCCTCGTACCGGTCCGCGGCGTCGACTTCGAGGCGTACGGAGAACGTGTCGTCCTCGTTGACGGTGAGCAGGTCGAGTCCCTCGCTCTCGCTCAGCTCTCCGTGACACGTGGCCAGTTCTCGCCGCAGTCCCTCCCGCGCGGCATCGGTGACACCGCCGACGAACGTCCCGGGAACGGTGATGACGAAGACAGTCATACGTACTCCTCTGCGTCGGTCCTACGGGCCTTCGGTCCGTACGGGTTCCCCCTCGCCTGCCCCGCCGCACCCCACGGCAACACTCGCTCACCCAGCGACCTCTCCCGTGACCGCTTTGCCGGATATGCAGGGCAGTGCACCCTGGACACCATTTGTCGTACGGTAAACTAACAAACCGAGCTGGGCGCTCTGTTGAGCGTCAGTCAGCTCATTCTTGAAGCAGGCGTCGATGTCACCGGTCACCGAGTGACGTCGGCCGCCGGGGCCGAAGCGACCGGGGGGCAGGAAATGGATCACGGCATCCACGCCACCGTCGCGAAGACCTCCGCTCCGCAGACCTGCGCCCCGAAGACGTGCGCCCCGAGGGCCGAGCGCGTCGACAACTCCGCGCGCGACAGCGTTCCCGATACCGGCCGCACCCTCGCGGGCAGCCCGCGCCGCTGACACGCGGCCCCCTCGGGCGCGCCGCCCCGGCCCGCCCGCTCCACCACCGCGCCGGCCCCGACACCACACGGCCGCCCCGCCATGTCCGACGCGGGTGACCTCCCGCCCCCACGCACCGTGCCGCCATGCCGCACGCCTCGCCCCCCCTGCGCCATCGGCGCCCGGCCCGCCACGGCCGACGCCCGAAGGAGCACTGACGCCATCGCCGAGCCACACCCGGAGGAGACGCCCGTGCACCACACCACCGCCCTGCTCATCGAGCTCGGGGCCATCATCCTGGCCCTCGGCCTCCTCGGCCGCTTCGCCGGAAGGGTGGGTTTCTCACCCATCCCCCTCTACCTCGTCGCCGGACTCGCCTTCGGCCACGGCGGCATCCTGTCGCTCGGCGCCAGCGAGGAGTTCATCGCCACCGGCGCCGAGATCGGCGTCATCCTCCTGCTGCTCCTGCTCGGCCTGGAGTACAGCGCGGGAGAACTCGTCACCAACCTCAAGACCCAACTCCCGTCAGGGTTCGTCGACTTCGCACTCAACGCCCTGCCGGGAGCGGTGGCCGCGCTGCTCCTCGGCTGGGGCCCCGTCGCCGCCGTCGCCCTCGCCGGCGTCACCTGGGTCTCCTCGTCGGGCGTCATCGCGAAGGTCCTCGGCGACCTGGGCCGCCTCGGCAACCGCGAGACACCCGTCGTCCTCGGCGTCCTGGTCATCGAGGACCTCGCCATGGCCCTCTACCTGCCGCTCCTCACCGCGCTGCTCGCCGGGGCGGGCCTGGCCGGCACCGGCCTCACCCTGCTCATCTCCCTGGGCACCGTCGGCGCCGTGCTGTACGTCGCCCTGCGCCACGGACGCCTGCTCAGCCGTGCCGTCTCCTCCAGCAACCCGGAGATGCTCCTCCTCGTCGTCCTCGGACTCACCCTCCTGGTGGCCGGTCTCGCCCAGCAGCTCCACGTGTCCGCCGCCGTGGGCGCGTTCCTCGTCGGCATCGCGCTGTCCGGGAAGACCGCCGAGGGCGCGGGCGTACTGCTCTCACCCCTGCGGGACCTGTTCGCCGCGGTGTTCTTCGTCTTCTTCGGCCTGTCCACCGACCCCGCCGACATCCCGGCCGTACTGGTCCCCGCCCTGCTCCTTGCCGTCGTCACCGCGGGCACCAAGATCGCCACCGGCTGGTACGCGGCCGGGCGCGCCGGGGTGCGGCCCGCCGGCCGGTGGCGGGCCGCGGGCGCGCTGGTGGCCCGCGGGGAGTTCTCCGTCGTCATCGCCGGGCTCGCGGTCGGCACCGAGCCCCGCATCGGCCCGCTGGCCACCGCGTACGTCCTCATCATGGTCGTGACCGGCCCGGTCGCCGCCCGCTTCACCGAGCCCGTCGCCCGTCGCCTCACCCGCCGCACCCCCACTGCCGCGGCCGTCTCCGCACGGACCTCCGCGCCCACCGCCGGCACCGGGCCGCACGTCGGCGGACCTGTCGACGCCGAGCCACGCGACGCGGAAGCCGTACCCACCCACTGACCCCCGCGCCCGGCCGGGAGCGCCGGGCGCGCACCGACCGTCGACCGAACGAGGGAGACCGGATGACCACCCAGGCCGTACCCGGGCGGCTGCTCGACGGCTACGCCGACATCCTGACCGAGGCCACCGCGACCGGCCGCCGCCTGACCCGTGAGGAGCTGACCTCACGCCGGGCACTCGGCGCGCAGGCAGCCGAGGCCGGGTTCGCCTGGCGGGCCCTCGTACGCGAACACCTCACCGCGACCCGCGTCCACGGCGGCGCCACCCGCGACCCCGAGCACCTGCTCGCGACGGCGGCGCAGGCCATCGACGCCTTCGCGGAGGGGTACGAGCGGGCGCAGCGGCTGATCGTCCGCCAGGAAGGCTTCGCACGGCGGGAGTTCATCGACGACCTGCTGCACGGGCGCGCGGGCGCGGGTGACCTGGCCGCGCGTGCCGAGCGGTTCGGTCTCCGCCTCTCCCACGCGCACGCCGTGGCGGTGACCGAGGGCCCGGCGCCCTACGACGACACCGACGCCGTACCGAGGAGCCTGGAGGATGAACTGCTCGGCCGCTTCGGCGACCGCGACATCCTGTTCAGCACCAAGGACGGACGCCTGGTGTGCGTCGCTCCCGCGCACCAGGGCGACATCCTGACCCACTTCGCCAAGCTGTCGCACGCGGCGACCGGCGGCGGCCGTGTGGCCCTGGGCAGACCACGGCCGGGCCCCACGGGCATCGCCCGCAGCTACGAGGAGTCCCTCAACACCCTGGAGCTCGCCGAGCGCATGGGTTTCGACGAGCCCGTACTGCACGCCGCCGATCTCCTGGTCTTCCCCGTCCTCACCCGCGACCGGCAGGCCCTGGTCGACCTCGTGCTCACCACCCTCGGCCCGCTGGAACAGGCGCGCGGCGGTGCCGGGCCCCTGCTGGACACGCTCCACGCCTACTTCGCGACGGGGTGTGTGACCGCCCGGGCCGCGCGGCGGCTGTCCCTGAGCATCCGCGCCCTGTCGTACCGCCTGGACCGCGTCCACACCCTCACCGGTTCGGACCCGGCGGACCCGAGGGACCGCTACACCCTCCAGACGGCGGCGATCGGCGCCCGTCTCCTCGGCTGGCCGGACACTCCGCTCTGAGCCGAGGGCACAAAAGGCTGTGGGCAAAAAAGAGAGCAAGAGGGGGATGCCCACCTCTTGCCACTCTCAACTTATAGCGCAGTGGGGGGCTTGCGGCAAGGCCCCCACCGTCCCGCACAATCGCTCACCTCACCCCGCGACCTGCGAAAACGGGAGACCCACTGCGTATGCCCCCACTGACCACCCGTGCCTTCGACCTCGCCGGCACCCTCTCCGCCAAGGCCGACCCGCGGCTCATCGCCGACGACGAGCGGCACTTCGAGGCCATCGCGCGGAGCCTGGAGCAGGCCATCGGCGAACTGTCCGACCGCCTCGACGCGGAACGCAGGGCGCCCGGCGGCCTGGGCCGCGAGGCCCTGGAGCGGGACCTGGAGATCCACCGGCTGACCAGCCGGCTGCGCGCCCTGCGCCGCTTCGGGCTCGACCTGTGCCTCGGCCGGATCGTCGGCGCGGACGGCTCCGAGCCCGTGTACATCGGGCGTCTCGGCCTCACCGACAGCACGGGCCGCCGGCTGCTGCTCGACTGGCGCTCCCCCGCGGCCGAGCCCTTCTTCGCCGCCACCCACGCCCGCCCGATGGGGCTGGCGAGCCGCCGCAGGTACCGCTGGACCGCCGGCAGGATCAGCGACTACTGGGACGAGGTGTTCACCGCCGACGGCCTCGAAGGGCACGCCGCGCTCGACGACCAGTCGGCCTTCATCGCCGGCCTCGGCGCCAACCGCTCGGCCCGGATGCGGGACGTGCTGTCCACGATCCAGGCCGACCAGGACGCCATCGTCCGCGCGGGTTCCCGCGGGGCCCTCGTGGTCGACGGCGGTCCCGGTACGGGCAAGACGGTCGTGGCCCTGCACCGCGCCGCCTATCTGCTGTACTCCGACCCCCGGCTCGCGGGCCACCGCCGGGGCGGCGTGCTGTTCGTCGGCCCGCACCGGCCCTACCTCGCGTACGTCTCCGACGTCCTGCCCAGCCTCGGCGAGGAGGGCGTGCGGACCTGCACCCTGCGCGACCTGGTCCCCGAGGGGGCGGACGCGGCGGTCGAGAGCGACCCCGAAGTGGCCCGTCTCAAGTCGTCCGCGGACATGGTCGGGGCCATCGAGAAGGCCGTCGGGTTCTACGAGGACCCGCCCACCGAGGGCATGTCGGTCACGACGCCCTGGTCCGACGTCTGGCTGAGCGCCGGCGACTGGGCCGAGGCGTTCGCGGCGGCGGAGCCGGGCACCCCGCACAACGAGGCGCGCGATCAGATCTGGGAGGAGCTGGTCACCATCCTGCTCGACAAGCACGATCTGGACGACGACGCGTACGACGACTTCGCCGACGAGCACGGCGGCCACCCCGAAGGGCGCGGCGGTGGCGCCTCGGCCGAGCTGCTCCGCGGGTCCTTCCGGCACAACAGGGAGCTGGTGACGGCCCTCTGTCGCGCGTGGCCGCTGCTCGAAGCGACCGACCTGGTCGGCGACCTGTGGTCCGTACCCGCGTATCTGCGCATGTGCGCGCCCTGGCTGAGCCCCGATGAGGTGCGCAAGCTGCGGCGGGCGGACGCCCGGGCCTGGACGGTGTCCGACCTGCCGCTCATCGACGCGGCACGGCAGCGGCTCGGCGATCCGGAGGCCGCGCTGCGCGGGCGCAGGCGCGAGGCGTCGGCCGCCGCCGAACGCGAGCGCATGGCCGCGGTCATCGACGACATGGTCGCCGCCGACGCCGACGGCGAGGGCGCTGTCACCATGCTGCGCGGGCGGGACCTGCAGGACAGCCTGATCGACGAGAGCGCGCTGCCCACCGCGGACCCGGAGCCCCTCGCGGGCCCCTTCGCGCACGTCGTCGTCGACGAGGCGCAGGAACTGACCGACGCGGAGTGGCAGATGCTGCTGCTCCGCTGCCCGTCCCGCAGCTTCACGATCGTCGGGGACCGCGCCCAGGCGAGGCACGGGTTCACGGAGTCCTGGCGGGAACGGCTCGAACGGGTCGGCATCGACCGGGTCGAGGTGGCGTCCCTGAGCGTCAACTACCGTACGCCCGAGGAGGTCATGGCAGTGGCCGAGCCGGTCATCCGTGGCGCGCTCCCCGACGCGAACGTGCCGGTCTCCATCCGCGGCAGCGGCCTCCCCGTCGTCCACGGGTCCGTCGCCGAACGGGACGCGGTCCTCGACTCGTGGCTCGCCTCGCACGCGGAGGGGATCGCCTGCGTCATCGGCGATCCCACGTTCCGCGCCACGTCACGCGTCAGGTCGCTGACGCCTGAACTGGCGAAGGGGCTCGAATTCGACCTGGTCGTGCTCGTCGACCCCGACGCGTTCGGCGACGGCGTCGAAGGGGCGGTCGACCGCTATGTCGCGATGACGCGGGCGACCCAGCGACTCGTCATCCTCACGAGCCCCTGACCGGGGCTCGGTTTCAGGTGGTTCGGCTCCAGGTGGTTTTCGGCTTCACGTGGCTTCGCCGAGCGCCGTCAGGCCGTCCAGCGCGGCCTGGCCGTCGCCGCAGCACACCCCGCAGACCAGCCGCGGCCGCAGCGGTGCGCCGTCGGCGTCGTACGCGAGGCGCTGCGTCGCCCCGCGGGTCCGCAGGTCGAAGCCGCAGCGGGCGCACAGCAGGCCCATCAGCTCGGCCTGTCTCACCGTCCAGGCCGGCCACTCGGCGGCGAGGGAGGACAGGTTCATCATCACCGGGCCGGTGGGCCGCGTCTGGCAGTAGGCGAAGGTGAAGCCGGGCGAGTCGGCGGGGAGTTCGTCGAGCAACTGCTGGAGCAGGGGCACCCAGCGCACGAGGCTGGCCAGTTCGGGGAAGGGGACACGGACCTCCTGGCCCTTGCGGCGTCCCGCCTCGCGGCCCCGGGGCGGGCGGAAGGCGACGACGATCCGGTGCGGCACCTTGAGGGTGTCCAGATCGCGCGACAGCTCCGCGGCCGAGGTCTCCCGGTCCACGGCGGGATGGTCGCGCCACATCGCGAGGCCTCCCCCCGTCAGGACGCTGGAGGTCCGTACGATCCCGCCGACGCGACGCTGCGCCGCCTGCTCGTCATCGGTCACCACTCGGGCCATGGACTTGCCTCCTTCGACGTGGGCACGGCCGCGCGGACGATCCCCGCACACCCGCTGAACAGCACTGGTCCTCACCGGCCCGGGACGTGTGGGCGTCACCGCGACCGAGGGAATGGCGTAGCCACCGAGACCGAGGAATGGCGTACGGGCCGAGACGAACCCGATCGGTCCGGCAGGAGCGTCAGGTCGAGGCGGCCGGCACCGTCAGCCGGAGGGTCACGTTCCGCTGCCATGCTCGCGCGTCGGGTCTCACCGTTGCCTCCGGGGTCCGGGGAAGCCGGGCGTCGACTGCGCCCACACCCCTCATTCTTGCCCATCCCGACCGAAGGTCAGACATGGCAGACGGGGTGTCTTCTACGGGCGGCGGCCACGCATCGCTTTGGTTTCACAGGGAGCACACCGGTCTGACAGTGCGTTCAACCGGTCACGCCTGCTCGCCGGAGCCGGGTTCGGCCATCTTGCGGTGGAGCTCGCCCTTGAGCCCGTCGGGGAGCACCTTGCCGGCAAGACCCTGCGCCTTGGTCCTGGCGGAGCCCGCGACCAGCTTGTCCTTGCCCGCGAAGAGCGCGTCGATGCCCTGCCGGGCGACCTGGGCGGGGTCGTCCTTGTCCTGCCGGCCGATGCGGGTGTCGTCCATGTCGGCACGGTGGAAGAAGTCGGTCTCGGTGGGTCCCGGCATCAGCGAGGTCAGGGTGACTCCGGTGTCCTTGAGTTCGTTCTGCAGCGCCTGGACGAAGGACTGCAGGAACGACTTCGAGGCGTTGTACACGGCCTGGAACGAGCCGGGCATCATCGACGCGACGGAGGACGTGACCAGGACGCGCCCCTCATCGCGGATGGCCATGTCCCTGACGACGAGCTTGGCGAGGTGCACGGTCGAGCGGACGTTGAGGTCGATGACCTCCAGTTCGTCCGCGAGGTCGGTCTCCACGAAGGCGCCGCCACGTCCCACGCCCGCGTTGAGGACCGCGACGTCCAGGGGGCGGCCCGTCGCGAGGACGGCCGCGTAGAGGGCCTCGGTCCCCGCGGGGTCCCGCAGGTCCGCCCGTACCGTCGCCACGGTGGCTCCCGCCGCGCGGACGCGCTCGGCGGCTCGCCGGAGCCGTGTGTCGTCCTCGGCGTTGACGACCAGGTCGTGGCCGCGTTCGGCGAGCAGCACGGCCAGTTCGAGGCCGATACCGCTGGACGCGCCCGTGACGAGGGCGAGGGGTTTGGCGTCGTTCATGGCGGGGTCACTTCCGTGGCGGTGTCCGTGGCCGCGGTCTCCGGGGCCGCGGAGGCGGGGGCGGGTTCAGGAGGGCGGGGCGGGCAGCGGCATCGCTTCGAGGGCGCGTGCCGCGTGGACGAGGTTGGAGGCCATGGCCCGGCCCGTGGAGGCCGCCCAGTCGTGGCCGCGCCGGTCGTCCAGGTAGTCGGGGCCGGGGCCGGGGCCGAGGTGCCAGTAGGTCCACGACTGGCCGGGCACGGTGAATCCGATGTCGACGAGCGCGCCGCTGATCTCGCTGATGACGTGGTGGGCGCCGTCCTCGTTGCCGGTGACCAGGACTCCCGCCACCCGGTTGTAGGCCACGGGCCGCTCCTGGTCGTCCGTCTCGCCGAGCATCGCGTCGAGGCGTTCGAGGACGCGCTGCGCCACCGACGACGGGCGGCCGAGCCAGGTGGGCGAGGCCATGACCAGGATCTGCGACCCGAGCACCTTCTCGTGGACGCCCGGCCAGTCGTCGCCCTCACCCATGTCGGTCTCCACCCCCGGCTTGATGTCGAGGTCCACGGCCCGTACGACGTCCACCCGTACCCCGTGTCCCTTGAGCGCGGTGATGACGGTGTCGGCGAGGGCCTCCGTGTTGGACGGCTGCGGGGAGGGCTTGAGGGTGCAGTTGATGACGAGTGCGCGCATGGGACCCACTGTTCCCCTCCTGCCGCGCCGTGAACGGTGGGGCGCCCGACGTTTCACCCGCCATACCAGAACTGGGGGAAGGCGCCAGCCGCGCGCCCGTCACGGGCGGCCATACGGGGTCCGCCGCGGCCCTGCCGGGGCCGGCCGTGCTCCCGGCGGGGCGGCCGGTGCTCCCGGCGGGGCGGCCGGTCCTGCCCCTGGTGGGGCGCCACGTGGTCACCAGTGCTGCGGCGAGCAGGAGTTCGGCGATGTCACCGCCGTAGTACATCGCCTCCGCACCGGCCCGGACCTGCGCCACGGGCGCGTGGATGTCGATGAGGAGCCCGGCGTACATCGCCTGTGAGAGGGTCGCGTGGACGGCGATGGCCACGCCGAGGACCACCAGCCGGGCCCGGACGCCGGGACGCGTGGGCGCGGGGTCGGGGCCCGCGATCACCCAGACGAACAGGCACCCCGACAGCAGGAAGTGCAGATGCAGCAGCCAGTGCAGCGCCTCGTCACCCGTGGAGGCGTTGTACAGCGGGGTGAAGTACAGCACCGGCAGCGTCCCCACGCTCAGGAGCAGCGCGGTGACCGGGTTGGCGACCAGATGGGCGGGGCGGCTGCGCAGCACTCGGGTGAGCCCACGCGCGCGTGTCACCGGCAGGGTGCGCAGCAGCAGCGTGACCGGTGCGCCCAGCATCAGCCCGAGCGGGGCGTACATGCCGATCAGCAGGTGTTGCAGCATGTGCCCGCGGAAGTCGCCGTGCGCGGCGGTGCCGAGGGGTGGCAGCAGGGCGACGGCGAGCAGGGCCGTGCCGGTCAGGAAGAGGCCGGTGCGCCGGGGTGACCAGCCCGCCCGCGGGTTCGCGCGCCGCGCCCGGACCGCGAGGACCACGTAGCCGACCGCCACCGCCAGGAGTACCAGCGAGATGAGTACGGGCTCCCAGGGCGGCGCGGACCCCTGGTGGTGCTCGTGCGGCCCGTGACCGGTCATGACGGCCCGGCGCCCGGGACGGTACCGCCGGTCTCGGGGTCGAAGGCACGGGCGCGGTTCTGGACCATCCAGCCGGCCGCCACGAGTACGGCGCCGAGCAGCAGGAAGCCCAGGTCCCACCAGACCTGGTGAGGACCGGCGTAGACGTGGTGGATGCCCAGGACGTGGTGGTCCAGGACGCCCTCGACGAGGTTGAACAGGCCCCAGCCGACCAGGATCCAGCCCCACAGCTTGCCCGAGGCCCACACCCGGCGTCGGCCGCGCGTCACGCGCGCGTACAGCGAAGCCAGGCCGAGCAGGACGGCCAGCCAGCACACGGCGTGGAAGATCCCGTCCCACAGCGTGTTCATCTGCAGGCCCTCAACGGTGTTGGCCGGGTAGTACTTCACGCCGATCCGGTCGGTGTCGGTGCTGGTCAGCATGTGGTGCCAGCGCAGGAGCTGGTGCAGCAGGATTCCGTCGACGAAGCCGCCGAGCCCCACGCCGAGGAGCAGCCCCGGCAGTCGCAGGGAGCCCAGGTCCGTGCGCGGCCCGCCGCGGGCCGTCCGTGTGGTGGTAGCCATCGCTCACTCCTCGTCCGAGCCGACCCCGTCTGTGGCGCGCTCACGCATGTGTCCGCGCTGCTTCACGTTCCGTGCTCGCGACAAGTACCGCGCGCGTGCGGTCGGAAACCGAAGATCTCTGACCCCAGCATGTCCTCGGGGCCGCGGCTGCGCCCGGGGGCGGCGCACTCGTCGGGGGCGGCGCACCCGCCCGGGACGCCTTCGCCGGGGGTCAGGGGCCGAAGCCGGGCACCGCCGCCTCGCCCCGGCGTGGCCGACGCGGCGACGAAAGGCACCTCTCAAATATTCCTTGACACGAATATTCTCGATGGCGAATACTGGTCGGCATGGACGCACTTCTCTCCGCACTAGCCGATCCGGTCCGCTGGCGGCTCGTGAGCCTGCTGGCCGAGCGGCCCCGCCCGGTCGGCGTCCTCGCGCAGCTCGCCGAGGCGCGCCAACCGCAGACGACCAAGCATCTGCAGACCCTCCAGCGCGCGGGCGTCGTCACCTCGCAGCGCACCGGCCAGCGCAACATCTACGCGCTCAGGCCCGGGGTGCTGCGCGACCTGGCGGCCGCGCTGACCCTGATCGCCGACACGGCCGAACGGGTGGGCGGACCGCAGGCGACCTTCGACCGCCATGGGTCCGGTCTCCAGGTGGAGTGGCAGGCGGCGGGCGCACCGGGGTGGGCCGACGACCGTTCGTTCACGTTCCACCGTTCACTGGCGGGGCGGCCCGAGCTGGTGTGGCGGCACCTGACCGAGACCTCTCTGCTCGGCCGCTGGTGGGCGCCGGACGATCTCCGCGTCTCCGAGCTGGTCTTCGACGCGCGGCCGGGCGGGCGGATCGTCCTGGAGTACCGCGACGCCGATGACACCGACGGCTGCGATGCGGTCGCCGGGCGCGCGGAGGGTGTCGTGGAGGAGGTGCGCCCCGGTGAGTACCTGGCCTACCGGCTCTCTCCGGCCCTCCCCGACGGGGGCCCCGCGTTCACCTCCCACATCGACATGAGCCTCCGGCCGACCGGCCCTGGCGGCGACACCGGCACCGACCTGGACGTGCGCTACCGGGTCACCGACAGTGCCGTCGCCGCCGCGGACTTCGTCGCCGGCATCGAGATCGGCTTCGGCCAGAGCCTCGACAAACTCGCGGCGACCCTCGCCCCGGATTCCCCGACCCCCGAGAAGACCCACCACCACGACCGACCCACCGATACGAGGAGCACGCCATGACCGAGCAGTTCACCGGCCGCAGGGTCGTCACCAATATGAGCCTCTCCCTCGACGGCCGCTACGCCAGGCCGGACAACCCACTGGACATGAGCTGGGTCCTGCCGTACGCCCAGACCGACGTCGCCCGCGACCACCTGACCGGCCTCTGGGAACCGGCCACCACGGCGCTGCTCGGACGGGTCAACGCCGAGGGGTTCCTGGGCTTCTGGCCCACCGTCATCGGCATGGAGGGGGCCGACCCACGCGACGAGGGCTTCGCGAAGTGGCTCGTCGACGCCGACAAGGTGGTGCTCTCCTCCACCCTCGGCGCGGCGCCCTGGGAGCGCACCACGGTCGTCGACAGACCGACCGCCGAGGCCATAGCCGATCTCAGAGCCGCCGAGGGCGGTGACATCCTCGTGCTCTCCAGCGCGAGCGTCATCAAGGCGCTGCTGGCGGCCGACGAGGTCGACCGCCTCGCGCTCACTGTCTTCCCGGTCTTCCTCGGCGGCGGACCGCGCCTCTTCGAGGACGGCCTGCCCGAGGGGAAGTGGACGCTCACCGCCCAGGCGGCGGGCGAGCACGGCACGCTCTCCCTCGTCTACGACCGCGTCCGCTGAGCCGCATCGGGAGACAGCCGTGGGAGCCAGGAGAGCGGGCAGCATGTCAGCGGCCCGGTCAGTGGCCGTCGGCGGCTGCCGGTGTCAGAGCGATGTGCCAGAAGTCGGCGTAGCGGCCACCGTGGCGCAGCAGTTCGTCGTGCGTCCCCTCCTCCGCGACGCGTCCGCCCTCCAGGAAGACGACGCGGTCGGCGCGGCGGACTGTGCGCATCCGGTGCGCGACCATCACCACCGTCCGGCCCGCCATGAGGCGTTCGATGCCTTCGTGGACGGCGGCCTCGTTCACCGGGTCCAGCGCGGAGGTCACCTCGTCGAGGAGGACGATGGGCGCGTCCTTCAGGAGCGCCCGCGCGATCGAGACGCGCTGGCGTTCGCCGCCGGAGAGCAGTGCGCCGCCCTCGCCGACGTTCGCGGCCCAGCCGCCGGGCAACCGCTCGACCACCTCGTCGAGGCGCGCTGCGGCGGCGGCCGCCCGTACGTCGGCGTCCGAGGCGTCGGGGCGGCCGAGGCGTACGTTCTCCTCGATCGTGCCGTCGAAGAGGTAGACGTCCTGGAAGACGATGGCGATCCGCGCCATCAACTCTCCGGTGTCCATCTGCCGTACGTCCACGCCGCCGACGCGCACCGCGCCCCCGTCGACGTCGTAGAACCGGGAGATCAGGTGCAGCAGGGTGCTCTTGCCGGCGCCCGAAGGACCGACGACGGCCAGCCGCTGCCCGTGCGGCACGGACAGCGAGGCGCCGTCGAGCACCGTGCGGTCGCCGTGCCGGAAAGTGACGGATTCGAACCGCAGGTCATGGCGGTCCGGACTGACGGGCTCCGCGGGTTCCGGCAGCGGTTCGGTGCGCAGCACCGCGTCGAGCCTGCCGAGGACGGACCGCGCGCCCCGGAGCTTGCCGCCGATGTCCGACAGCGAGAGCAGCGGGTCCGCGCAGCGCGCCGCGAGGACCAGGACCGCGAGGAGTTCCGCCGCACCGACGTCACCGTCGAGCGCGAGGAAGGCTCCCAGGACCAGGAGGCCGGTGAACACCGTCTGCACCAGGAGCGTCAGGCCGACCACGCCGGGCAACGCCGACAGTGTGGCGCGGCGGGAGGCACGCTCGACGTGCCGAAGCGAGTCGTCGAGCAGTCGGAAGCGTTCGGCGGTCCGGCCGCCGGCCCGCAGTACGGGCTGTGCCCTGAGGTACTCGATGACCCGTCCGGTGGCCTCGTCGTCGCGTTCGGCCCGCTCCGCGTCGGCCGCGGCCATGGAGCGGCCGGTGCGGATCTGGATGACCGCGACGAGCGGGGCGGCGGCCAGCGCGGCGAGGCCCAGCTGCCAGTTGTACGCGAGCATCACGGCAACGATCGTCAGCGGCGTCACGGCGGCGGAGATGAACGGTGCGAGCAGGTGCGCGATCACGCTCATCGCCTGCAGCACGCCGCGCCCCGCCAGGACGGACACCTCCCCTGCGCGGCCGGCCCCGTACCAGCCGATGGGCAGTTCGGCGAGGTGGTCGCCGAGCCGGTGGTACATGCCGCGCAGCAGCGAGCTGCCGACGTGGAAGCCGGAGAGGTCGCTGAGGTAGCGCAGCACCGCGTAGAGCGCGAAGGCGCCCGCGAACGCGGTCAGCCAGGGCCAGGCGTCCTCGGGCTCCGGGCCGAACAGGGCGCGCAGGACGGGCACGAGGAGGGCGTAGGACAGGCCCTCGGCCACGGCCGTGGCCGTCATGAGGGCCACGGTGCGGCGCAGCGGGCGGGCGTACTCCCGGCCGAGGACCCGCAGCAGTGTTCCGATCATCGGGGGTCGTCTCCTTGCGGGGTGCCACTGGGGTCACCGGGATCACTGATGCTGTTGGGGCCGCTGGGGTCGCTGAGGGATGTCGCGGTGGCGTGGTCGGCCGACCGGCCCGACCGGTCCGTCCGGTCCGTCCGGTCCGGCGGGGTGGCTTCCGTGTCCGCCGACCGCTGGGAGCGCCAGAATTCGGCGAACCTGCCGCCACGTTGGAGGAGTTCGGCGGGAGCGCCCCGTTCGACGACCACCCCGTCGTCCAGCATGACGACGGTGTCGGCGTCCCTGATCGTCTCCAGGCGGTGGGCGATGACCAGGATCGTCCGGTCGTCCCCCAGGGTCGCCAGGGCCCGGCGCACGGCCTGTTCGGTCTGCGGGTCGGCGAAGGCGGTCGCCTCGTCGAGCACGAGCACGGGAGTATCGGCCAGGAGCGCGCGGGCCAGCGAGATCCGCTGCGCCTCGCCGCCCGAGAGGCCGGCGTCCTCGCCGATCACCGATGCGTATCCGCGGGGCAGTTCGAGGATGCGGTCATGGATGTGCGCGAGGCGGGCGGCGCGTTCCACGGCGTCGCGGTCGGCGTGCGGCACCGCCAGGGCGATGTTGTCCGCGACCGACGCGCGCAGCAGCCGTACGTCCTGGAAGACGAAGGAGACCGTCTCGTGCAGGCGCCTGCCGTCGAGGTCGCGCAGGTCGGAGCCGCCGATGGTGATCGAGCCCTCCGTGGGGTCGAAGAAGCGGGGCAGCAACTGGACCAGCGTGGACTTTCCGCTGCCCGACGGGCCGACGAGCGCGGTGACCGTGCCTGGTTCGAGCGTCAGGTCGATGCCGCGGAGCACCTCGCGGCCGGTCTCGTACCCGAAGCGGACGCCGCGCAGTTCGACCCGGTGTCCTTGGGGCGCGCGGGGCTGGGCGGGTTCCGGCAGCGGCGGGACCTTGAGCACGTCCCGTACGCGGCCGAGGGCGCGTCCCGCGGCCTGCATCTCGTCGAAGCCATGGCCCAGGGCGGCCACCGGAGCGGTCAGGCCGAGGCCGAGCAGCAGGAAGGGCAGCAGATCGGCCGGGGCCAGGGTGCCGTCGGTGATCAGAACCGTGCCGCCGGTCAACACGACGAGCAGGACGAACGGCGGCGACAGCACGAGCTGCATCCCCGCGGCGGGCTTGGACAGGCCGTGCACCCAGCGGTGGAAGGTGTCGACGAACTCGTCCGCGGCCGTGCGGAACCTGCGGTGGGCACGCCCGGACCCGCCGAACGCCTTGACCACCGCGATGCCCTGCACGAATTCGACGACCGATCCGGCGATCCGGCCCATGGCCGCGTCGAACTCCTCCTGCTCGCGCAGCCGGGTCGGCGTCATCATCAGAGGGACCAGCGCCACGGCGAGGACCACCGGTATCAGCGTGACCAGTGTGAGCCGCCAGTCGATGGTGAACAGGTAGACGAGCGATGCCAGCGGCACCACGAACGCGGAGACGAGCTCGCCCGGAGCGTGGGCGATGAACGGGTGTACGGCGCTCACGTCCTCCCCCACCACCTTGGCCAGCTCGCCGGTACCACGCCGGGAGAACCAGCCGAGCGGTACGCGGCCGAGGCGTGCCGCCAACTGCCTGCGCAGCGTGAGCTGTACTCGCCCGTCGACCAGATGCCCGATGCCGGACGACGCGGCGGTGAGCAGCAGCCTGACGAACAGCCCGGCCGCGCCCGCCAGTACGGCGATCCAGACGTGGCGGTGGTCGGCGGGCCCCGGTGCCAGCAGGGCGCGGCCGAGTTCGACGACCGTGAGCAGCGGCGCCAGGCCCGCGAGGGCCCCGACGACCTGGAGGATCACTACGGCGGCGAAGCTCCAGGCGTGCGGCCGTAGCAGTCGCGCCATGTCCACCGCGGCCGAGTCCGCCGCCGCGTCGGGGGTCGCCGGGGCCGCGGCCGGTGGCCGGTCGGCGTCGCCGTGGGGTGGCGGGACCGACCGCTCCCCCGGCTCGGCGAGGTCAGTAGGGGTCATCGTCCTCGTTCTCCGTTCGGTCAGGTCTTGGTCGGCGGCCTGCGGGAGCTGTGCCGGCAGAGCGGCAGGCACTTTCGGAACACGTTCCGAAAGTACCATCGAAGGGAGCGCGGTGGTGAACAGACCGGCGAAACAGGGTGGTTGGCGTTTCCGATGCGACCGTTGGCCGCCCTGGCCTGCCCGGCGGGGTGGGCGCGGCATGATGGGACGATGCCCAAGACCTCCGCATCGTCCGCGTCACCCGCCCCGCACGGCCGCACCGGCAGGCCGCCGCTGACCTCCCGCGCGCAGATCTTGGAAGCGGCGCGCCGGCTCATCGACCGGGACGGCTGGGAGAAGCTGACCATCCGGCGCCTCGCCGCCGAGACGGGCATCGGCGCGACGACCCTGTACCACCACATGCGCGGCAAGGACGACCTGCTCGTCCTCCTGCTCAACCAGTACCTGGGCCAGGTCGAGCGGCCCGAGCCGCCGAGCGACCCGCGGGACCGCATCGTCTCCGCCGCCCTGGCGGGCCACGACGCCCTCGCAGCCTGGCCGTGGGCGGCGGAAACCCTCACGGCCGACGGGTTCATCGCCCTTCTGGAAGAGTCGGCGCTCTGGATGGTGGAGGAGATCATCTCCGGGGCACACGACTACGGCTGCACGCCCGAGCAGTCCGTGCACATCTTCCGCAGCGTCTGGTACTACACCGTCGGCGAGATCCTGGTGCGCGCCCGCTCCCCGCACCGGCCCGCCGACCGCGAACTGCCCCTCTTCCGCGAGTCCATCGACGCGGACCGGGTGCCCCACCTGGCCGCCGTCAGCGACTGCTGGGCGGAGGTCGCCGCGCGGGACACGTACCCGAGGGGGCTGCGTACGTTCGTCGACGGACTGCTCGCGGAGACCAGGGCCACGGACCCCGGCGAGGCCGGGCGAGCGTGACCGCCACCGCCGCCGAGACACACCCGCCGGTCAGGACCGGCCGTCGTCAGGGTGGGCCTGGGCCTTGATCGTCCAGTACTCGCCCGAGCAGTTCGACGGCAGCGGCGGGAAGCGGTGCCCCTTCACGTCGGTGCTCCAGTGGTGCTCGCCACCGCAGACGCACTCGTAGATTCCGCTGTCGGGCACGATCTCGCCCGGGTGCCACGACGTCTTGCCCTCGCTCTCGCTCATGACTCCAGGTCTACGACGACGCCGGGCACTCCGCGACCCGAACGCGGGCGGCCCCGGGGTACTCACGGGGACACCGCGTCCGGCCTCGTGGTGGGCACGACGGACGACTGGCTCCTTAAATCGAACACGTGATCTACTGAGGGCATGCTGTCCGTCGCCGACGCGGTCCGATGACCGAGATCCGCCGCATCGAGGTCCTGCGGTTCCTGGAGCGCGTCCAGGAGCGTGACCTGGCGCGCACCCGGCGGTGGATCGCCGACGAGGAGCGGCGTGAGGCCGAGCGGGCGCGCGGCGAGCGGGCCCGGCCACCGGCTCCGGACTGGCTGCTCGAACAGGGCCTCGACGGGCGTTCACCGCCGGTCTACGTCCATGCCGGCTCCTGCCACATGGCGGGCAAGCGGTGCCGGGGCGTGAGCCGGGAGCAGGCCAGGCAGGCGCTGTACGAACAGGTCGAGGCCTGCCCGCACTGCCGCCCCGGCGCCGGCCTCGGCGTACTGGAGTAGCCCGCGCGACGTTGCCGGACCACGCCTGCCCGGCGGGGCCGGGCCGCGTCTCCCTGACGCTGCCGGGCCACACCTCCCTGACGTTTCCCGGCCGCGCCTCCCCGAAGCCGCCGGGCCACACCTTCCTGGAGTATCCGGGCGAGCCCTCAGGCACCGCGCTTCTTGGCCGTCGTCTTCTTGGCCGCGGTCGTCCGCTTCGACGTCGGCTTCTTGGCCGCCGTCTGCTTCTTCGCGGCCTGTTTCTCGGCACCGCGCTTGCTCGGCATCTCGTGGACGGTCGCGTCCCCGCCGTCCCCGCCGTCCTCTCCGCGGGATGCCTGCGCCTGCTGTACGGACTGCTTGAGCGCGGCCATGAGGTCCACGACCTTGCCCTCGGGCTCGTCCTTCTCCGCCGCCGCGGGCGGCTGCTTCCCGCCCGCCTTCGCCGCGATGACCTCCTCCAGGGCGGCGGTGTAGCGGTCGGTGGCCCACTCCTGGCCCTCGATGCCGTCGGCGGTCATCGAGTCGACGAGGAGCACGGCCCGCTCGATCTCGGCCTCGTCGAGTTCGACCTCCTTGGGTGCCAGGGTCTCCGGGCTGCGCACCTCGTCGTCCCACTTCATGGCATGCAGGACGATCACCTCGTCCTGCACGCGGAGCAGCCCGAGCCGTTCCCTGCCGTGCCAGGCGAACTTCGCGACCGCGGCCTTGCTGCTGCGTTCGAGCGCCTTGCGCAGCAGGGTGTACGGCTTGGCGGCCACCTGGCCGTCGCCCTGCAAGTAGTAGCCCTCGCCGATCCTGACCGGGTCGATGGACTCGTAGGGCACGAACGCGGTGATCTCGATCGCCTTGGCGGTGGGCAGCGGCATGTCGTCGAGTTCCTCGTCGCTGATCTCGACGACGGTGTCCCTGTCGACCTCGAAACCCTTGCCGATCTCGGCGTTCGCGACCTCCTGGCCGTCCAGCTCGCAGATCTTCTTCGTGCGCACCCGCGCCATGTCCGCCAGGTGGTACTGGTGGAAGCGGATACTGTGCTTCTCGGTCGCGGGCAGCACCTTGATCGGGATGGTCACCAGACCGAAGCTGATCGCGCCGGACCAGACGGGGCGGGGCATAGGGGTACCTCCGTGACGGCCCCGAGGCCTCCAGGCTAGGCAAGGCCGCCCGGTCGGGCACGCCGAAGGCCGTCGGCGCGGCCGGCTGCCCTCCCCCCGCCGAGGCGGGCGCCCACCATCACCCCCGCGCTCCACCACGCGAGGGGCAGGTCGCTCATCCGCATCGCGCCCCTCCCCCGCTGGAGCGGGCGGTTGCGGGCGTACACCAGCGCGGGGCCGCGTTCGGCCAGGGCGATGAGGTCGGCGGCCGTCATCTGGTCCCGCAGGCCCACCAGCCGCGTCGCGCGGTCGGGCGAGGTGTCGGCCATCCAGTAGTGGCGGCGCAGCAAGCCGGTGGCAGTGCGCGCGTAGAGCCGCGCCCGGTCCCGGCCGTCCCGCGCATCCGGCCCGGAGTGGCCGTGGCCGTCCCACGCACCCGGACCGGTGCGACCGTCCAGCGCGCCCCGCCCGATGCGACCGTCCCACGCACCCGGCGTGCCGAGCGGCGTCCACTCGTCGAGCAGCGCCTCCATGTCATCGGCGAGCAGCCGCAGCTCCATGGCGTCGGCCGACTGCCCGACGGACCGTGCGGGGTCCGTCAGGGCGGCCGGTTCGGTCCATCGCTCGTCGGCGCCGAGGAGAAGGTCGAGCCGTGCCGCCGTACAGGGGAGCCGGTCCGCCTCCATGCGGGCCGCGAGGTGACCGTGGAGGGCGGTGAGCGCCTGGCGGGGGCTCGCGGGGCCGTGGCTCTCCAGCGGACCGCCGATGCCCGCGAAGCGCAGCCGTTCACCGGCCGGACGGCCTTCGTTGTGGGCGCGCATCCAGCGCACGAGCGCGCGGCCGCCACCAGGAGCGCCCGAGCCGTGGCCGGACGGCCCGTACCGTCCGGCCACGGTCGCCCGCATAGTCTCCATCGCCCGCACCGCCTCGTCGAGGGTGCCCCTGCCCCACCTGACGTAGTCGTCGACGACTGTCGCCCGTACGCCGTCACCCTCGATGGCGATCGTGCGGTGGCCCTCCCGCTCGGCGAGGCGCCGGAAGAGGTCGTCGCGGAGTTCGGGCGAGGTGGTGTCGGCGTGGGCGGGTCCGCGCACCGTGATCAGTCGTGGCGGGTGCGGGAGCAGCTTCATGACGGTCGCTGCGGCGCGGGCGTGCGGGACGGCTTCGATGTCGGTGGCCATGCCTCTCAACGGTATCGCTGACCCAGCGGTTGAGGCTTCCGGAACCGATCACGCGATATCGTCGGCCCCGTGGCCAAGAACCCTCAACGCTCCGTCCGGCTCCGACCGATCGACCTGGCGCGTGAGCACGGCCTGTCCACCCAGGCGGTCAGGAACTACGAGGAGTCCGGCATCCTCCCGGCGGCCGACCGCACGGAGCACGGTTACCGCACCTACACCCCGCTGCACGCGCGGGCCCTCGACGCGTTCCTCGCCATGGTGCCCGGCCACGGCCACCACACGGCGGCGTCGGTCCTGCGGGCCGTGAACCGCGGCGAGGCGGACAAGGCGTTCCGCCTCATCGACGAGAGCCACGCCCAGCTCCTCGACGACCGGCGCACGCTCCTCGCCGTGGAGCGCGCCCTCAGCGATCTCGCTCCCGGCACGGCCGACGAGCCGGACGTGCCGGGGCCGCGCCCGCGGGGGACGTTCATCGGGCCGCTCGCGGAAAGGCTCCGCCTCCAGCCCGCGACACTGCGGAAGTGGGAACGCGCGGGTCTCGTGCGGCCCCGCCGCGATCCCCTGACCGGCTACCGGGTCTACGACGACGCCGCCGTACGGGACGCCCTCCTCACCCACCAGCTCCGGCGCGGCGGCTACCTCCTGGAGCAGATCGCCCCGCTGATCACCCAGGTGCGCGCGGCCGGCGGCCTGGAGCCCCTGGAGGCCATGCTGAGCGACTGGCGCGGCCGGCTCTCCACACGCGGGCGGGCCATGCTGACGGGCGCGGCGAAGCTGGAGGCGTACCTGCGCGAGCGGGGCTGAGGAGTCGGGGCTGAGGAGGGTTGAGGAGTCGGGGCCGAGGAATCGCTCCGAAGGGGCCCGGGAGGTGACCCGGAGAAGCGAACGCCCACGCCATGTAACGGACTTGGGCGCCGTGCGGGGCCGATCCGGCCGCCGCCCGCATCGCTCGCAGCCATGGCTGCCCCTCAGGAGAGGCCCGAAAACGGGGCCCTGGCTGTGAGCCCACCCATAGGGGCTACGTCACATGCTAAGGACGGTAGTAGCCGGGGCGCGCGGGGCGCCGGGCCTGGGGCCGTCCGTCCCGCTCCGGGGCGAGAAGCTCTGCGTAACGGGGTAGTACGTCACATCCTTGCGCACCCCCCGGAGCGCCGCTAACTCTTGCTGAAGTTCCGGGGCAGCGGGACACACCAGGGCGAATCCGCCCGAGACCCGCACCGGGTGAGACCGCCCGAGTCACCACGCCCCACCCACGTAGCACTGAGGAGTAGCACTCGTATGGCCACCACCGTCACGCCGACCCGCAACGCCCGACTCCGCAAGTTCTCCGTCACGGGCATCGCCACCGCCGGCGCCGCGGCCGCGGCTCTCACGCTGATCCCCACCTCCGCCCACGCCGCCGAGCCGGCCAAGGCGAGCGCGTCGACGACGCAGGCCAAGGCCGCCGAGGTGACCAAGGCCGTCAAGGCCGCCAAGAAGGACCACCCCGACAACCTCGACGGCTGGATCCGTGAGGCCCTCGACATCATGAAGGACAAGGGCATCCCCGGCTCCTACGAGGGTCTGCACCGCAACATCATGCGCGAGTCCTCGGGCAACCCGAACGCCGAGAACGGCTGGGACGTCAACGCGCAGAACGGCACCCCGTCCAAGGGCCTGCTGCAGGTCATCCAGCCCACCTTCGACGCCTACCACGTCGAGGGCACCGCGAACAGCCTGACCGACCCGGTCGCCAACATCACGGCCGCCGCGAACTACGCCGCCGACAAGTACGGCTCGATCGACAACGTCGACTCCGCGTACTGAGCCGCCGTTCCGCAGCAAGGTCCGCAGAAGACAGCTGGTCCCCAGAGGACGGCTGGGCCACAGAAGAGGGACAGCGCATGCCGCACGAGAGGCACGGGAGCGGGAACGAGGACCACGACGGGCCCCCAGTGGCCGACCACGGGCCCCCGCGGGTACGCCGCTCCCGACGCAAGCCCCGCAAGAAGGTCCTGCGCTACGTCGCGTGGGGCGCCCTGGGGGCGGTCGTCGCCGGTGGCGGTGGCGTGGCCTACGCCTGGCACCACCTCGACGGCAACATCCGGGGCACGGACGTCGACGCGGCCCTCGGGCACGACCGGCCCGCGCAGCAGCGGGACGGGTCGATGAACATCCTCCTGCTGGGCTCCGACTCGCGCGCGGGCACCCACGGCCAGTACGGCCGCGGCGTCAGCGGCGCCCGGGCCGACACGGCGATGGTCCTGCACGTCGACAAGACCCACAAGAAGGCCTCGGTCGTCAGCATCCCGCGCGACACGATGGTCGAGCGGCCCCAGTGCGCGCAGCCGCACGGCGGCACCGCGCCCGGCGCGCGGCAGGCCATGTTCAACTCGTCCTACCAGGTGGGCGGCCCCGCGTGCACCGTGAAGACGGTCGAGAAGATGTCGGGCGTCCGCATGGACCACTACCTCGAAGTCGACTTCAAGGGCTTCCAGAAGCTCATCGACGAGCTCGGCGGCGTGGACATCACCACCCGCAGGGCCATCCACGACCACAACAGCGGCCTGTCCCTGACCGCCGGCAAGCACACGCTGAAGGGCAAGCAGGCCCTGGCGCTCGTGCGCACCCGGCACGGTGTGGGGGACGGCAGTGACCTGGGCCGCATCCAGCTCCAGCAGGCGTTCGTCAAGGCGCTGATCCACCGCGCCGAGACGCTCGACCCGCTGAGCGACCCCACGAAGTCGTACTCCCTGGCGGACACCGCGACCAAGACCATCAGCGCCGACTCCGACCTGGCCTCCGCCGACAAGCTGCTCGGCCTCGCCGAGGAACTGCGGGGCATCAGCCCCGAGCACATGGACATGGTGACGATGCCGGTCACCTACGACCCCCGGGACCCCGGGCGCGTCGAGCCGCTGGAGAAGGCGTCGAAGCAGGTCTGGTCGGCGCTGCGCCAGGACCGGGCCATACCGGAGTCGGCCACGGACGGTTCGGTGGGCGACAGGACGGACTCACCGGTTTCGGCCTGAGGTCGCCGATGCGGTACGAAGTCCAGGTGAACGAAGAGACTCCGCCCCCGACCGCGCGCGTGTTCATCGCCCTGGCGCCGCCCGACGAGGCGAAGCAGGAGCTGGTGGGGGAACTCGGTCCCGCCTACGCCGCGCATCCGCGCATGCGGTGGAACCGCGTCGAGGACTGGCACATCACGCTGGCGTTCCTCGGCGCGGTCCCCGTCGACGTGATCCCGCTCCTGCGTCCGCCCCTCGCGGACCTGGCGGCCACCCGTCCGCCCCTGACCCTGGCGCTGCGCGGCGGCGGCCACTTCGACGAGCGGGTGCTGTGGGCCGGAATCGCCGGGGAACTCGACGCCCTCCACGAACTGGCCGCCGATGTGCGCGCCACGGTCACGGAGTGCGGCGTCGCTCTCCCCGACCGCCGGTTCCGCCCCCACCTGACCCTGGCCCGCGCCCGCCGCGACACCCCGTCCTGCGCCACCCGCGCGGCCACCGGCCTCGCCGATTTCTCCGGCCGGCCCTGGCAGACCCGCCACCTGCACCTGGTGGCGGGGCCCGTCGGGCACGGCCCGGGTCCCATCCGCTACCGGGACGTCGCGGCATGGGCTTTCGGAGGCGTGCGCGAGGTGGCCGGCGAGTAGCCGGGCGCGGCCTACTTGTTCTCGACCCGGCCCAGCGCCCCCGGGCCGGTCAGGAGTGCGTCGCACGCCGCCCGCCACGCGCCGTCCCCGGGGTGGAACAGGCCGCGGAGGTAGGCCCAGGTGAGCCGTTGGACCGCGGATACCCGCTCGGGGTTCTCGTCCGTCGTCTCGGCGACGTCGTATCCGGATACCCCGCCGAGACCGTGCCCCGCGTCGAACAGGGTGATCAGGGTCTTCGGGCCCGGCGCGAGCGCATAGGGGTCGGTGTGCCACTCCGGGCCGCGGTTCGTCAGATGCGTGGAGTCGTCCTTGTCGCCGGCGACCACGAGGGTGGGTGTCGCCATCCGCGAGAACTCCGGGGTGGTGAGGAAGGGGAACATCTCGGCCACGGACTCGTTGATCGCGTCGCCGCCACGGCCGGGCGCGGCGAGCAGGATGCCCGCCGTGACGCGGGGGTCGGCCAGGCTCACCTCGGTGCCGTCGTCGGGGTCGGTGAGCGTGGCGCCGAGCAGCAGGCCCGCGGTGTGGCCGCCCATCGAGTGCCCGGCCACGGCGATCCTGCCGCGGTCCAGGCGTCCGCGGAGGTGCGGCACCACGGCCTCGATCTCGTCGAAGCGGTCGATGATGTGCCGCATGTCCTCGGCCCTGGACCGCCAGAACATGGGCGCTCCTGGCGTGGCCGGGTCCAGGTCCAGCGTCCGCGAGCTCAGGTGGGTGGGCTGGATGACGACGAAGCCGTGCGCCGCCCAGAAGTGGGCCAGGGGTGCGTAGCCGTTGAGCGAGGAGAGGTGGTTGGAGGGGCCCTGGCCGTGCGAGAGGAGGACGACCGGCAGGTCGTCGCCGGTGACGGGGGCCGATATCCGCATCTCCAGATCCACCGGGCGGCCGGGGACCGGCAGCGTCACCGGGGCGATGGAGAGGACGGGGGCGGGCGAGGTGAGGGGGGCGTCGGTCGTGTGGGGTGATGCGCTCATGATGCGTACGTCCATTCGATGGCCTCGGCGTCGACCGGTGCGGTCGACGGGCATGGGAGGCAGCGAGGAGCGCCCGGGTTCGGCTAAGCTCTGAACCGGAGCGTCGTTCCACTTACGTCCCCGACGATACGGAGCAGTGTTCCGCTTTGTCAACGGGCCCGGCCCGACCGGCCGCTCCGGTGAACGCGGCCCCGGCACCGAGGCTGAAACGACGACCGCACCGACAACGAAAGGAGCGCGTGGTGACCCCAGCCCCCGCCGCCCCCTCGGACGAGCCCCGGCCCGCCCGGAGCAAGCGCGCCGACGCCCAGCGCAACCAGCAGACCCTGCTCAAGGCCGCCGCCGCGGTGTTCGTCACGTCCGGCGTCGACGCCCCGATCCGGCAGATCGCCGCCGAAGCGGGTGTCGGGATGGGCACGATCTACCGCCACTTCCCGACCAGGGCGGACCTCGTCGTCGCCGTCTACCGCCACCAGGTCGAGGCGTGCGCCGAGGCCGGACCACGGCTGCTGGCCGACGCGGACTCCCCCTTCGCGGCGCTCCGCGACTGGGTCGACCTCTTCGTCGACTTCCTGGTCACCAAGCACGGCCTGGCCAACGCGATGCAGTCGGACAGCGGCGGCTTCGACGCGCTGCACAGCTACTTCCTGGACCGCCTGGTACCCGTCTGCGCACAGCTGCTCGACGCCGCGGCGGACGCAGACGAGATCACTCCCGGCACGCAGGCGCTTGAACTGATGCGCGGCATCGGCAACCTCTGCGTCGGCCGCGACGGCGACCCCGACTACGACCCCCGCCGGATGGTCGCACTGCTCCTCCGAGGGCTACGCCGGAACGAGGCGTCACCCGGCACCTGACAGGCATGCGCGCCCGGAGGCGGCCGGGTGCGGCCGGACGCGCACCGCAGCGGGCCGGAGTCCCGCCCCCCGCACCCACCGCCGTGCGCGCCGAATGCGTTTGCCCGACGGGGAGCCGGAGGTGGACCGTGCCGCCATGACTCCCACCACTCCGCACGGGTACGAGCCGACCATCCGCCCGCTCACCGGCCCCGAAGAGCTTCCGCTCTTCACCCGCCTCTCCTACTCCCTCGACCGGGAGCTGGCCGACGACCTCGCGGACGGCCGCCGCCGGCCGGAGTGGATGTGGGTCGCCCTGCGCGGCGACCGGCTGCTCGCCAGAGCCGCCTGGTGGGCCCGGAGCGCGGGCGACGCACCGCTCCTGCTCGACGTGTTCGACATCGACGACGACGCCCCGGCCGCCGACCGCACGGACGCGGGCGTACGGCTGCTGCGCACCGCCATGGCCGCCCTGTTCCCCTCGGCGGACCACCCGCCCGCGTACTGCCGGTTCGTGCCGTCCGACTGGCGTGAGAGCGAGACCGAGAGGCGCGTCGTCGAGGACCGCATGAGCATCCTCGAACGCACCGGTGCCCGGCTCCTCGTGGAACGGCTGCGACTGGAGTGGCGGCAGGGGACGCCGGTGCCGCGGCCCGGCACCCGCCTGGCGTTCAGGGCGGTGCGTGACCCGGAGGAGCTGGTCGGCCTGATGACATCGGCCCTCGAAGGGACCCTGGACGCGCACAGCCGTGCCGCCCTGCGGCACCGGCCGGGACCCGACGTCGCCCGCCGGCACTTCGAGGACGAACTCGCGCGGTACGCCGGCCCGCGCGACTGGTGGCGCGTCGCGACGCTCCCCGACGGCGAGCCGGTGGGCTTCGTCGTCCCCGCCCGCAACGACCGCAACGCGATCATCGCCTACCTGGCGGTCCTCCCCGCGCACCGCGGCAAGGGCTACGTCGACGACATCCTCGCCGAGGGCACCCGCATCCTCGCCGAGTGCGGCGTCCCGCGCGTCCGCGCCGCCACGGACGTGGGGAACACCCCCATGGCAGCCGCCTTCCGGCGGGCCGGGTACGTGGACTTCGAGCGCGACATCGACATGACGTGGATCTGATGCCCCGCTACCTGCCGCGCCTCCCCGGGCGCCGTTCCGGGCCTGTGCGAGCAGCTGTGCCACCAGGTCGCCGGAGCCGCCTTCGGCCTGGCGGGCCAGGTCGTCCAGCACGGTGTCTCCGTCGAGGACTTGCTCGGTGAGCCGTTCCATCGACGCTGGGTCGGTGCCGCCGCCGGGCCCGGTGATGCGGGCGCGGACCGGACGGCGGGGGCCGATGAGCTGTGCCTCGTCGGACCCGGCGGTGTCTTCGTCCTCGGCGAGCGCCCGGTACAGCGAGGCGACCGAGGGGTGCTTGCCGGCGTTCTTGCCGGTCTTGATGGTGAGCTTGCCCGCGATCTCGGGGACGGGGACGCCGCGGTCCTTCAGCGCGCGGGCGAGCAGCAGCGAGTCGTCGTCGATGACCTTGGGCCGACGGAGTGCTCGACGACGCCGGCGTACGCGCACCGGTCGGAGACCGGCACGACGGCGGCCCAGCCCAGCACTCGGTCGCTGTCGAGGGCGACCAGGCGGTGGTCGGGCAGCTTGGCCTTGTCGAACGCCTCCCAGGTCGGGGCGGTGGTCTCGAAGGTGGCATTCCCTTCGTCGATGCCCAGCTGGTAGATCGCCAGGACCTGCTCGGCATGCTCCGGCCGCAAGGGTGCGATGCGCACGCCGGTCTCGGTGGCCGTCACGCCCGTCACGCCGCGGGCTCAATGCCGAGTTCGGCGAGCAGGCCGCGGATACGGCGCTCGATCTCGTCGCGGATCGGCCGGACGGCCGCGACGCCCTGTCCGGCCGGATCGTCGAGCTGCCAGTCCAGGTACCGCTTGCCGGGGAAATAGGGACAGGCGTCACCGCAGCCCATGGTGATCACGACGTCGGATGCCTGCACCGCCTCGGTGGTGAGGACTTTCGGCGCCTCGGCCGAGATGTCGATGCCCGACTCCCGCATCGCCTCGACCACGGCCGGGTTCACCGTGTTCGCGGGGGCGGACCCGGCCGAGCGGACCTGGACCCGGTCTGTACCGAGGTGGGTGAGGAAGGCGGCGGCCATCTGAGAGCGGCCCGCGTTGTGGACGCACACGAACAGCACGGACGGCTTGGTCTCACACACGGGCGGAACCTTCCGGGGAGACGACCGGTCCGGCCGCCGGGGCGGTGTGGGGGAAGAAGCGTCGGGCGGCGAGGGCGACGTGGACGAGGCCGATGAGGACGGGGACCTCGATGAGGGGGCCGACGACTCCGGCGAGGGCTTGGCCGGAGGTAGCGCCGAAGGTGGCGATGGCGACCGCGATGGCCAGCTCGAAGTTGTTGCCCGCGGCCGTGAACGCCAGCGTGGTGGCCTTCGGGTAGTCCAGTCCGACCACGCGCCCGGCGGCCATGGACCCGGCCCACATGAGGGCGAAGTACACCAGCAGCGGCAGCGCGATCCGGACGACGTCGAGCGGCTGGGAGGTGATGGCGTCGCCCTGGAGGGCGAACAGCACCACGATCGTGAACAGCAGGCCGTACAGGGCGAACGGGCCGATGCGGGGGATCAGCTTCGTCTCGTACCAGGTGCGGCCCTTGGCCTTCTCGCCGAGGCGGCGGGTGAGGAACCCGGCCAGCAGCGGGACGCCGAGGAAGATCAGCACACTGCGGGCGATCTCCCAGACGGACACGTCGAGCGCGGTCTGCTCCAGGCCGAGCCAGCCGGGCAGGACGGAGAGGTAGAACCAGCCCAGCAGGCTGAACGCGAGCACCTGGAAGACGGAGTTCAGGGCGACCAGGACGGCGGCGGCTTCGCGGTCGCCGCAGGCGAGGTCGTTCCAGATGATGACCATGGCGATGCAGCGGGCGAGGCCGACGATGATCAGGCCCGTGCGGTACTCGGGCAGGTCCGGCAGGAAGATCCAGGCCAGGGCGAACATCAGGGCCGGGCCGACGACCCAGTTCAGGAGCAGGGACGGGATCAGCAGGCGCCGGTCGCGGGTGACGGTTCCGAGGCGGTCGTATCGGACCTTGGCGAGCACCGGGTACATCATCACGAGCAGGCCGAGCGCGATCGGCAGCGAGACGCCGGTGACGGTGACCTTCGCGAGCGCGTCCCCGAGACCGGGCACGAGGCGGCCCAGGCCGAGGCCGGCCGCCATCGCGATCAGAATCCACACGGCGAGGAACCGGTCCAGGAACGACAGCCGCCCGGCAACCGGCCCCGCGGGTACCACCGTGGTGGTCGCTTCGCCGCTCACGAGGCGGCCCCGGCAGACGCGGTCTCGGTCAGGGGCTGTCCGGCGGGGCGGGTGAGGATCGCCGCGAGGCGGTCGGTCATCTGCGGCAGCAGTCGGTAGTACACCCAGGTTCCGCGCCGCTCGGAGTCGATGAGTCCGGCCTGCTTCAGCAGTTTGAGGTGGTGGGAGATCGTCGGCTGTGACAGGTCGAAGGCCGGGGTGAGGTCGCAGACGCAGACCTCTCCGCCCGCGCGTGAGGCGATCATCGACAGCAGGCGCAGCCGGACCGGGTCGCCCAGGGCCTTGAACACCTTCGCCAGCGTCTCGGCCTGGTCCTCGTCCAGCGGGGCGCTCAGCAGGGCGGGGCAGCAGCCCTCGGCGCCGTCCTGCCCGAGCACCACAAGCTCTTGTTTCGACATGCTTCTATGTTGACGTTTTTCGATCCAAGGCGCAAGGTTGCATCGACAGGCATCGATACAACCGAACCGGGGAGACCGCCATGTCCCGTGCCCAGCTCGCGCTCAACGTCGCCGACCTCGAAGCGTCGGTGACCTTCTACTCCAAGCTGTTCGGCGTCGAGCCCGCCAAGCGCCGTCCCGGCTACGCGAACTTCGCGATCACGACCCCGCCGCTCAAGCTCGTCCTCATCGAGGGCGAGCCGGGACAGGAAACCCGCCTGGACCACCTCGGCGTCGAGGTGGAGACCACCGACGAGGTCACCGCGGCCACCGACCGCCTCAAGGAGGCGGGGCTCGCCACGTTCGAGGAGAACGACACCTCCTGCTGCTACGCCGTCCAGGACAAGGTCTGGGTGACCGGCCCCGGCAAGGAGCCGTGGGAGGTCTACGTCGTCAAGGCAGACGCCGACCAGATGGGCAAGAGCCCCGTCGCCGGCGGGGACGCCTGCTGCTCCGGCCAGGAGGAGAGCACCGAGCCCGTGCCGGCGGCTTCGGGCTGCGCCTGCGGCAGCTGAACGGCGACGCTCACCCTTCTTCCGGCTCCTCCTCCCGCGCGGCCTCGGGATCGCGCAGGGGGCACAGCCCCTGGCCGGGGCCGCTGGCCTGGCAAGCCTGGCGGATCTGGCCCCGGCCGCCGTGGCAGATCGCGCGGGCGAGCCGGTGGCGGGACTCCTGCACGGTCAGCTGCCGGTTCATCAGCCGGCGGTAGGTGTCGTCGACCGGGTCGACCAGGGCGAGCAGGTGCATGGTCTTGTCGATCCGCCCGTACTCGGCGAACGCCGCCCCCAGCGGGGTCGGGTGGCCCTCGCGGCCGAACATCCGCAGCAGGTCGTACGCCCGCACCTGATGGGTGATGAGCGATCCCGCGACCCGGAGCATGTCGGGCCAGTGCCTCATCAGTCAGAAACCCCACCGGCACGAAACGGACCGTAGCCAGCACCAACGACCGCCCGACCATCTTTCCGTGCACCCCAGCGGACCCTCCAGCCGACGTGCCGGCCGACCATGATCGTTCTCACCGGGATTCCCTGGACCTCAACTACTCACACCCGCTTCCGCACCTTCTCCACCTTCCCTACTGTTTTACTAGGAAAGTATTGACGCCTGCTCGCCGCGTGCGGAGGATGAGGAACGTGCCCCGTACACACCGTTGGGGCACACCGGCAGCCGGACCGCCCAACGCCGTGTATCGGGACCGAACTTGAGGAGACCTCCGCCATGGGCGTCGCCACCGCACCGGCCGTTCCCGCTCCGGACTCCGAGCGGGACGGGCCCGGCCGTGAGCACTGGCTGCGCGTGGCCCGTGAGGCGGCGGACGACCTGGCCACCGACGCGTCCGCGCGGGACCAGGCGGGGAAGACGCCGTTCGACGAGGTGTCCCGGCTGCGCGAGGCCGGTCTCCTGACGCTGCTCGTACCGGCCGAGGCGGGCGGGGGCGGCGCGGACTGGCCCACCGCCTACGCCGTGGTCAGGGAGATCGCCGCCGCGGACAGCTCGATCGCCCAACTCCTCGGCTCGCACTACTTCCTGTCCAGCGGCGCCCGCTTCTTCGGTGAGCCGCCGCTCGCCGACCGCGTCGAGCGGCGTACCGCGGCGGAGCAGTCGTGCTGGGGCGGCGGCTTCGCCCACCGCGAGCCGCCCCTGACACTCACCAGGTGGGGCGAGGGTTACACGGTGAGCGGACGGCAGAGTCACACCACCGGCGTCCTCGTCGCCGACCGCGTCGCCGTGCGGGCCATGCGGGGGGACACCGGCGAACCCCTGGCCGTCGTCGTCGACGCCTCCCACCCCGGGGTGCGGATCGACGACGACGCCGACACCTTCGGCCAGCGCCTCGCCGCGGGCGGCACGGTGGAGTTCGACGCCGTGCGGGTGTCCGGCGACGACGTGCTCGGCTCGCTCTCCGCCGACGAGGACATCCTGTCGCCGCCCGCCGCCCTGGCCTCCCCCGTCGGGCGCCTCCTCGCCGTCCAGCTCCGCCTGGGGATCGCCGAGGGGGTGCTCGCCGAGGCCCGCGAGTACAGCAGGGCGGGGCACTCGGCCCGGCAGCCGGCGTGGCCCGTCGAAGCCCCGCGGGACCCGCACGCGCTCACCGTGCACGGAGAGCTGACGGTCCTGACCCGCTCCGCGTCCGCGCTCGGCACGCAGGCCCTGGACGCCGTCGGCGAAGGGCTCGCGCGGGGCGCGAAGCTCTCGTACGACGAGTACGCGGAGATCTCGGTCCTCGTGGCGATGGCCGAAGCCGCCGCGGCCGACGCCGTGCGGGAGACCACCACTCGCGCACTCGACATCATCGGCGCCACCTCCGCCTCCGCCCGGCTCGGCTTCGACCGCTTCTGGCGCAACGCCCGGACCCACGCCCTGCACGCGCCGGGCGCCCACCGGCTCCGCGACGTCGGCGACTTCGTCCTCAACGGCGCGCACCCGCCGTTCGTCCTGCCCGCCTGACCCTTCACGGCATCACGGCGGTTCAGCTCGCGGCAGGGCGGGGCGCGAACGCGGTGGCGGTCACCACCTCGACGCCCGAACGCGGCGCCCGCCTGCGCGACCCCGGTGCGACCCACGTCCTCGACCGCACCGGCGAGGGCGGCGCCGACGCGCCCGCGGGCTTCGACGTGGTGCTCGACATGGTGGGCGGCCCCCAGCTCCCCCACTTCCCGGACCGGTTGCGGGACAACGGGCGGTATCTGGCCGTCGGTGTGGCCGGCGGGCTGCCTCCGGCGGACTTCGGCATGCGGCCCATGGACGCCTTCCGCAGGTCGTTGTCGTTCGCCACGTTCAGCGCGGACACCGTGCCCGGCCCCTACCGGCAGGCCGTACGCTCCGCCCAGTTCGCCGATGCCGCGCACGGGGACCTGCGCACGGTCGTACACGAGACGCTCCCCCTGTCCCAGGCGGCCAGGGCCCACCGCGCGATGGACGCCGGGGAGGTGTTCGGCAGGGCCGTGCTGGTGCCCTGATCCCCGGGCGGATGCGGTACGGCGGCGTCCGCGGTTGAGCCCAGCAATGCGCCGGTCCTCCGGGGCCGGCTCATTGTGAACGCCGTACTTCACCGGGGTTTCCTGCGTTGCGGGCGACATAAGCCCTCCCTCACGGCGTTGACCCGGCCGATCTCCGCTGGGACGCTCTCGGTGTGAGCATGCACGAGGAATTCACCGCGCGCCTGCACGTCGATCTGCGACGTCAGGCCAGCGCCATCTGTGCCGCCGGACAGTAAGTCCGCCGCCGGGCACCGCTTTTCCACGCGCCCCTTTTCCTCCTGCCCGCGCGGTTCGTTTCCCCTTTTCCTCGCGCATTTCGAACAGGACGCATACATGGCCGCCAAGGCATCGACCCGACGTCAGTTCCTCTCCCTGCTCGCTCTCTCCGCGGCGGCCGTGAGCTGTGGCGCATCGGCGACCGCCACGTCCGGCGGGGGCCGGACCAAGACGCTCCGCTACCAGGGCTGGGCGGGGCAGGTCACCTTGCCCGAACTCGCCGCCGACCTGGGCTATCTGAAGGACGTGAAGCTGAAGTGGGTCGGCAACACCATCAGCGGGCCCCAGGACATCCAGTCCGCGGCCACGGGCCAGACGGACTTCGGCGGCGCCTTCAACGGCGCGGTCGTCAAACTCGCCGCGAACAACGCCCCGATCAAGGCGGTCATCAGTTACTACGGCGCCGACAAGGACGCCTACAACGGCTTCTACGTCCTTGAGGACAGCCCGATCCGCTCCCCCCGTGACCTGATCGGCGCGAAGGTCGGGATGAACACCCTCGGTGCCCATTCCGAGGCCATGCTCGACATCTACCTGCAACGGGGCGGGCTGTCCCGCAAGGACAGGGACAAGGTCGAGCCGCTGGTGGTGCCGCCGGTCAACACCGAGCAGTCCCTGCGGCAGAAACAGATAGAAGTGGCCGTGCTCGGCGGCGTCCTGCGGGACAAGGCACTCGCGGCCGGCGGAATCCGTCCGCTGTTCACCGACCATGAACTCCTCGGTGATTTCAGCGCGGGCACTTTCGTGATGACGGACCGTTTCCTGAAGGCCAATCCCGACACGGCCCGTACGTTCGTCACCGCTGTCGGACGGGCCATCGAATGGTCCCGTTCCACACCGCGCGCAGAGGTCATCGACCGGATGACGAGAATCATGGAGAAGCGCGGACGCAACGAGGACACCGCTCCCCTCAAGTACTGGAAGTCCTACGGGGTCGCCGAGAAGGGCGGCCTGATCACCGGCAAGGAACTCCAGCTCTGGATCGACTGGCTGGCCGAGCGCGGCGACATCGAAAAGGGCCGGGTCGACCGGGCCGACCTCTACACCAACGAGTACAACGCCTCTGGCGAGAGCGGGAACTGACCCATGCCGGAACCCACCACCCCCGTAACCACCACCCCCGTACCCACCGCGCCGAAGATCGTCTTCGAGGGTGTGCGCAAGGAGTTCGCCGCCAAGGGCCGCGCGGGCACCCGGCGGTCCGGGCCCGTCACCGCCCTGGACGGCATCGACCTGGAGATAGCGGACGGGGAGTTCTTCGTCCTGGTCGGACCCAGCGGTTGCGGGAAGTCGACGCTGCTGGACCTCCTCGGCGGTCTGGCCCGGCCCACCACCGGGCGCATCCTGGTGGACGGCACGCCCGTGACCGGCCCCGGCCTCGACCGCGGCATCGTGTTCCAGCAGTACGCGCTGCTGCCGTGGCGCACCGCCCAGGGCAACGTCGAGTTCGGCCTGGAGGCCACCGGCGTACCGCGTCGGCGACGCGCGGCACGGGCCCGGGAGTTCCTGGACCTCGTGGGCCTCAGGGGATTCGAGGACCGCCATCCGCAGGAGCTGTCCGGCGGGATGCGGCAGCGCGTGGCCATCGCCCGCAGTCTCGCCTACGACCCCGGCGTCCTGCTGATGGACGAGCCGTTCGCCGCGCTCGACGCCCAGACCCGGGAGTCGCTCCAGGACGAACTGCTGCGCATCTGGCAGCGCACGGGGAAGACCGTCGTCTTCATCACCCACGGCATCGACGAGGCCGTCCGCCTCGGGCAGCGCGTCGCCGTCATGTCGTCGAGGCCGGGGCGGATCAAACGGATCGTGCCGATCGCCTTCGAGGCCCGATCGGGCACGGACGACGTCCGCTCCAGCCCGGAGTTCGCGCGGCACCGGCACGAGATCTGGTCGCTCCTGCGCGACGAGGTGGCGAGGGCGCAGGAGCTGGAGAAGGAAGAGGTTGCCTCATGAGTCCGACGACCCGCGCCGCCGCTCCCGAGGGGCCGGCCACCGCCGCCCCCGAGCAGTCCACCGGGGCCCCGCCCGGTAGCTCCGTACCCGAGAAGGTGAGGCTGCGAAAGACACCCCCGCGGACGCCCTCACCACCGTCCTCGAAGGCCACGCCGCCGGAAGTGGCGCCACCGGGGCCCCGGTCGGCCGCGGCCCCCGCGGCGCTCGGCCGCCGGGTGGCGCACCGGCTGCCGCGGCTGCTGCTCAACGCGGTGACCAGGTCCGCGGCCGTCGCGGCGCTCCTGCTGCTGTGGGAGACCGCGCCCCGCCTCGGTCTCGTCGACCGGACCTTCCTGCCGCCGTTCAGCGAGGTCACCGACGCCTGGTGGGGCCTGGCCGCCGACGGGCAGCTCGCCGACAACGCACGGGCCAGCCTGGTGCGCTCCTTCAGCGGCTTCGGCATCGCCGTGGCCCTCGCCGTACCGCTCGGGCTGCTGATCGGCTGGTACCGGCCCGTCGCGGACCTCCTCGGGCCGCTCCTGGAAGTCTTCCGCAACACCGCCGCGCTCGCCCTGCTGCCGGTGTTCGTGCTGCTGCTCGGCATCGGCGAGACCTCGAAGATCTCCATCGTCGTGTACGCCTGCACGTGGCCGATCCTGCTCAACACCATCAGCGCGGTGCGCAACGTCGACCCGACCCTGCTCAAACTGGCCAGGTCGATGGACCTGCCGGCGCCCCGGCTGTTCCAGAAGGTGATCCTGCCGGCCTCCGTACCGGTGATGTTCACCGGCATCCGGCTGGCGGGAGCGGTGTCCATCCTGGTCCTCGTGGCCGCCGAGATGATCGGCGCCAAGGCCGGCCTGGGGTATCTGATCAACGCCTCGCAGTACAACTTCGCGATCCCGCAGATGTACGCGGGCATCATCACGATCTCCGCCATCGGCGTGGCCTTCAACCAGCTCCTGGTCGCCGCGGAGCGACGGCTCAGCTCCTGGCGCGTCCCCACGGCCGGGTGACCCGCGCGCACACCGGCCGCGACCGTCCAGAGCCCCCCTCGCCCTCTGTCCTCACCCACCCCATGCCCTCATCCGCCCCCGTGAAAGGAAACCCGCACATGAGCACCACCGGCACAGGATTCGACATCCGCAGGATCGGCGGTCGTATCGGCGCCGAGATCCACGGTGTGGACCTCTCCGCGGAACTCGACCCCGCCATCGTCGCGGAGATCAACTCCGCGCTCCTCGAACACAAGGCACTCGTCTTCCGCGACCAGGGCCTCGACGACGCGGGCCAGCTCCGCTTCGCCTCGCTCTTCGGTGAACTGACCGCCGCGCACCCGACGGTCCCCTCGGTCGACGGCCGGCCCGAGATCCTGCCCGTCGACGGCGGCGAGGGAATCCGTGCCAACCACTGGCACACGGACGTCACCTTCGTCCGCACGCCCCCGAAGGCGTCCACGCTGCGCAGCATCGTGGTCCCGCCGTACGGCGGCAACACGCTCATCGCCAACTCGGCCGCCGCGTACCGGGATCTGCCGGACGCGCTCCGCGATCTCGCGGACCGGCTGTGGGCCGTGCACACCAACGACTACGACTACGCGGCCCCGAAGACCGAGAAGGCCGCCGAGCACCGCAGGCGGTTCGTCTCCCGCAAGTACCGCACCGCGCACCCGGTCGTGCGCGTCCACCCCGAGACCGGGGAGCGCGGTCTCTTCATCGGCGGCTTCGCCCAGAGCATCATCGGGCTCAGTCCCTCCGAGTCCCGCGATCTGCTGCGCATCTTCCAGGCGTACGTCACGCGTCCCGAGAACATCGTGCGCGTGGTCTGGTCGCCGGGCGACCTCGTCCTGTTCGACAACCGCATCACCCAGCACTACGCCCCCGACGACTACGGCGACCTGCCGCGCCTGCTGCACCGGGTGACCGTCGCGGGCGACGCCCCCGTCGGTGTCGACGGCACGCCCAGCCGTGTCGTCGAGGGAGACGAGGCCGCCCATTACACGCCTTCGGCGGCCTGACCCCGTTGGCCGCCTCGGCGGTCACCGGTCCGCTCCGTACCGGATAATGCCCGTATGCGGATCTCAGCCAGGGCGGACTACGCGGTACGTGCCGCACTGCAACTCGCCGCGTCACGCGATGACGGGCCACTGAAGGCCGAGGCCATCGCCGACGCCCAGGACATCCC
>NZ_JBFAHX010000026.1:0-111137 GCF_040654435.1 Streptomyces sp. NPDC050703
GTGGTGCTCGGCGCCCCCGCCGGCCTGGGCCTCGACGTCCTCACCGCCGGGCTGAACGCCGTACTGGACACCCACGCCATGCTGCGGGCCCGCACGCTCCCCGCAGAGCACACGTCACTGGTGGGCGCGCCGGGTTCCGTGGCAGCGGGGCGCCTCGTCGAGCGCGTGGGCGTGGACGTGGGCGGGAACGTGGCGGCGGACGCGGCCTTGGACGAGGCCGCGGGGCGGGCGGCGCGCGAGGCCGTGGAACTGCTCGATCCGGGCGCCGGCGTGATGGTCCGTGCCGTCTGGGTCGACGCGGGACCCGGCCAGGTGGGCCGGCTGGTGCTCGTGGCCCACCACTCGGCGGTGGACGGAGTGTCCTGGCGGGTGCTGACGGCGGACCTGCGGGCCGCCTGCGAGGCGGTCGCCGCCGGACGCGCGCCGCGCCTCGACCCGGTCGGGACCTCGTTCCGCCGCTGGGCGGAGCTGCTGACCGCCGAGGCCACCGGTGAGCGGCGGGCCGCCGAGCTCCAGCAGTGGCTGGCCCTGCTCGGCGCGGCGCCACAGTCCCCGCTCGGGCACCGGGCCCTCGACCCGGACGTCGACACCGTGCGCACCCTGCGCCAGCGCGCGTGGACCGTACCGCCCGCCCAGGCCGAGTGGGTGCTGAACCGGATGCCGAACGCGTTCCACTGCGGCGTGGACGACGTGCTCCTCGCCGCGCTGGCGGGCGCCGTCGCGCACTGCCGGCCGGACGCCGGCCCGGGAATCCTGGTCGACGTCGAGGGCCACGGCCGGGAGCCGGTCGGGCAGGCGGACCTGTCGCGCACCGTGGGCTGGTTCACCAGCGCCCGGCCCGTGCGCCTGGACGTGACGGGGATCGACCTCTCCCGGGCCCTGGCGGGCGGCACCGACGCGGGCAGGCTCCTGAAGACCGTCAAGGAGCAGGCGCGGTCCGTGCCGGGCGACGGGCTCGGCCACGCCCTGCTGCGCCACCTCAACCCCGCGACCGCCGCCGCCCTCAAGGCCGCGCCCGCCCCGCAGATCGGCTTCAACTACCTCGGCCGGTTCACCCCGGGCGGCACCGGCGCGGGCGCCCCCTGGCAGCTGACCGGCGAGACCGCGATCGGCGGTTCCGTACCCCCCGACGCGCCCCTGCCGCACGTTCTGGAGGCGAACGTGGCCGTGCGGGACACCCCGCACGGCCCCGCCATCGAACTGCGGCTGAGCTGGCCGGGGGCCGTCCTCGGCGAGCAGGAGGCCGAGCGGATCGGCAGCACCTGGACGCGGCTGCTCGGCGGCATCGCGGAACACACGGCGAGCCCCGGCGCGGGCGGCCACACGCCCCGGGACTTCCCGCTCCTGACCGCCGGGACCCTGACGCAGGACGGAGTCGAGCGGCTGGAGGCGGCGGTGCCGGACCTGGCCGACGTATGGCCGCTCTCGCCGTTGCAGGAAGGCATGCTGTTCCACGCCCTGTTCGACGGGGAGAACCCGCGGTCCGCGGCCGGGGAAGGCCCTGACGCCTACCAGAGTCAGCGCGTGCTCGCCGTGGACGGGCCGCTGGACGCCGCCAGGCTGCGGGCCGCGTGGCAGGGGCTGCTCGTGCGGCACGACGCGCTGCGCGCGAGCTTCCACCGCCTCGCGTCGGGCGAGGCCGTGCAGGCCGTGGCGCGGGAGGCGGAACTGCCCTGGCGCGAGGTCGACCTGTCACACCGTACGGAGGCCGAGGCGCTCGCGGAGGCGGACCGCCTCGCCGCGGCCGAGGCGGCCGAACGCCTCGACCTGACGGCGGCGCCCCTGCTGCGGCTCCTCCTGATCCGCGTCGGCGAGCGGCGGCACCGGCTGGTCGTCACCAGCCACCACATCGTCGCGGACGGCTGGTCGACGCCGATCCTCCTCGCCGAGGTGGCCGCCGCCCTCGCGGCGCCGGGCGAGCCGTCCCCGCCCGGCCGCACGGCCTCGTACGGTGACTACCTGGCGTGGCTGCGACGGCAGGACACGGAGGCGGCACGGACCGCCTGGCGCGACGAGCTGGCCGGGGCCGAAGAGCCGACCCTCGTGGCCCCGGCGGAGCTGGGCAGCGCCCCCGTCCCGTGCGAGGAACGCTCGGTGCGCCTGTCGCGCGATGCGACCCGCGCCGTGACCGAACTCGCCCGCGCCCGGGGCCTGACGGTCAACACCGTGGCGCAGGGGGCGTGGGCGCTGGTCCTCGCCCGCCTCGCCCGGCGCACCGACGTGGTGTTCGGCACCACGGTCGCGGGACGCCCCGCGGAGATCCCCGGCGTGGAGTCGATGATCGGCCTGTTCATCAACACGCTGCCGGTCCGCGTACGGCTCGACGCCCGGCAGCCGGTCCTCGCCATGCTGAGCGAACTCCAGGAGCGGCAGACGGCACTGATGGCACATCAGCACCTCGGGCTGCCGGACATCCAGGCGGCCGGTGGGGCCGGTGCCGTCTTCGACACCATGCTGATGTTCGAGAGCTACCCGCGAGGCACCGCGCCCCGGCCCGAGCCCGGCCCGTCCGGCGCCGGCGTCGCGCTCACCCAGGTGGACAGCCGGATCGGCACGCACTACCCGCTGGCCATCGGTGTCGTACCCGACGAGCGCCTGGGCGTCCGCGTCACCTACCGGCCGGACGTGTGCGACGGGCGGCAGGCCCTGCGCGCGGGCAGGCAGCTCGTCCGTGTCCTTGAGCGGCTCGCCGCCGACCCGGCGCTGCGGGTGGGCGACATCGACGTACTGGAGGAGGCCGAGCGTTCCGCGGTGCTCGACCGGTGGAACGCCACCGACAGGCCCGTCCCGGCGGGCACGCTCGGAGAGCTGTTCGCAGCGCAGGCGCGGCGGACCCCGGACGCGGTGGCGGTGATCGCGGCGGACCGGCGGTGGACGTACGCGCGCCTCGACCGGGCCGCCGACCACGTGGCGCGCGAGCTGCGGGCGCGCGGCGTGCGCCGCGGCGACCTCGTCGGCGTGGTCATGGAACGCTCGGCCGACGTGGTCGCGGTCCTGCTGGGCGTGGCCAGGGCGGGAGCGGCGTTCGTCCCGGTGGACCCGGCCCACCCCGCCGAGCGGATCGCGCACGTCCTCGCCGACGCCAGCCCCGCGCTCGTGGTCTGCACGGGCACGACCGAAGCGGTGCTCCCGGCGGACGTGCCCCGCTGGCCGTACGACGCGACGTCCCGGCCGCGCGACGGACGGGCACACCGGGCCGGGCACGGCCGGGCCCGCGCGACGGACCCCGCCTACGTCATCTACACCTCCGGCTCGACCGGGACACCGAAGGGCGTCGTGGTCACCCACGCCGGCCTCGGCAACCTCGCCGCCGGCCAGATCGAGCGGTTCGCCGTACGCCCCGACTCCCGCGTCCTGCAATTGGCGGCCTGGAGCTTCGACGCCGCCGTCTCCGAGCTGTGCATGGCGCTCCTCTCGGGAGCGGCGCTCGTGGTGGCGGGCGCGGACCGGCTGCCGCCGCACGTCCCGCTCGCCGACGTCGCCGCCGAGTTCGGGGTGACGCACATGACGGTGCCGCCCTCGGTCCTCGCGACGGTGGACGCGCTGCCGGACACCGTGGAGACCCTGATCGTCGCGGGTGAGGAGTGCCCGCCGTGGCTGGCCGGGCGCTGGGCCGGCCGCCGCCTCGTCAACGCCTACGGACCGACGGAGGTGACCGTCTGCGCCGCGATGAGCCAACCGCTGCGCGCGACGGGGGAAGGGCCGGTGCCGGTCGGACGCCCGCTCACCAACAGCCGGGTGTACGTCCTCGACGACTTCCTGAGGCCGGTCGCCCCCGGAACCGTCGGCGAGCTGTACGTCGTCGGCCCCGGCCTGGCGCGCGGCTACCTCCACCGGCCGGACCTGACGGCCCAGCGGTTCGTGGCGAACCCCTTCCGGCTGCCGGGCGACCCGGACCGCATGTACCGGACGGGCGACCTGGCGCGCTGGACGCCCGAGGGCGAGCTGCTCTTCGCGGGGCGCGCGGACGAGCAGGTCAAGGTGCGCGGGTTCCGGGTGGAGCCGGACGAGGTGCGGGCGGTCCTCGCCGGACACGAGGCGGTCGCCCAGGCCGTGGTCCTCGCGCGTCAGGACGTGCCGGGGGAGCGGCGGCTCGTCGGGTACGTGGTCCCGGTTCCGGAGCGCCCGGACGTGGACGGGCGGGAGCTGCGGGCCCACCTGGCGGACCGGCTCCCGGAGTACATGGTCCCCGCGGCGGTCGTCGTCCTCGACGCCCTGCCGCTGACCGTCAACGGCAAACTCGACCGGGGCGCGCTGCCCGCGCCGGACTTCGCCGCCCGGGTGACGGGACGCGCGCCGCGCACCGGGACCGAGCGCGTCCTGTGCGGGCTGTTCGCGGACGTGCTCGGCCTGGAGCGGGTCGGGGCGGAGGACGGCTTCTTCGAGCTGGGCGGCGACTCGATCAGCTCCATGCAGCTCGCCGCGCGGGCCCGAGAGGCGGGCCTCGTGCTGACGCCGCGGCAGGTCTTCGAGGAGAAGACGCCGGAACGGCTCGCACGGGTCGTCGCCGCGGCCGGGCAGGAGGCCGAGGCCGCCGACGTGGGCGTGGGCGACGTGCCCTGGACGCCGGTGATGCGGGCGTTCGGCGAGCGCGCCACCGGGCCCGGATTCGCGCAGTGGGTGGTCCTCGGCGTCCCGGCCGGCCTCGGACTCGACGTGGTGGCCGCCGGGCTCGGCACGGTCCTGGACACGCACGACATGCTGCGGGCCCGCACGGTCCCCGGCGAGCCGAAGCTGGTCGTCGGGGAGCCGGGGACGGTGGACGCCGCCGCGCTGGTGTCCCGGGTGACCGCGGCGCCCGGGGACGGCCACGACGTCGCCGAGCGGGCGGCCCGCGAGGCGGCGGGCCGCCTCGACCCGGCATCGGGCGCGATGGTGCGCGCGGTGTGGGTCGACGCCGGACCCGGGCACCAGGGGCACCTGGTGGTCGTCGCGCACCACCTGGTGGTGGACGGGGTGTCCTGGCGGGTGCTCGTACCGGACCTGCGGGCCGCCTGCGAGGCGGCGGCAGCCGGGCGCGAGCCGCGGCCCGCACCGGTCGGCACCTCCTTCAGGCGCTGGGCGGAACTGCTGGCGGCGGAGGCCGCCGACGAGCGGCGCACCGCCGAACTCGACGACTGGCTGACCCTGCTCGGCGAGGACCGGCGGCCCGTCGGCAGCCGGGCGCTCGACCCGGACGTGGACACCCTGCGGACCCTGCGGCGGACGTCCTGGACGCTGCCGCCGGAGCAGGCGGCCACACTGGTGGGCAGGACCACGGCGGCCTTCCACTGCGGAGTCGACGCCGTCCTGCTCGCCGCCCTCGCGGGCGCCGTCGCGCACTGGCGGCCCGAGACCGCCACGGGGCTCCTGGTCGACGTCGAGGGGCACGGCCGGGAGCCGGTCGGGGAGGTGGACCTGTCGCGCACGGTCGGCTGGTTCACCAGCGCCCACCCCGTGCGCCTCACCGTGGCGGGGCTGGACCTCGACGAGGCGCGGGCGGGCGGCCCCGCGGCCGGCGCACTCCTCAAGGCGGTCAAGGAGCAGGTGCGCGCGGTGCCGGGCGACGGCCTCGGGCACGCGCTGCTGCGCCACCTCAACCCCGCGACCGCCCCCGCTCTTGAGGCCGCCCCCCGCGCGCAGATCGGCTTCAACTACCTGGGCAGGTTCGGAGCGGGCCCCGCCTCCGCCGACGGCCTGTGGCAGCCCGCGGGACAGAGCGCGATCGGCGGTTCGGCCGACCCCGGCATGCCCGCCACCCACGCCATCGAGGCCGGGGCCGCGGTGCGGGACACCCCGGAGGGGCCCGAGCTGACGCTCACCCTCAGCCACCCCGCCCTCCTGGTCACGGAGGCGGACGCCGAACGGCTCGGCCGGGCCTGGGCGGCGACCCTCGCCGGCCTCGCCGCGCACACCGGGCAGCCCGGCGCGGGCGGGCACACCCCCGGCGACTTCCTCCGCGCCACCCTGGCGCAGCACGAGGTGGCGGAGCTGGAGTCGGCGGTCCCCGGCCTCGACGACGTCTGGCCGCTGTCGCCGCTCCAGTCCGGCATGCTCTTCCACGCCACCTTCGACGAGGCCGCGCCGGACGTCTACGAGGGCCAGCGGGCCCTCGCCCTGGACGGGCCGCTGGACGCGGGCCTGCTGCGCGCCGCGTGGGAGACCGTGCTGCGCCGGCATCCGATCCTGCGGGCGAGCTTCCACCGCCTCGCGTCGGGCGAGGCCGTGCAGGCCGTGGCGCGGGACGTCGCACTGCCCTGGCGCGAGGCCGACGTGTCGGGCCTCCCGGAGGCACGGGCACACGCGGAGGCGGAACGCCTCGCCGAGGAGGAGCGGGCGGCACGGATCGACGTGACGCGCGCCCCGCTGCTGCGGCTCCTCCTGATCCGCGTCGGCGACGACCGGCACCGCCTCGTCATCACCAGCCACCACATCACGATGGACGGCTGGTCCCTGCCGGTCCTCATCACCGACCTGCGGGCGGCGTACGCGGCACACGCCGCCGGCGGCGACGGGAGCGGCCTGCCGCCCGTCACGTCGTACCGCGACTACCTGGCATGGCTCGACCGGCAGGACAGGGAGGCCGCACACGAAGCCTGGCGGACGGAGCTGGCGGGACTCGACGCGCCGACCCTGGTCGTGCCCGAGGAGTCGGTACGGGTGCCGATGGAGCCCGACCGCATCCGGTTCGCCTTCCCCGCCGAGCTGTCGCGGGGCGTCGCCGAACTCGCCAGGAGCCGCGGACTCACCGTCAACACCGTGGTCCAGGGCGCCTGGGCGCTGCTCCTCGCCCGGCTCGCCCGCCGCACCGACGTGGTGTTCGGGGCGACCGTGGCGGGCAGGCCCACCGACCTGCCGGGAGCGGATTCGGCGGTCGGCCTGTTCATCAACACCGTGCCCGTCCGGGTTCCGCTGACGGCGGGCCAGGCCGCCTGCGACATGCTCGCCGCCCTGCAGGAGCGCCAGGCGGCGCTCATGGCCCACCAGTACATGGGCCTCTCCGAGATACGGCAGCTCGCGGGGCGGGCGGCGACGTTCGACACGCTCGTGGTGTACGAGAACTACCCCCACCCGCCCGCGGAGGCCGCCGACCCGCACTCCCCGCGCATCAGCCCCGCGGGCACACCCAGGGACATGGGGCACTACCCCCTGACCTTCGTGGTGTCGCCCGGTGAGCCCATGCACGGCGACTTCGTCCACCGCCCCGACGTCTGCGACCGGGCCCGCGCCGAGGAACTGGTCGCGGCTCTGGTGCGCGTCCTTGAGCAGTTCGTCGCGGACCCGACGACGCCCGTGGGCCGGGTGGACGCCGTGGCCGCCACCGGACGCGACCTCGTCGTACGGGAGTGGAACGGCTCGCCCGAGGTGGCGCCCGGCGCGGTACCGTTGCCCGAACTGTTCGCGCGGCAGGCGGAGCGCACGCCCCGCGCGGTGGCGCTCGACGCGGGCGAACGGACCTACACCTACGCGGAGTTGGCCGAGTCGGCCGGGCGCCTCGGACGGTATCTGGCACGGCACGGCGTCGGCCCGGAGAGCCGGGTGGCGGTCATCGGCGAGCGGTCGGCCACCATGGTCGAGTCGCTGCTCGCGGTGTCGATGGCCGGCGGCGCTTTCGTGCCGGTGGACGCCGGATACCCGGCGGAGCGCATCGCGTACGTGCTGAACGACGCGGCCCCACCGGTCGTGCTGTGCACCGAGGGCTCACGGAGCGCGGTGCCCGCCGCTTTCCCCGGCCGGATCGTGGTGACCGACGACCCGCACGTCGCGGCCGAGGTGCGGCGGTGCGCGGGCGGCCCCGTGCGCGCCGACGAGCGGACGGCGCCCCTGGGGGCGGCCAACGCCGCGTACGTCATCCACACATCGGGGTCGACGGGTGCGCCCAAGGGCGTCGTCGTCACCCACGCGGGCCTCGGCAACCTCGCGCGGGCGCAGATCGACCGCTTCGGCGTGCGGCCGGACTCACGCGTGCTCCAGTTCGCCTCCCCGAGCTTCGACGCGGCGGTCTCCGAACTGTGCATGGCGTTCCTGTCGGGCGCGTCCCTGGTGGTGGCGGCGCCGGACGAGCTGCCGCCGCGGGTGTCGCTCGACGAGGCGGTGCGCCGGGCGCGGGCGAGCCACGTCACCGTGCCGCCGAGCGTCCTCGCGGCCGAGGAACGGCTGCCGGACGAGCTGGCGACCGTCGTCGTGGCGGGCGAGGCGTGCCCGCCCGGGCTCGTGGACCGCTGGTCGCCCGGCCGGCGGATGGTGAATGCGTACGGCCCCACGGAGACCACGGTCTGCGCCGCGATGAGCGCCCCGCTGGCGCCGGGCGGCGACCTCGTGCCCATGGGGCGCCCGATGACCGGCGTACGGGCGTTCGTCCTCGACGCGTTCCTGCTGCCGGTGCCGCCCGGCGTGGCCGGTGAGCTGTACGTCGCCGGGGCCGGGCTCGCGCGCGGCTACCTGGAGCGTGCGGGGCTCTCGGCGGAGCGGTTCGTGGCCTGCCCGTTCGGGGCGGGGGAGCGGATGTACCGCACCGGGGACGTGGCGCGGTGGACGGCCGGGGGCGAACTGCTCTTCCTCGGCCGGGCCGACGACCAGCTCAAGATCCGCGGCCACCGCGTCGAACCGGGCGAGATCGAAGCGGTCCTGACCGCGCACCCCGACATCGTGCAGGCCGTCGCCGTCGCGCGCGCCGACCACACCGAAGGTAGCCGTCTCGTCGCGTACGTCGTCGCGGACCCCGCGCGGCACACCGGCGGGACGGACGCCACCGCCTGGGTCGCCGAGCTGCCCGCGTACCTGCGCGCACGCGTACCGGAGCACCTGGTGCCCTCGGCGTTCGTGCCGCTCGACCGGCTGCCGCTGACCGCCAACGGCAAGGTGGACCGGGCGGCCCTGCCCGCGCCCGACTTCGCGGGGCGGGTGACGGACGGCGGGCCGCGCACCGCGGACGAGCGGGTCCTGTGCGACCTGTTCGCCGAGGTGCTCGGCCTGGAGCGGGTCGGGGTCCGCGACAGCTTCTTCGAGCTGGGCGGCGACTCGATCATGTCGATGCAGCTCGCCTCGCGGGCGCGCGGGGCGGGGCTGCTCCTGACGTCACGTCAGGTCTTCGAGGAGAAGACCCCCGAACGCCTCGCGGAGGTGGCGGAAGCCGTGGGCTCCGAGGCCCCCGTCACCGACATCGGTGTCGGCGAGGTGCCCTGGACGCCCGTGATGCGGGCGCTCGGCGAGCGCGCGGCGCGCCCCGGGTTCGCGCAGTGGACGGTCCTCGGCGCCCCGGCCGGCCTCGGCACGCGGACGCTGGCGGCAGGTCTCGGCGCCCTGCTCGACACGCACGACATGCTGCGGGCCCGCACGGTGCCCGGCGAACCGAAGCTGATCGTCGGCGAGCGGGGCCCGGTGGACGCCGCCGGCCTGGTCGACCGCGTGGACGCGACCGGTGCCGCCGACGCCGCGCTGGACGGGATCGCGGGGCGTGCGGCGCGTGCGGCGGTGGAGCGCCTCGACCCCGCGTCCGGCGTCCTCGCGCGGGCCGTCTGGGTCGACGCGGGGCCCGGACGCACGGGCCGCGTCGTGCTGGTGGTGCACCACCTGGTGGTGGACGGGGTGTCGTGGCGGGTCCTCGTACCGGACCTGCGGGCGGCGTGCGAGGCGGCGGCCGCGGGGCGCGAACCGGCGCTCGACCCGGTCGGCACGTCCTTCCGCCGCTGGGCGGAGCTGCTCGCGGCGCAGGCGGTGGACGAGGCGCGGACCGCCGAACTCGACGCGTGGCTGACCCTGCTCGGCAAACCCCGGCCACCGCTCGGAGCACAGGAGCTGGACCCCGGCCTGGACACCGTGCGCACCCTGCTGCACCACACGTGGACGCTGCCGCCCGAGCAGGCGGCCACCCTGGTGGGCCGGGCCACGGCCGCCTTCCACTGCGGGGTCGACGACATCCTCCTCGCGACGCTCGCGGGCGCGGTCGGTCACTGGCGGCCGGACGCCGCCGCGGGGCTCCTCGTCGACGTCGAGGGACACGGCCGCGAGCCGCTGGACGGCGTGGACCTGCTGCGCACGGTCGGCTGGTTCACCAGCGTGCGTCCCGTGCGCCTGGAGGTGGCCGCTGAGCACTTGGACGCCGCTATGGCGGGCGGCGCGGCTGCCGGTAGCTTGGTGAAGGCCGTCAAGGAACAGGCCAGGGCGGTGCCCGGGGACGGCCTCGGGCATGAACTGCTGCGCCATCTCAACCCCGTGACGGGGCCGGTCCTGCGGGCCGCGCCCGCCGCGCAGATCGGCTTCAACTACCTGGGCCGGTTCGCGGCGGGCGGCGACGCGGGCGGTGGCACCGCCGCGGGCCCGGCAGGGCCCTGGCACCTGGCCGGCGAGACCGCGATCGGCGGTTCCGTCGACCCGGGCATGCCCGCCACGCACGTGGTGGACGCCGGCGCGGTGGTGAGGGACACCGCCGACGGGCCCGAGCTGACGCTCACGCTGAGCTGGGCGAGCCGGCTGCTGGAGGAAGCCGACGCACGGCGGCTCGGCGACACCTGGCTGAAGATGCTGGACGGCCTCGCCGGTCATGCCGCCGACCCCACGGCAGGTGGACACACCCCGTCCGACTTCCACCTCCTCGACCTCGCACAACACCAGATCGACGAACTCGAAGCCGGATTCTCCGGTGAGCAGCCCCAGCCGTCAGGCACCCAGCCGTTGTGAGGAGAGAGAACGATGACCCGACCCCGATCCCTCGTCGAGGACGTGTGGCCCCTCTCGCCGTTGCAGGAGGGGATGCTGTTCCACGCCTCCTTCGACGACCAGGGCCCGGACGTCTACACCGTGCAGTCGGCGGTGGACGTCAACGGCCCGGTGGACTCGGGTCGGCTACGGGCGTCGTGGGAGGCCCTGCTGGCCAGGCACGCCGCGCTGCGGGCCTGCTTCCGGCCGGTCACCGGCGCCCACATGGTGCAGGTCATCCCGCGCGAGGCCGTGCTGCCCTGGCGGGAGGCGGACGTCAGCGGGCTCACGGAGAGCGAGGCCGCGGCGGAGGTCGACCGGCTCACGGCGCGGGAGCGCGCGGAGCGCTTCGACCTCGCGGTCCCGCCGCTGCTGCGCCTCCTGCTCGTCAGGTTCGGTGAGGACCGGCACCGCCTCGTCATGACGCTCCACCACATCCTGCTCGACGGCTGGTCGATGTTCGTGCTGCTGGGTGAACTCTCCGCGACGTACGCGGCGGGAGGCGACACCTCTGCCCTCAAGCGGGTCGCCCCCTACGGCGAGTACGTGGCCTGGCTCGCCCGCCAGGACAAGGACGCGGCCTCGGCGGCCTGGCGGGCGGAGCTCGCCGGGGCCGAGGGACCGACCCTGGTGGCACCGGCCGACCCGGGCCGCACCCCCCTGCTCCCCGAGCAGGCGCACGCGGCCGTATCCCCCGAACTCACGGGCGCGCTCGCGGAGTTGTCGCGCGCCAGGGGGCTGACGCTGAACACCGTTGTGCAGGGCGCGTGGGCCCTGGTCCTCGCGCGGCTCGCGGGCCGCACGGACGTCGTGTTCGGCGCGACGGTCGCCGGGCGCCCCGCCGAACTGCCGGGCGTGGAGTCCATGGTCGGCCTCTTCATCAACACCCTGCCGGTGCGCGTGCCCCTCGACGGCCGCAGGCCGGTCGTCGAGACGCTGACGGAACTCCAGGAGCGCCAGTCCGCGCTGATACCCCATCAGCACGTCGGACTCGCCGAGGTCCAGAAGCTCGCCGGGGCCGCCGCCGTCTTCGACACCCTCGTGCTGTACGAGAACTACCCGCTGCCGCCGGCCGGGCCCGCGCCCGGACCCGGCGCGGTGACGCTCAGCCCCGCGGGCGCCTCGCGCGACGCCTCCCACTATCCCCTCACGCTCGTCGCGGTCCCCGGCGGCGACCGGATGCGCCTGAAACTGGACTACCGCCCCGACCTGTTCGACCGCACCGCGGCCGAGTCGATCGTCCAGCGGTTCGTACGGGTTCTGGAGCAGATCGCGGCCGACCCCTCGGTGCGGGTCGGCGACATCGACGTGACGGACGGGACCGAGCGCGCGACCGTCGTGGAGCGGTGGAACGCCACGGACAGGCCGGTCGCCGCGGGCTCGGCCCTGGCGGCGTTCCAGGAGTGGGCGGTGCGCTCACCCGGCGCCGTGGCCGTGCGCTGCGGCGCGGACGAGGTGACGTACGGCGAACTGGAGGCGCGCGCGAACCGGCTCGCCCGGCACCTGGTGGGGCTCGGCGTCGGCCGCGAGGACCGGGTGGGACTGTGCCTGCCGCGCGGCGTCGACATGGTGGTGGGCGAGCTGGCGGTGTGGAAGGCGGGCGGCGCGTTCGTCCCGCTGGACCCCGAGTACCCGGCGGACCGGCTGGCGTACATGGTGGCCGACAGCGGCGCACGGGTGGTGCTCCGCGCCGGTGGGCCGCCCGTCGAGGCCGACCGCGTCGTCCGCCTCGACGACCCGGACACCGGGCGGACGATCGCGGCGGAGTCCGCCCGGCCGCTCGGCCTGCCCGTCCATCCCGAACAGCTCGCCTACGTCATCTACACCTCGGGCTCGACGGGCCGCCCCAAGGGCGTGGCCCTCGCCCACCACGGCGTGGCGAACCTCGCGGAGGCGATGCGTCCGGCCCTCGGCATCGGCACGGGCGTGACGATGCTCCAGTACGCCTCGTTCGGCTTCGACGGTTCCGTGCTCGACGTGGCCGTCACGCTGGCCGCGGGCGGCACCCTGGCCATCGCCGGGGCCGAGGAGCGCACCGACCCCGCGGCGCTGGCGGGCATGATCCGCGAGAGCGGCGTCGGGGCCGCCAGCGTCGTGCCCTCGGTGCTGCGCGTCCTGGACCCGGACGACGTGCCCGGCGTACGGAACTGGGTCCTCGGCGGCGAACTGCTGACCGCGGACCTCGCGAGCCGCTGGACCCCGCGGGCACGGGTGTGGAACACCTACGGCCCGACCGAGGCCACCGTGATGGCGACCTCGGGACCGGTGGCGAAGGACATCGGCCCGCGGGACGAGCCGCCGCCCATCGGACGCCCGCTGGGTAACATGCGGACCTACGTGCTCGACGGCTTCCTGCGGCCGGTGCCGCCCGGCGTGACCGGCGAACTGTACGTCGCCGGGCCGGGAGTGGCGCGCGGGTACACGGGACGGCCGGACCTGACGGCCGAGCGGTTCGTCGCCTGCCCCTTCGGCGCGGGCGGCCGGATGTACCGCACGGGCGACCTCGCCCGCTGGACCGGCGAGGGAGAGCTGGTCTTCGCCGGGCGCGCCGACGACCAGGTGAAGCTGCGGGGCTTCCGCGTGGAGCCCGGCGAGATCGAGGCGGTCATCGCCCGGCACCCCTCGGTGGGCCGGGTCGCGGTCATCGCCCGCGAGGACCGGCCCGGCGACCGCCGCCTGGTCGCCTACGTCGTCCCCGGCACCGGCCCTGCCGACGGCGCGGTCGACCCCGAGGCGCTGCGCGCGTACGCGGGCATCCGCCTCCCCGACCACATGGTCCCCTCGGCGGTGGTCGTCCTCGACGCGCTGCCGCTCACCGTGAACGGCAAGCTCGACCGCGACGCCCTGCCCGCGCCCGAGCGGACCGCGCGGGGCCGCGATCCGCTGACACCCGTCGAGGCGGTCCTGTGCGGACTGTTCGCCGAGACGCTCGGGATCGAGCGGGCCGGCGCCGACGACTCGTTCTTCGCCCTCGGCGGCGACTCCATCCAGTCGATGATGCTGGTGTCGGGCGCCCGCCGCGCGGGCCTCGCGATCACCGCGCGCCAGGTCTTCGAGCACCGCACTCCGGCCGCCCTGGCCCTGGTGGCCTCGCCCGTCGACGGCCCGGCCGGGGACGGCGGCGATCCCGGCACCGGTGAGGTGCCCCTGACGCCGGTCATGCACGAACTGCTCGACCGCGTCGGCGCCGGACACGTGGGCCGCGTCGTGCAGTCCGCCCTGGTCGAGGCCCCGGCCGCGCTGCGGTCCGAGACCCTGGCCGACGCGGTGCGCGCCGTCGTCGACCACCACGACGTCCTGCGCGCCCGCCTGGAGACGGAACCGGAGCGGCGGCTCGTGATCTCGGGCCCCGGCACGGCCCCGGCCGGATCGTGGGTGCGCCGGGTCGACGCGGCGTCCGTGCCCGCCGACGACCTGCCCCGGACGATCGCCGAGGAGAGCCGGGCCGCGGTGGCGCGGCTCGACCCGCGCTCCGGCGTCATGCTCCAGGTGGTCTGGTTCGACCTCGGCCCCGACACGGCGGGACGGCTGCTGCTGGTCGTCGACCACCTCGTGGTCGACGCGGTGTCGTGGCGCATCCTGCTGCCCGACCTGGAACAGGCATGCGCCGCGCTCGCCGCGGGACACAAGCCCGAACTGGAACCGGTCCCCACCTCGTTCCGCCACTGGGCGCGCGCACTGGCCGAACAGGCCGGCGGCGCGGAGCGGACCGCGGAACTCCCGCGCTGGAAGGAACTGCTCAAGGGCCCCGACCCGCAGCTCACCGAGGTCCCCGCCGACCCGGCGCGCGACGTCGCCGCCACCGTCCGGCGGGTCTCGGTGACGGTGCCGGCCGACGTCACGTCGGCCCTGCTGACCGGCGTGGCCACCGCCTACCACGCGGGCGCCGACGACGTACTCCTGACCGGTCTCGCCGCCGCGGTCACGCGCTGGCGCGGGGACGGCGACACGGCGGGCGGCTTCCTGGTGGACGTGGAGGGCCACGGCCGGGTGGAGCTGACCGACGGCATGGACCTGTCGCGGACCGTCGGCTGGTTCACCGGCACCCATCCCGTACGCGTCGACGTGGGCACCGCCGACCTCGACGAGATCCTGTCCGGCGGCCCGGACGCGGGCGACACCGTGAAGCGCGTCAAGGAACAGCTGCGCGCCGTGCCCGGCGACGGTCTCGGCCACGGCCTGCTGCGCCACCTCAACCGAGCGACCGCGCCCGAACTCGCCGCCCTGCCCGCCGCGCGGGTCGGCTTCACCTACCTCGGCCGGGTCCCCGGCGCCCCCGCGGACACGGACGACGCGCCGGCGGGCGGCGCCGCCGACGGGCACCTCCCCGTCGCCCACCCGCTGGAGGCCGTCGCCGTCGTCCACGACCTCGCGGAGGGGCCGCGGCTCACGCTGAGCCTGGCCTGCCCGGAACACCTCGTGGCCGAGGAGGCGGCGCGCGCCCTGGTCGAGGGCTGGGCGGCGATGCTGGCCGGCCTGGCCGCCCACGCGGGCGACCCGGCGGCGGGCGGCCACACCCCCTCAGACTTCCCCCTGGTCACGCTCACCCAGGCCCAGGTCGAGAAGCTGGAGCAGGCGGCACCGGGCCTGGCCGACATCTGGCCGCTCTCACCGCTCCAGGAGGGCCTGCTGTTCCACTCGATGTTCGCGGACGAGGGCCCGGACGTGTACGTGGAGCAGATGATCGTCGGTCTCGAAGGGCCGCTGGACACCGAGGTGCTGCGGGCGTCCTGGCAGTCGCTCCTCGACCGGCACGCGAGCCTGCGCGTGGGCTTCCGGCAGGTGGCGGGGTCCGGGCAGGCCGTCCAGACCGTCATGCCGAAGGCCGTCCTGCCGTGGCGCGAGGAGGACCTGTCGGACCTCGGCGAGGACGAGGCCCGCGAGGAGTCCGACCGCATCGGGGCGCAGGAACGGGACAAGGGCTTCGACCTGACGCGCCCGCCGCTGGTGAAGGTGCTCCTGGTCAAGACGGGCCACGAGCGGTACCGCATGATGGTGACGCTCCATCACATCGTGCTCGACGGCTGGTCGCTGCCGGTCCTGCGGCGCGAGCTGTGGGCCTGCTACGAGGCGGGGGGCGCCGCCGGCGGGCTGCCCGCGGTCACCCCCTACTCGGAGTTCCTCTCCTGGCTGGGACGCCAGGACAAGGAGGCCGCGCAGGAGGCGTGGTCGGCGGAGCTGTCCGGCGTGGAGGAGCCGACGCTGGTCGTGCCCGTGACGCCGGGGGCGACCGTCGAGGCGTCCGGAGCCTCCGGCGAGGTCTTCACCGTCGCGGACGAGGAGCTGAACGCCGCGCTCGGCGAGCTGACCCGCGCCCACGACATCACCCTGAACACGGTGATCGAGGCCGCGTGGGCACTGGTCGTCGGTCAGCTCGCGGGCCGCAAGGACGTGGTCTTCGGCGCGTCCGTCGCGGGCCGCCCCGCCGAACTGCCGGGCATGGAGAACATGCTGGGCCTGTTCATCAACACCGTCCCGGTGCGCGTGCCCTGCGACCCGGCACGGACCGTGGCCGAGCTCCTGACCGACGTACAGGCCAGGCAGTCGGCCCTGATGGACCACCAGTACCTGAGCCTGGGGGACATCCAGCGGATCGCGGGGCCGGGGGCGACCTTCGACTCCCTCATGGCGTTCGAGAGCTTCCCCACCGGGATGGACGCGCCCGAGCAGTCCGGTGAGGGCGGCCCCCGCGAGCCCGCGCCGGCCGGCCTCGTCCTCACCGAGGCCGGGATGCGCGAGTCGATCAGCTATCCGCTCGGTCTCGTGGTGGACCCGCTCGGCGGGCTGCGGATGCGGCTCAGCTACCGCTCCGACGCCTTCGACGAGCCGGCCGCCCGCGCCCTGCTCGACCGGCTGGTGCGGGCCCTGCGGCAGATGACCGCCGACCCCGGGCTCGCGGTGGGCCGCATCCGGCTCTCCGACGAGGCCGAGCGGTCCCTGGTGACCGAACGGTGGAACACGCCCGCGGCGGAGGTCCCCGCCGCGCCGGTGCCGGAGCTGATCCGCACGCGGGCCGGCCGGTCGCCCGGCGCGGTCGCGGTGCGCGGCGGCCAGGAGACCCTGACCTACGCGGAACTCGAAGCCCGCGCGAACCGCCTGGCGCGGCATCTGGCCGGGCTCGGCGTGGGACGGGAGACGCGGGTGGGCCTGTGCCTGCCGCGCGGCATCGACATGGTCGTCGCGGAGCTGGCGGTGTGGAAGGCGGGCGGCGCCTTCGTCCCGCTCGACCCGGAGTACCCGGCCGACCGCCTCGCGCACGTCGTCGCCGACAGCGGCGCGCGGGTCGTCGTCGGCACGGGCGACACCCTGGACGGCCTGTCGGCGGGCGCGGCGCGGGCGGTCCTGCTCGACCAGGTGGAGACCGTACGGGCGCTCGCCGCGGAGTCCCCCGAACCCCTCGGAACCGAGGTGGCCCCGGACCAGCTCGCGTACGTCATCTACACGTCGGGCTCCTCCGGCCGCCCCAAGGGCGTGGCCGTGGCGCACGGCGGCGTGGCGAACCTGGCCGAGACGATGCGGCCGGCCCTGGGCGTGGCCGAGGGAGTGGCCGTCCTGCAGTTCGCGTCGTTCAGCTTCGACGCGTCGGTCCTCGACGTGGCGGTCACCCTCGCGGGCGGCGGCACGCTCGTCATCGCCTCGGGGCAGGAGCGGGCCGAGCCGGGAGCGCTCGCCGAACTGGTGCGGGCGTCCGGCGTCAGCACCGCCAGCGTGGTGCCCTCGCTGCTGGGCCTGCTCGACCCCGACGAACTGACCGGCGTGGAGAACTGGGTCCTCGGCGCGGAGCTGCTCACCGCGGACCTGGCCAGCCGCTGGACCCCGCAGGCGCGGGTGTGGAACACCTACGGCCCCACCGAGGCGACCGTGATGGCCACCGCGGGGCCCGTGGACGAGGAGATCAGGTCGAACGACGCGGCACCGCCGATCGGCCGCCCGCTGGGCAACGTCGCCACATACGTCCTCGACGGCTTCCTCCACCCTGTCCCGCCGGGCGTCACCGGTGAGGTGTACATCGCGGGCCCCGGCGTGGCGCGCGGCTACGTCGGACGCCCCGACCTGACCGCGGAGCGGTTCGTGGCCTGCCCGTTCGGTGACGCCGCCCGCATGTACCGGACGGGCGACCTGGCCCGCTGGACGGCCGGCGGGGAGCTGCTGTTCGCGGGGCGTGCGGACGAGCAGATCAAGATCCGCGGGTTCCGGGTGGAGCTGGGCGAGATCGAGGCGGTGCTCGCCGCCCACCCGCTGGTGCGCCAGGCGGTGGTGGTGCTCCGCGAGGACCGGCCGGGGGAGCAGCGCCTCGTCGGCTACGTGGTCACCGCGGGCGAGGACGGCGAAGGCAGTGGAGCCAGTGGAGCCGGTGAGGGCAGTGAGGGCAGTGAGGGCGGCGAGGGCGGCGAGGGCACGGACACCGAGGTGTTCCGCGAGCACCTGGCGCGCACGCTGCCGTCGTACATGGTCCCCGCGGCGGTGGTCGTCCTCGACAAGCTGCCGCTGACGCGCAACGGCAAGGTGAACCGCAGGGCGCTGCCCGCCCCGGACTTCGCGGGACGGGTCTCCGGGCGCGAACCGGAGAACGAGACCCAGGCGAGGCTCTGCGCGCTGTTCGCCGAGATCCTGGACCTCGAACGCGTGGGCGTCGACGACAACTTCTTCGACCTCGGCGGCGACTCGGGCCTCGCGATGCGGCTCGCCGCGCGCATCCGCGAGGAGTTCGGCACCGAGCTGAGCATGCGGCGCTTCTTCGGCTCCTCCACCCCCCTCGGCGTCGCCAGGCTCCTGACGTCGAAGGAACTCCCCGAGCTGCGGCCGGTCGACCACCCCGACGAGATCCCCGCCACGGCGAGCCAGCAGCGCACCTGGCGCCTGGAGCGGGAGGACCCCGGCTCACCGGTCCGGCGGGCCCCGATCGCGCTGCGCCTCAGCGGCGCCCTGGACCGCGCGGCACTGGAGGCGGCCCTCGGCGACGTCGCCGCACGGCACGACATGCTGCGTACGACGTTCACCTGCTCCGACAGCGGTGACCTCCACCAGCGCGTCCTGGACGCCGAAGCGGCCCGGCCCGCGCTGCCGGTGACACCGGCGGCCGAGGACGAGCTGCCGCGCCTCCTCGCCGACCACGCCGACCACGAATTCGACCTCACCAGGGAGACCCCCTGGACGTGCCGCCTGTTCGCGGTCTCCGCCACCGAGCACGTCCTGCTGATGGTGGTGCACCGGGTCGCGACGGACGACCAGTCGCTGACCGTCCTGGTCCGCGACCTGGCGGCGGCCTACGGCGCGCGCCGCGAGGGCCGCGCCCCCGAACGCGCCCCGCTGCCGCTGCAGTTCGCCGACTACGCGCTCTGGGAGCGCGAGATGCTCAGGGACGAGCAGGACCCCGACAGCCTGATCGGCGAGCAGGCCGCGTACTGGAAGAAGGCCCTGGCCGGTCTGGAGCCCGAGCAGGAACTGCCGACCGACAGGCCGCGCCCGCCGGTCGCCTCGCACCGGACGGACTCGGTGCCCCTCGCCGTCGACGGCGACCTGCACGCCCGCCTGATGGAGGTGGCCGAGGCCGAGAGCGCGACGCTCTTCATGGTCGTGCAGGCCGCCCTCACGCTGCTCCTCTCCGGCCTCGGCGCGGGCCCCGACGTCACCTTCGGCACCGTGCTGGCCAACCGGGACGAGGAAGGCGACCTCGACGGCCTGGTGGGGCCCTTCGCCGACCCGCTGGTCCTGCGCACGGACGCCTCGGGCAACCCCACCTTCCGCGAACTCATCGGCCGGGCACGGGACACCTTCCAGCAGGCGGTGCAGAACCCGGACGTGCCCTTCGCGCGCCTCGTCGACACCCGGTCACCGCAGGCCCCCGCGGCGCGGCACCCGCTGTTCCAGGTCCTCCTCGACCTGCGCAGCGACGCCTCCCAGGTGTGGGAGTCGCCGGAGCTGCCGGGCCTGAGCACCACCCGCCTGCCGGTGGGACGGCCGGTCGGGGAACTCGACCTCGTGCTCGCCCTCACCGAGCGGCACGGGAGCGGAGGCACCCCGAAGGGCGTCGACGGCACCGTCCGGTACGCCACCGACCTGTTCGACCGGCCCACCGTCGACGCGTTCGCGCGACGGCTCGGCAGGGTCCTCGAACAGATCGCGGCCGACCCCGGGCTGCGCATGGCCCAGGTGGACCTGCTCCTCGGCCCGGACGAGCACCACCAGGCGATCGGAGCCGGGCACGACGAGGCACCCGCGCTGCCGGAGGGCACCGTCGTCGCCCGCCTCGCCGAGCAGGCCGCGCTGCGCCCCGACGCGCCGGCGGTCCTCGGCGGGGACGGCGCGCTCACCCATGGCGCACTGGACGCCGCGGCCGGCCGGCTCGCGCGCAGGCTGGCCGGGCAGGGCATCGGCGCCGAGGACGTGGTCCTCGTCGCGCAGCCGCCCACGGCCGCGCTCGTGGTCGCGCTGCTCGGGGTGCTCAAGGCCGGCGCCGCCTGCCTCCTGGCCGATCCGAACCGGCCCATGGAGGACATCCCCGCCTGCCTGCGCAGGGCCGAACCCGCCGCGCTGGTCTGCGACGCGGCGACGGCCCCGCTCCTGGCCGACGGCATCACCGTACCGATGCTGCCGCTCGACGACCCGCGGACGGCCGTGGCCGACGGCGGGCGCGCGGCGGACGGCGCGGCGGGGCCGCTGCCGCTGCCCCTGCCCGGGCAGGCGGCGCTCGTGCTCGGCACCACGGAGCCCGAGGGCGCCGACGGCCCCGGCACGGGAGCGGTCATCGAACACCGGACGCTGCTCCACCAGGCGGCACACCGCGCGCGTGTCTCACCGGCGGGGCACGCGGTGACGGCACTCGACCTGCGCGCCCCCGTGCCGGCGCTCCTGGCACCGCTGTTCGCGGCCCTGTGCGAGGGCGGCGCCGTCCGCCTGGCGGCGGCCGACGACGGCCCCGTGCTCGCCGCGACGGACGGCGCGGCACTGCTCGTCACCACCGACGAGCTGCTGGCCACCGCCCCCGAACCGGGCCCCGGCGAGGCGCGGCCGGCCGGCGCCACGGTCGTGGGCGGCACCGGGACGCCGGCGGGCGCGGACGCCGCCCGGCAGTGGCTTGAGCGCCATCCGCGGGCCGCCCTGGTCAGCGTCCACGGCAGCACGGAGACCGCGGGCGCGTGGCTCGACCACACGACCGCGCCCGGCGGACGGCTCCCCGCCGAGGCCCCCGCGGGACGCCCCGTCGCCCGCACCCGGGCCTTCGTCCTCGACGACTACCTGCGCCCGGTACCGCCCGGCGGCACCGGCGACCTGTACGTCGCGGGAGCCGCGCTGGCCCGCGGGTACGCGGGCGGTCCCGCGCCGACCGGTGAACGGTTCGTCGCCTGCCCGTTCGGGACCGGCGGCGAGCGGATGCTGCGCACCGGCGAGCGCGCGAAGCGGACGTCCGGGGGACTGCTCGCCCTGCGCGGCAAGGCCAGGGACGGCCGTCCCGTCACCAGGGCGGCCCGCGGCGGCGGGGACCACGAGGACGTGGAGATGCTGCTGCCGCTGCGCCCGACGGGCGACAGGCCGCCGCTGTTCTGCCTCCACACCGGTACGGGACTCAGCTGGGCGTACGCGGCGCTCCTCCGGCACCTGCCGCAGGACCTGCCCGTCTACGGCGTGCAGGCGCGCGGACTCGCGGGACCGGAGCCCATGCCCCGGAGCATGGCCGAGATGGCGGCCGACTACGCCGAACAGATCAGGACCGTCCAGCCGACGGGCCCCTACCACCTCCTCGGCTGGTCGCTCGGCGGCCTCATCGCCCAGGCGGTCGCCACGCACCTCGAAGAGCAGGGCGAACAGGTCAGGCTGCTCGCGGTGATCGACGGCTACCCCGAGGGGACCGGCGGGGCCGACTACCGCGACGTGTCGCCCGGCGCCCGCCCGGACGGCGACGTCCAGCCGCGGCCGGGAGACCGGCGGCAGCCGATGAGCCAGGACGTCGGCGAAGGCATGGACGAGGGCCTGAGGTCCCACATGCGCGAGGTGATCGACAACCTGGGCCGCATCACCCCGCACCACACGCCGCGCCGCTTCCGGGGCGACCTGCTGCTGTTCATCGCCGCCGAGGACAGGACCGCCGAGCGGCCCGCGCCGGACGCGAAGGAGAGCTGGGAGCCCTTCGTCGAGGGCGAGGTCGAGGCGCACGAGATCGCGGCGAGCCACTTCACCATGCTCCAGCCCACGCCGTCGTCGCACATCGGAGGCGTCCTCACGGCGAAGCTCCGGGCAGCCGGCGACACCGGAGAGGAGTGAGTCCGACATGCCCCTGACGCGGAACACGGCCGGCGAGAGGAACCCCTGATGTCCAAGCCGATCAACACCGCCGCGCACATCCGCCGCAACGGCATCGAACCACCGCCCGAACTGGCGCGGATCAGCGCGGAGACACCACTCGTCCAGGTCGAGGCCGAGGGGCTGCTGTTCTCCGGCCGCCACTGGCTCGCCACCGGCTACGACGAGGTGCGGGCGATCCTCGGCGACAACCGGTTCAAGATGCTGCCGCCCGCACAGGCCAAGCTCGGCGGAGGAGGACAGGTCGAGGTCGGCAACCTCCTCCAGTACGACCCGCCCGACCACACCCGGCTGCGCAAGATGCTGACGCCCGAGTTCACGCTGCGGCGGATACGGCGCCTCGAACCGTTCGTCGCGGAGATCGCGGAGGACTGCCTCGACGCCCTGGAGAGCGCCGGGCAGCCCGGCGACCTCATCCGCACCTTCGCCGTGCCCATCCCGGGACTCGTCGGCTGCGCCCTGCTCGGCGTGCCCCGCGACGACGCGGCCGACCTGGCACGGAACTTCAACGCCAGCCGCGCCGTCGCCAACTTCGGCAACCGCATCGACGACCGCGAGCGGGAGCGGCAGCGCGCCGCGGGCAACGCCTTCGTGACGTACATGCGCAGGCTCGTCCGGCAGAAGCGCCGCGCACCCGGCGACGACCTGCTCAGCATGCTGATCCGCGACCACGGCGCGGACATCACCGACGAGGAGCTGACGGGCACCGCCGCGACCCTCATGGGCTCCGGCATCGAGAACGTCGGCGGGATGCTGGCACTCGCCCCGCTCGCCCTGCTCCAGTACCCCGACCAGCTCGCCCTCCTGATGGACCGGCCCGAACTCATCGACCGGGCCGTGGAGGAACTCATCCGCTACCTCTCGTCCGTCCCCAACTCCATCCCGCGCTACGCGGGCGAGAACCTGCGCGTCGGCGGACACCTGATCAAGACGGGCGAGCTCGTGATGTGCTCGCTGCTGGCCGTCAACCGCTCCCAGCTCCCCGGAGTGCCGAGGGACACCCTCGACATCACCCGGGAGAACAGCGGCCACATGGCCTTCGGGCACGGCATCCACCACTGCCTGGGCGCGTCGCTCGCCAGGATGGAGCTGCGGATCGGGCTGCCGGCCCTGCTGCGCCGGTTCCCCAAGCTGCGTGTCGCGGTGCCGCCCGAGGAGATCCGCTTCCGGACCTGGACACCCAACTACGGGGTGGACGAGCTGCCGGTGGCCTGGTGAACGCACATCCGCACAGCACACCGGACAACCCATCGCCGAGGTCGCCGTACAGGACCCGTACCGGAGAGGAAGGCCCCCCATGCCCAAGTCGTTGAAGGCCCCCGACCAAGCGCCGCTCGTCGAGACCGTCGTGCCGGGGACCTCCGACCGCGCCTGGATCGCCAACGGCTACGACGAGGTGCGGGCGATCCTCAGCGACAACAGGTTCTCCACCACGCCGCCCGCCGAGACCGCGGAGGCCTCGCGCCGTCTCGTGCAGCCCGGCAACCTGCTGCAGTACGACCCGCCCGAGCACACCCGGCTGCGGAAGATGCTGACCGGGGAGTTCACGCTCCGCCGGGTCCGCGCCCTCGAACCCCTCGTCGAGGGCATCGTCGAGGACCGGCTCGACATCGTGGAGGGCGCCGGGCGGCCGGTCGACCTCGTGGGGCAGTTCGTCTGGCCGATCGCGAGCCTGACAGGCTGCGCGATGCTCGGCATCCCGCGCGACGACCAGACGGAACTGACCCGCCACCTCGACAACAACCGCCTCGACAACCCCGACAGGGAACAGCGGGACATGGCGGGCACCGCCTACCTCGTCTACCTGGGCAAGCTGATGCGGCAGAAGCGCCGCGCCCCCGGTGACGACCTGCTCGGCCGGCTCGTCCGCGACCACGGCAGGAGCCTCACGGAGGCGGAGCTGACCGGCACCGCCGCGACCCTCCTCGCCTCCCTCATCCCCATCACCGGCGGCACCCTGGGCCTCGGCCTCGTCGGACTCCTGGAGAACCCCGACCAGCTCGCCCTGCTCGTCGAACGCCCCGAACTGCTCGACCACGCGGTCGAGGAGGTGATCCGCAGCGTCACGATCATCCCGCACGCCTCACCCCGTACCGCCAAGGAGGACGTGCCCGTCGGGGATCAGGTGATCAAGGCCGGTGACTTCGTGGCCTGTTCCCTCCTGGAGGCCAACGGGGCCAGGCCGCCCGGGGAGCCGCAGGACAGCCTGGACATCACCCGTGACAACAGCGGCCACATGGCCTTCGGCCACGGCCTCCACTACTGCCTGGGCGCGTCACTGGCCCGCATGGAGCTGCGGGCCGCCATCTCGGGGCTGCTGCGGCGCTTCCCGAAGGTGCGGCTCGCGGTGCCGCGCGACGAGCTGCGCTTCACGGCGAAGTCCGTGGAGACGCTCCCGGCCACCTGGTAGGGGAGGGACGCCGCCGTGCCGCACGAACCAGCGCCTCTGCCGCTGCACACCCGCCGTACCCGCTTCGACCCGGCCGACGAACTGCGCCGCCTCGCGGCGGACGGCCCCGTCTCCCGGGTCAGCCTGGCGCCCGGCGCCGGTGACCGGCCCCTGTGGCTGGTCACCGGCTACGACGAGGTGCGCCAGGTACTCGGCGACCACGTCCGGTTCTCCACCAGCCGCTTCGTCCCCCGGACAGCGGCGGGCGGCAGACCCGCCCGACGGCCCGACGAGGGCATCGGGCTGCTCATGGACTACGACCCGCCCGAACACACCCGGCTGCGGAAGATGCTGACACCGGAGTTCACGGTGCGGCGGATACGCCGGCTCGCGCCCCGCATCGAGGCCATCGTCACCGAGCGCCTCGACGCCGTGGAGCGCGCCGGGCCCCCGGCCGACCTGGTGGAGCTGTTCGCGTCCGCCGTCTCCGGGCCCGTGCTGTGCGAGCTGATCGGGGTGCCGCGCGACGACCGCGACGACTTCCTGCGCCGCTGCGCCGCCCATCTGGAGACCGGCAACGAGCGGGGGGAGCGGACGGCGGCGGGAACGGCGTTCACCCGCTACCTCGCCGCCCTCGTGGCCCGGCAGCGCAGGAACCCCGACGAGGGCTTCCTCGGCATGCTGGTACGCGACCACGGCGAGGACTTCACCGACAAGGAGCTGCGCGGCATCTGCGTCCTGCTGATGCTCGCGGGCCTGGACAACATCTCCGGCATGCTGGGCCTCGGGGCGCTCGCGCTCCTGGAGAACCCCGCGCAGCTCGCCCTGGTCCGCGACGACCCCGCGGCCCTCGACCGGGGCATCGAGGAGCTGCTGCGCTATCTGTCCGTGCCGCACGCCCCCACGCCCCGCACCGCCGTCGAGGACATGACGCTCGGCGGCAGGCGGGTCAGAGCGGGCGACACCCTCGTCTGCTCGATCCCGCTCGCCAACCGCGACCCGGCGCTCACCGACGACCCGGACCGCCTCGACGTCACCCGCGAACCGCCGCCGCACGTGGCGTTCGGGCACGGCGTCCACCACTGCCTGGGCGCCGCCCTCGCCCGGATGGAACTGCGCATCGCCCTCACCGGCCTCCTGCGGCGCTTCCCGGAGCTGCGCCTCGCGACGCCCGCCGAGGACGTGCCGTTCAGGACCCGGTCGACCGCCTACGGGGTGGAGCGGCTGCCGGTCACCTGGTGACCGGGGACGCGAGCACGGGGACGAGGGAGAGGAGATGGGGATGGCGATGGAGATCCGGGTGGACCGCGACCGATGTGCCGGTTCCAGCCTGTGCGTGAGTTATCTGCCGGACGTCTTCGACCAGTCGGACGACGACGGCAAGGTGCTGCTCAGGACGGCCGAGCCCGGCGCCGACGCCGCGCAGGCGGTGCGCGGCGCGGTCACGAGGTGCCCGACCGGCGCGATCACCGTGCACGCGCGCGACGCCCAGGACGCGTAGGCGGCGGACCGTCACGCGCCCCTGGACACGACGGCCACCTGCCCTCGCGGCACGTGGCCGTCCGGCATGCCCGCACACGGGAACGGAGGCGATGAGCGCACTGTGTGAGCCCCGTTCTCTGTGTCCGCCGTGTGACCGCCCACCGCGTAGAAGTTGGCCCATGTCCTTCACACACAAGCGAGCGACCGCGCAGGAACGAGTCGCACACAGGCGGGTCGTCGCACCCGTCCTCCTGGCCGTCACCGCCCTCGTCGGGGGAGCCCTCGCGGGCTGCTCGGGCGACGGCTCGTCCAACGCGTCGTCGGAAGACGACCCGGGGACCAGCGCCTTCGACCGGGCCCTCGACTACTCGAAGTGCATGCGGAGCAACGGGGTCCCCGACTTCCCCGACCCGGAGGAGGACAGTGGCGGCGTCAAACTGACCCCGGAAGGGGGCGCCGACCCCAACTCCGACGCGTTCAAGAAGGCCGTGGAGGCCTGCAAGGACAAGGCGCCGCAGGGCCTCGGCGGTGGCGGTGGCGGCGGCGGAGGGGGCGAGGAGCTCGACTCCGCCAAGGTCGCCGCCTGGGCGAAGTGCCTGCGCGAGAACGGCGTCCCGAAGTTCCCCGACCCCGACATCAACGGCTCCAGCATGAACATCGACCTCGTCGGCGCCGGCGTCGACCCCCAGGACTCCAAGTTCACCGAGGCCATGCAGACCTGCCAGAGCAAGTACCCGGGCGGGGGCGTCATGTTCGGGCCCGCCGGAGGTGGCCAGTGACCACGGACGGCACCGATGCGCCGGCCGTGGCGGGCGAGCACTCGGGGGCCCTGGAGCGCCACACCTCCGGGCAGGTGGCCACGAAGACCGCCAAGGACCTCGACAAGGCCGCCGAAGCCACGGAAGCCACAGAACCCGCAGGGGCCGCGGGGGAGAGCCCCGTCAGGACCCTCGACACCGAGTCCGGCAGGGACGGGGCCGGGGACCTGGAACCGGCGGCGGCCACCCGCAGGCGCCGCCCGCTGCGCACCTCGCTGATCGTGCTGGCCGCGACGGCCGTCGTGGCGGCGGCCGGGATCACCGCCACCGGCGCCCTCGGCGGGGACGGCGAGGGCTCCGCGGGCACCGCGCCCTCCGCGCCGCCCGACACGGCCGAGGTGGAGAGGACCACGCTGACCGACTCCGAGACCGTGGACGGCAACCTGGGCTACGGCGACGCGTCCACCGTCCAGGCACCGGCCTCCCCCTCGGGAACGGGCTCCGACACGGACAGCGGCCAGTCGGGATCGGGACAGAGCGGGCAGGGCAGCGCGGCGGGCGACGGCATCGTCACCTGGCTGCCCGAAGAGGGCAAGGTCATCGAGCGCGGCGACACCGTCTACCGCGTCGACGAGCAGCGCGTACCGCTCCTGTACGGCTCCTTCCCGCTCTACCGCACCCTCCAGGCGGGCACCGAGGGCGCCGACGTCCGCATGCTGGAGAAGAACCTCCGCGCCCTCGGCTACAACGGCTTCACCGTCGACGACACCTACGACGCGGCCACGGCCGCCGCCGTACGGGACTGGCAGGACGACCTGAACCGCGAGGAGACCGGCACCGTCAGGACCGGGGACGCCCTGGTGGCCCCGGGCGCCCGTCGCGTCGCCGACGTGCAGGCCTCCCCGGGCGCCGCCCTCAGCGGCGGTCTGCTGTCCTGGACCGGCACCGAGCGCATCGTCGGCGTCGACCTGGACGTGCAGTTCGAGGACCTGGTCGAGAAGGGCACCGAGGCCAGGATCACCCTGCCGGACGACACCACGGTCAAGGCCGAGGTGACGGACGTCGGTACACCGTCGACGTCCAAGGGCGACGACTCCGCGAGCGGATCGGGTGACTCCGGGTCGGACTCCGGCGGGTCCGGCGACGACGACCCCACGCTGCCCGTGGAGCTGACGGTGAAGGACCAGAAGGGGCTCGGCCGCTACCAGGCCGCGGCCGTCGACGTCACCCTGAAGGCCGAGAGCCGCGAGGACGTGCTCGTGGTCCCCGTCAACGCCCTGGTGGCACGGAAGGGCGGCGGGTACGCGGTGGAGGTCGTCACGGCCGACGGCACCGAGTTCCGCCCCGTCAAGACCGGCATGTTCGCGGACAGCAGGGTCGAGATCTCCGGCAAGGGCATCAAGGAAGGCACCGTCGTGGGGGTCCCCAAGTGACCTCACGCCTCCCGGAGCCGCCGAAGGACCACCCGGTGGTCGAACTGGCCGGTGTGACCAAGACGTACGGGGACGTGGCCGCCCTGCGCGGCGCGGACCTCGTCATCCGGCGCGGCGAACTCCTCGCCATCGTCGGCCCCTCGGGATCGGGCAAGTCCACGATGCTCAACATCATGGGCACCCTGGACCGGCCCTCCGAGGGAAGCGTGCGCATCGACGGCCACGACATCGCGGGGCTCAGCGACCGCGAACTGTCCGCGCTGCGGGCCGGCACCATCGGCTTCGTCTTCCAGCAGTTCCACCTGGCCTTCGGGGTACCGGCGCTGGACAGCGTGGCGGACGGGCTGCTCTACAGCGGCAGGCCGCGCGCCGAGCGGCGCCGCCTCGCCGAACAGGCGCTGCGCAGGGTGGGCCTCGGCCACCGGCTCTACCACGAGCCGCACCAGCTCTCCGGCGGTGAGAAGCAGCGCGTCGCCATCGCGCGGGCGGTGCTCGGCGATCCGCCGCTGCTCCTCGCCGACGAACCCACCGGTGCCCTCGACTCGCGCTCGGGCGCGATCGTGATCGAACTGCTCAACGAGCTGCACGAGGCGGGCACCACGGTCGTCGTCATCACGCACGACCGCGACATCGCCGCCACGCTGCCCCGCGAGGTGCGGCTGAAGGACGGCCACATCGAACACGATTCCGAAGGTGTGCCGTCCTCCCGATCCCTCGTGCCCGAGGAGGCCGCGCGATGACCATGACGAACGCCCCCGGGGAACTCGACCGCCGCGCGGACGCCGAACCGCGGCGGAAACCGCGGCCCGCCCGCATGCGCCCCGCCGACGTGCTGCGGGTCGGCGGCTCGGGGCTGCGCTCACGCCCGATGCGGGTCTTCCTCTCGGCGCTCGGCATCGCCATCGGCATCGCCGCCATGGTCGGCGTCGTCGGCATCTCGACCTCGTCGACGGAAGACCTCGACCGGCGGCTCTCCGCGCTCGGCACGAACCTCCTCACCGTCACGCCCGGCCAGTCCTTCACCGGCGGCGCCGCCCATCTGCCCGCCGAATCGGTCGGGATGATCGGCGCCATGGACCACGTGGAATCGGTCTCCGCCATCGGCAGGACCAGCGCCAAGGTCTACCGCAACGACCGCACGCCCAAGCAGGAGACCGGCGGCCTCAGCGTCGCCGCCGCCCGTACCGACCTGCCGCGGTCCGTCGGCGCCGAGATCGTCGACGGCCGCTGGCTCAACGCCGCCAACAGCCGCTACCCCTCCGTCGTCCTCGGCCCCAAGGCCGCCGAGCAACTCGGTGTGCACAAGGCGGGCCCCGACGTGCGGGTGTGGCTCGGCGGGCGCTGGTTCACCGTCGTCGGCCTGCTCGCGCCCAACGAACTCGTCCCCTCCCTGGACTCGTCGGCCCTGGTCGGCTGGTCCGTCGCCAAGAGCGAGCTGGGCTTCGACGGCTACCCCACGACGATCTACACCCGCGCCGACGAGTCCTCCGTGGGCGACGTCCAGGCCGTCCTCGGGGCCACCGCCAACCCGGAGACCCCCAGCGAGACCACCGTCTCGCGGCCCTCCGACGCGCTCGCCGCCAAGGAGGCCACCGACGACGCGCTCAGCGGGCTGCTGCTCGGCCTCGGCGGAGTGGCGCTGCTCGTCGGCGGTGTCGGCGTGGCCAACACCATGGTCATCTCGGTCCTCGAACGCCGCTCCGAGATCGGACTGCGCCGCTCGCTCGGCGCCACCCGCGGCCAGATCCGCACCCAGTTCCTCGCCGAGGCCCTGCTGCTCTCCGCCCTCGGCGGCCTGGGCGGCGTCCTGCTCGGCATCGCCGTCACCGGCGGCTACGCCTCCTACCAGGGCTGGCCGTCCGTGGTCCCGGTGTGGGCCATGGCGGGCGGGGTCGGCGCCACGCTGGTGATCGGCGGCCTCGCGGGGTTCTATCCGGCCGTGCGGGCGGCGAGGCTGCCCCCGACGGAGGCGCTGGCCACCACCTGAGACCGCGGTGCTCCCGGTGGATCTTCCCCCGGACCTCTGGGAGCACCGCGCCCGTCCGCGCCGCTCCCGGTGACGCGGACGGGGCCCCTCGGGGGTCTCAGCGCGCGGAGGGCAGCTCCGCCACGCGGGCCAGACGCCGGAAGGAGTCGAGCAGGCCCTCCCTGTCGTGCGTACTGGTGGTCACCATGACCTCCTGGGCGCCGCTCTCCCCGATGACCCGCTCCAGCTCGCCGGCGACCTGCTCCTCCGTGCCGTACACCTGGCCCCGGAGCCCCGCCTCGTAGAACCCGCGCTCCTTGCCGGTCATCGTCAGCGACTCCACGCGCTCGGCCGTCGGGAGCGGCGGGAACGTGCCGTGCGTGCGCGAGTACGCCATCGACCAGGCCTCCGGCAGCAGCAGCCGGCGCGCCTCCTCCTCGCTCGCCGCGACCGCGACGGTGCCCGCGATCACGACGTACGGCTCGGCCCGCCAGGGCGAGGGGCGGAAGGCCCGGCGGTAGGCGTCGATGCCGCGCAGCATCTTCTCGCGGCCCCTGATGTCCCCGATGACCAGCGGAAGCCCGGCCTCGGCGGCGATGGCCGCCCCCTCGCCCACCGCGAGGACGAACGGCGGGACGGTGAGCCCTTCGGCCGGGCGGGCGTGCACGCCGGTGCCCGACGTGCCGCGGAACCAGGCCAGCAGCTCGGCGAGGAGCGCCGCGAAGTCCTCGGCGTCGTGCTTGCCGCGCCCGAGGGCCTTGCGCACCCCGTCCGTGAATCCCACGGAGCGGCCGAGCCCCATGTCGATCCGGCCGGGGAACAGCGATTCGAGGACGCCGAACTGCTCGGCCACGACGAGCGGCCGGTGGTTCGGCAGCATCACGCCGCCGGTGCCGACCCGGATGGCGCGCGTGGCCGAGGCGACGGCCGCCGCGAGGACCGTGGGCGCGGAGCCCGCGACCCCGGGCACACCGTGGTGCTCGCTGACCCAGAAGCGGTGGTAGCCGAGGCCCTCGACGTCCCGCGCCAGGCGCACGGTGTCACGCAGGGCCTCGGGGCCCTCGTGCCCCTCACGGGTGCGCGAGCGGTCGAGGACGGAGAAGCGGGTTGCCGCGATCACGGAGCTCACAACTGGTTCAACGCCGGGCGCCCGGCAGGATTCCCGCCCCGCCGCCGGGGCCCGCGGCGTCCGCGCCGATGCCGCGGCGTCCGCGCTGGCTACGCTGGGTCCGTGACCGGAAGCAGCAGGCCCCTGGCCGTCTTCGACCTCGACAACACCCTCGCGGACACCGCCCACCGCCGGCGGCACCTGGAGCGCAGGCCGCGCGACTGGGACGCGTTCTTCGCCGCGGCGCCGCACGACCCGCCGCTGCCGCGAGGCGTCGCGCTGGCCCTGGAGAGCGCCCGCGCGTGCGAGGTCGTCTACCTCACCGGGCGCCCCGAGCGCTGCCGCGCGGACACCCTCGCCTGGCTGGCGCGCCAGGGGCTGCCGGAGGGGCGCGTGTGGATGCGCCGTGACGGCGACCGGCGCCCCGCCCGCCGCACGAAGCTGGAGATCCTGCGGAACCTGGCGCGCACCCGCGAGGTCCGGATGCTCGTCGACGACGACGAGCTGGTGTGCGACGAGGCGGAGCGCGCGGGCTTCACCGTCGTACGGGCCCGCTGGGCGGACCCGTCCGACGACCTGAGGGACGCCCAGGAGCGCGAGGGCAGGACCTGAGCGGCGCCGGCCGTGCGGTGGTCAGGCGCTGTCGCCGTCCTCCAGGCGGAAGCCGACCTTGAGGCCCACCTGGTAGTGCTGGATCTGCCCGTCCTCGATGTGGCCGCGGATCTGGGTGACCTCGAACCAGTCCAGGCCGCGCAGGGTCTGCGAGGCGCGGGAGATGCCGTTGCGGATCGCCTGGTCGACGCCCTCGTGCGAGGTGCCGTAGATCTCGGTGACGCGGTAGGTGTGGTCCGACATGAGGGGGTTCCTCCCGGCCTGGGTGATGTCATGGCGTGCGTCACTCCACCGTGCCCCAGCCGGTCCCGACGCGCGAGATGACGAACGCCCCTTGACCGACTCATTGGTACATACCTAGATTCAGCCGTACCCGTTCGAGCCATCCGCTCACCCCCCACGTCGGGCCGACCTTCCCCTGTCCGCAGGCAGAAAGTGACCCACGTGAAGCCGCACCGCCGTGCCGCCATGCCCTTGGCGCTCGTCCTCTCCACCACCGTCCTGCTGGGCGGCTGCGGGCTGCTGCCGGGGAACGAGGACCGCAGGACCGTCACCGTCTGGCTGATGAAGGGAAGCGCGTCGCCGGACTTCGTCGAGCGCTTCACCGAGGACTTCGAGAAGGAGCACGACGACATCCGCCTGGACATCCGCGTCCAGGAGTGGAACGGCATCACCACGAAGGTCAAGGAGGCGCTCAAGTCCTCCGGCGGGGACGGCCCCGAGGTCATCGAGGTCGGCAACACGCAGGTGGCGCAGTACGTCGAGCAGGGCGGCCTGTACGACCTCACGCTGGAGTCCGCGCGCGACCTCGGCATGGACGACTGGCTGCCCGGCCTCGCCGAACCCGGCCGCTACGACGGCGCCCAGTACGGCATCCCCTGGTACGCCGCCAACCGCGTGGTGATCTACAACAAGGACCTCTTCGAGAAGGCCGGCATCACCCGCCCGCCCCGCACCCGCGCCGAGTGGCTCGCGGCCACCGAGAAGCTGAATTCCGGCGGCGACCAGGGCATCTACCTGGCGGGCCAGGACTGGTACACGCTGGCGGGGTTCATCTGGGACGAGGGCGGCGACCTCGCCACGGAGACCAAGGAGTCCTCCGGCGACTGGCGCGGCAGCCTGCACACGGCGGCGGCTCTGCGCGGCATGGACTTCTACCAGCGCCTCCAGGCGCTCGGCCGCGGCCCGCGCGACGCCGACGAGGAACACCCGCCGCAGACCGGCGTCTTCGCCAAGGGCGACGTCGCCCAGATCATCGCGGTGCCGGGCGCGGCACGGCTCATCGAGGAGAAGAACCCGGCCCTGAAGGGGAAGCTCGGCTACTTCCCCGTCCCGGGCAAGAAGGCGGGCGAGCCCGGCGCGGTGTTCACCGGTGGCTCCGACTTCGTCGTGCCCGAGCGCAGCGACGACCACAAGGGCGCGGTCGCGGTGATCGAGGCGCTCGCGGGCAAGAGGTGGCAGGCCGACCTCGCGAGGACCATGGACTACGTCCCGAACAAGGCGAAGCTGGCCCCGGCCGTCGCGGGCCAGGAGGGCGCGGCGGCCATGGCCGCGGGCGCGGCGAACGGCCGCGCGACGCCCAACTCGCCCCGCTGGGCCGCCGTCGAGGCCGACAACCCCATCAAGGGCTACATGACGGCCGTCCTCACGGGCGGCGACCCGGCGGCCGAGGCCCGCAAGGCCTCGGAGCGCATCACCAGGGAACTCGGCGTCGGCAGCATGTGAGGCGAGGTCCGGCCCCGCCGGGCGGCGGACCGGACCGTACGGCTCCGCCGCCCCTACGCGGCCGTGCTCAGGGACAGGGCGAAGCGGCCCCGCTCGTCGGTCCACCAGTGGTCCAGGTGGAGTCCCGCCGCGGCCAGTTCGGTGCGCACGCCCTCCTGCCGGAACTTGGCCGAGATCTCCGTGCGCAGCTCCTCGCCCTCGGCGAAGTCGACGGCCAGGTCGAGCGCGGCGATCTTCACCGTCTGGTGGACGGTGGAGCGCAGCCGCATCTCGATCCACTCGTTCTCCGCGTCCCAGACGGCGACGTGCTCGAAGGCGCCGGGGTCGAAGTCGGCGCCGAGTTCACGCACCATGACGGCGAGCACGTTCTTGTTGAACTCCGCCGTCACCCCCGAGCGGTCGTCGTACGCGGAGACGAGCACCGAGGGGTCCTTGACCAGGTCCGTGCCGAGGAGCAGCGCGTCGCCGGGGGAGAGGAGGTCGCGTACGGAGGCGAGGAACGCGGCGCGCTCGGCGGGCAGCAGGTTGCCGACCGTGCCGCCGAGGAACGCCACGAGGCGCGGCCCCGGGGTGCCCGGCAGCGCGAGGCCGCGGGTGAAGTCGGCGATCAGGGCGTGCACGGCGAGCGAGGGCCGCTGGGCGAGCAGGGTGTTCGCGGCGCCGGTCAGCGCGCTCTCGCTGACATCCACGGGGACGTAGGTGTGCAGGGACTCCATGGCGTCGATCAGATGGCGGGTCTTCTCCGACGAACCCGAGCCCAGCTCGATCAGCGTGCGGGCGCCGGTGATCCGCGCGATCTCGCCGGCCCTGGTGATGAGGATCTCGCGCTCGGCGCGCGTCGGGTAGTACTCGGGCAGGGTGGTGATCTCCTCGAAGAGGACGCTGCCGCGGGCGTCGTAGAACCACTTGGGCGGCAGCGTCTTGGGGGTGCGGCTCAGGCCGTGCAGGACGTCGGCGCGCAGGGCGGCCCCGGTGGCGTCCTCGGGCAGGGTGCGGGTCAGCAGGAACGGGCTCACGCGGAAGGCTCCTTGAGCGGTGTCAGCAGTACGTCGGTGCGGCTCGCGGCGAGCAGGGTGCGGTCGGGCACCTCGCACCAGTGGGGGTCGTCGTCGTAGGGCTCGGAGGCGACGACGGTGCGGCGCCCTGGTTCGGCGAGGTACCACAGGGTGTCGCCCCAGGCGGTCGCCGTGATCGTGTCGCCGCCGGTGAGCAGGAGGTTGAGGCGGGACCCCGGGGCCGCCGCTGCGACCTCCAGGACGGTGTCGGCCAGCGCCCGCGCCTCGTCGTCGCCGCGCCGCAGCCGGTTGAGGACGAGCGCCCACACCAGCGCGGAGTCGCAGCGCGCCTCCATCGAGAGGAGTTCGTCGGGCGGCAGGCCGCGGGCCAGCGGGGCGAGCGAGCGCGGCCAGCCCGTCACCGCGCCGTTGTGGCTGAACAGCCAGCGCCCGGCGGCGAAGGGCGCCGCCGCCGCCTCGCCGTCCGCGCCCGCCTCGGTGGCGTCGCGCACCGCGGCGAGGAGCGCTCCCGACCGGACGACACGGGCGATGTCGGCGAAGGAGCCGTCGGCCCAGATCGGTCCCGCGCGCCGGTAGCGGGCGGGCTCCGGGTCCCCATCGGCGTACCAGCCGACCCCGAAGCCGTCGGCGTTGACGGTGCCGTGGCGCTGGCGCCGCGGCGCCCACGACTGGCGGTAGAGGCCGTGCGGGGGCGCGACGACGAGGCTTCCCAGCGGCTCCGGCGGGCCGAGGAAGGCGAGGTGACGGCACATCAGCCGACCACCGGGTCCGGGGCGTCGGCGGGCCCGGCGTCACGTGCCGTGCGGAAGCCGGAGAAGATCTGCCGCCGCACCGGATGGTCCCAGTTGCGGAAGGTGCCGCGGCAGGCCACCGCGTCCACGGAGAACGCCCCGCCGCGCAGCACCTTGTAGTCGCCGCCGAAGAACACCTCGGAGTACTCCCGGTAGGGGAAGGCGGCGAACCCCGGGTAGGGCAGGAAGTCGCTGGACGTCCACTCCCACACGTCGCCGATGAGCTGCCGTACGCCGAGCGGCGACGCGCCCGCGGGGTAGCTGCCCGCGGGGGCCGGGCGCAGGTGCCGCTGGCCCAGGTTGGCCCGCTCGGGCGTGGGGTCCTCGTCCCCCCAGGGGTAGCGCAGCGAGCGGCCCGTCGCCGGGTCGTGGCGCGCGGCCTTCTCCCACTCCTCCTCGGTGGGCAGGCGCCGGCCCGCCCAGCGCGCGTAGGCGTCCGCCTCGTACCAGCTCACGTGCAGGACCGGTTCGTCGGCGGGCACCGGCTCGGTGGTCCCGAAGCGGCGCCGCAGCCACTGCCCGCCCTCGCGGCGCCAGAAGAGCGGCGCACGCAGCTCGTTCTTCCGCACCATCGCCCAGCCCTCGGGCGTCCACCAGCGGATCTCGTCGTAGCCGCCGTCGTCGATGAAGCGCTGGTACGCGGCGTTCGTCACCGGCGTGGTGTCGATGAGGAACGGCGGCACCAGGCGGCGGTGCGCGGGGCGTTCGTTGTCCAGGGCCCACGGCTCGGTGGAGGTGCCCATCGTGAACGGGCCGCCGGGGACGAGGACCTCGGCGGGCCCGGTGAAGGGCAGTCCCGGCAGCGGGTCGGGGGCCGTGAGCACGGCCGGGCCCGAGCGGAGCTGGTGGGTGACGAGCATCGTCTCGTCGTGCTGCTGCTCGTGCTGCGCGATCATCCCGAAGGCGAAGCCGGCCTCGGTGAGCGCGGTGCCGCGGAACGGCGTCCTCTCCAGCACGTCGAGGACGCGCCCGCGCACCTCGGCCGCGTAGCCGCGGGCCTCACCGGGGGCGAGCAGCGGCAGGCTGGGCCGCTCGGCGCGCGGGTGCTCGAAGGCGTCGTACAGCGAGTCGATCCCGGGCCGCATGGCGTCGCGGCCCGCGACCGCGCGCAGCAGCCACTGCTCCTCCTGGTTGCCTATGTGCGCGAGGTCCCACACGAGCGGCGACATCAGCGGTGAGTGCTGTGCGGTCAGTTCGCCGTCCTCGACGCTGTCGGTCAGGGCGGCGGTGCGCCGCCGCGCCGTCAGGAGGGCGGCGAGCGCGCGTTCCCTGAGGACTTCCGGTTCGGTGCTCGGCCCGGTCATCGATGTGTGTCCTTCCCCGTGGCGTCGTGCGGTCGTGAGGCGTCGAGCAGGTCGTCAGCGGGGCAGCGGCCCCGGGCGACGTACTCCTCGGCGTACGTGGCGACGGCGTCCCGCACGGACATGTCGGCGCCCATCCGGGCCAGCGCGTCGCCCGCGGCGGCGAAGCAGGTGACGGCCGCCTCGCGCAGCTCCGCGTCGGCGGGCCCGTGGCGCGCGGCGTCCAGCCAGAGCGGGCTGTGCGGCCCCGTGCCCGAACCCGGCGGCCCGTCGCGCTCGGCCAGCGGCTTGACGGTCCGGTAGGCGGTCTCCGCGGCCTCCGGATCGTCGAAGAGCGCGGTCGTCACGGCCAGCGGCACGATCCAGCCGTCCTCGCCCGGCTGGGCGTCGACCATGCGCAGCTCCAGGTGGCCGCGGGCCCTGACCGGCGGAAACAGCGTGGTCAGGTGGTAGTCGAGATCGTCACGGGTCGGGGGCCTCGGGGCGGCCGAACGGACCCAGGAGCGTAAGGAGAGCCCGTCGGGGACGCTCCACGGCCCGTCCGACTCCGTATTCCTGACGCACATGACCGGTGCGTCCATGACGTGCCGGGCCCAGGTCTCGCGCGGCTCCCCCTCCAGCGGCGGGGCACCCGACCTGCCGGGCGCGATGCCCGCCCACACGGCCTGCCGCGTGGACCGCCAGCCGGTGGGACGGCCCTCCGACAGGGGCGAGTTGGCGAACGAGGCGACCAGGACGGGCCCGAGGAGGTGCGCGAGGCGCCAGCGGCGCGCGTACCCCAGCGGGCCGGGCTCCTCGTGCCCCGCGTCCAGGCAGATCTGCACGGACGCCGTGGAGCACATCATGCGGCGCCCGGCGGGGCCGCCGCGGTCCAGGGAGGCTTCGAGCGCGTCGTAGCGGGGCTCGCGCAGCACCCGTACCGGCGGCCGCCACGGATCGGCGCCGAATCCGCTGAGGGTGAGGCGATGGGAGTGCAGGGTGCGCCGGACGGCTTCGAGATCGGCCCGGACGGTCGTCACGCACTCCGTCAGTGAGGCGGCGGGCAGCGAGCTGAGCTCCAGCTGGCCGCCGGGTTCGACGGTGAGGGGGGAGGTGAGGGGCAGGGCCCGCAGCGCGGCGAGTGCCGCTTCGAGGCGGGCGGCGGAGACGGGCAGATGGGGCTGCCCCGGCTCATGGACAAGCCATTCCAGTTCCACGCCGACAGCGCGGGGCGGGCCCGTCTTGAAGCAGATGCCGCGGATCAGCGCCTCCACCTCGGCCTCGGTCACCGCGTCCGCCGCCTCGCTGCGGGGCGGCGGACGGTGCTTCGTACAGTCTCCTTCGGACATCCGGAGATCCTTCCGCTCGAGAAGTGCTCGATATACCCAAAACCCTTCGGGCGTTCCGCACAAGAGTGCCCCCCAGGCCGATTCCGCACCGGGAATTTCCGTTGCGCCGCCCGACACGCGCGGCTCACCATGCGTTCACGAACGACACGGGCCCCGCCGATGAGCACCAGACCGCGCGGACAGGCGCAGGAGACCGCCGGGAGCAGCTTCGAAGCGGCGCGCGGGCTCACACGGGACGCGGTGTCACCGGTGGCGGTGCTCAGAGCCTGTGCCACCACCCGCTCGACCGCACGAGGGGCACGGTCACTCCGGCCACCGCTCGTACCACCGCTGGTCCGCCTCCAGTTGGGCGGCGAGGGAGATCAGGAGCGGCTCGCTGTTCGCGGGGCCGAGGAGCTGGGCGCCGACCGGGAGACCGCCCCCGACCCGCCCTGCGGGGACGTTGACGCCCGGCCAGCCGAGGACGTTCCACGGCCACGCGTAGGGGCAGGCCGCGATCATCGCGCGGTCGGTGCGCCAGCCGCTCATGGCCGCCAGGGTGCCGATGCGCGGCGGGGGAGTGGCCGTGGTCGGCGTGAGCACCACGTCGTACGCGGAGAAGACGCGGCCCACCCGTCGGTGCAGCGCCGCCTCCGAGCGGCGGGCGAGCCGCAGCGGGGCGCCGCCGAGCAGCCGCCCCATGCGCGCCGCCTCGCGCGTACGCCGGTCGAGGAGCGCGGCGTCCGGCACGCGCCGCGCCCACTCGGCGATGCCCGCCGTGGCGCGCGGCACGAAGGCCGGGCCGATCGGGCCGTAGGCCGGGTCGGCCTCCGCCACGTCGTGCCCGAGCGCGGCGAGGCGGTCCGCGAGCGCCAGGACGCGCCGCCGCACCGCCGGGTGCAGCCGCTTGGGCGTCCCGGTGAACGGCATGCGCAGCGAGAGCGCGATCCGCAGCCGCCCGGGGTCCCGCGTCGCCGCGTCGGCCGCGCGCACGGCGGGCGGCCGGTGCGGATCACCCCGGTGGTTGCCGCTCGCCGCGTCCAGGAGCAGCGCCGCGTCCGCGACGGTCCTCGCGAGCGGGCCGTTGACGGTGATCCCGTGGAACGCCTCGGGCCACGGCCACGTCGAGATCCGGCCCCGCTGCGGTTTGATCCCCACCAGATGGGTCCAGGCCGCGGGGATGCGCACCGACCCCGCCCCGTCCGAGCCGAGGGCGGCGGGCACGAGCCCCGCGGCGACCGCCGCCGCCGAGCCGCCCGACGAGCCGCCCGGCGTATGGGCGGTGTGCCACGGGTTGCGGGTGTCACCGAAGCCGGGGCCTTCGGTGAACGGCCACTGGCCCAGCTCACAGGTGTTGGTCTTGCCGACGACGACCGCGCCGGCCGCCCGCAGCCTGCGCACCGCCTCGCAGTCCTCGGTCCGCGGCGGGAACGCGCCCCGGCAGCCGAACGCGGTCGGCTCGCCCGCCACGTCCATGTCGTCCTTCACGGCCAGCGGCACACCGAGCAGCGGCCGGCCCGCGAAGGGCCCGCCCTTCGCGAGCGCCCGGTCGGCGGCGTCCGCCTCGGCGAGCGCGGCGTCCGCCCGCACCCGCTTGAAGGCGTTCAGCGTGGGCTGCGCCGCCTCGATCCTGGCCAGGGCCCGCTCGGTCAGCTCCCGCGACGACACCTCTCCCGCGGCCAGCGCGCGGGCGGAGCGCGCGAGCCCTTCGGCACGGTCGCCGGTCATGGGGCACCTCCGGATCAGGACGGGTGCCCGAACGTTAGCCGTCCGGCGGCCCAACGGGGAACGGCGGCCCGGGAGTTCGCGGCGGAACCGGCGGGAAGACCGGCCCTCGCCCGCTCGAAGAGCGCTCGCGGGGGTCTGCGAAGATGCCGGTGTCATGGTGCACATACCGAAGAAGCAACCCGCGCGGCGCTCCGTGCCGACCAGCGCCGACGTCGCGCGTCTGGCAGGGGTCTCCCGCGCGACCGTCAGCTACGTCCTCAACAACACCAGCGCCGTCCGGATAAGCGAGCCCACGCGCCGCCGCGTCCACGCCGCCGCGAGGGAACTGGGCTACGTCCCGCACGCCGCCGCCCGCAGCCTGCGCGCCGGGCACAGCCGCATGGTCCTCATGCCCACCTCGGAGACGCCGCTGGGCCCGCTCCTCAGCCGGTTCTTCAACGAACTCCAGTGGGCGCTCAGCCGCCTCGACTACACCGTCGTGCAGTACGCGAGCCTCGGCATGACCGGCGAGGGCGCGGCCCGCGCCTGGGCCGAGCTGCGGCCCGTCGCGGTCCTCGCGCCCGACGCCTCGGCCCTGGGGCCGCGCGGCGTGGAGGTCCTGAAGCGGTCCGGCGCCAAGGCCGTCTTCACCCTCGGACCGCAGCGCGTCGAGGGCGCGCACGCGCTCCTGATGGACGGCCGCCGGGTGGGGGAGGCCGCGGCCCTGCACCTGCTGGCCCGCGGCAGGCGCAGGATCGGTGTGATCGTCCCCGAGGAACCCGGCCTGGAGATCTTCTCGGAGCCCCGCGTCGAGGGACTGCGCAAGGCACTGCGCACCGTACGCATCACCGGCGCGTCCATCACGGAGGTGCCCCTCGCCTACGACGAGGCGTCCGCCGCGCGGCTCGCGGCGCGCTGGCGCTCACTGGGCCTCGACGGCGTCTTCGCGTACAACGACGAGTACGCGATGCTGCTGCTGCGGGCGCTCCAGGACGAAGGCGTCGAGGTCCCCGGCGAGACGGCCGTCATCGGCTCCGACGACCTCATGCTCGGCAGGCTGCTGCGGCCCCGGCTCAGCACCGTCCGCATCGAGCTGCCCTCCGGGCGCGGGCTCGCCGAACTCGTGGACCGCGTGGTCCGCGACCCGGGAACCGAACCCGAGGTGCACGACGTGCTCGGGGCGGACGTCGTGCACCGCGAGTCCAGCTGAGAGCGGTGCGCCCTACTGGCCCTGCTCCTGCTGCTTGGCCTGCTCCTCGGCGACCTGCCTGCGGACCTCGTCCATGTCCAGGTTCCGCGCCTGGCCGATGACGTCGGTGAGCGCCGACTCGGGCAGCGCGCCCGGCTGGGCGAACACCGCCACCTGGTCGCGCACGATCATCAGCGTCGGGATGGACTGGATGTTGAACGCCGAGGCGAGCTCGGGCTGCGCCTCCGTGTCCACCTTGGCGAAGACGAGGTCGGGGTTGGCCTCGGCCGCCTTCTCGTAGACGGGGGCGAACTGCTTGCAGGGGCCGCACCACTCGGCCCAGAAGTCGATCAGGACGAATCCGTTGTCCGTGACCGTCTGGTCGAAGTTCTCCTTGGTGAGCTCCACTGTCGCGCTCATGGGTGTGTCCCTGCTTCCTGTGTGTGGCATGGCCGCTGTTGGTAACGGCCGATGGTGCGAACGTATTCCGCCCGTCGCGCGTGCGCGGCGAACCGTGCACGCACCGGCATGTCCGGCGCGCTTACCCATGTGGCCACGGCGCACACCTGCGGCAAGACTGTCCCCATGACGGATACCAGGACGTACGACGTAGTAGTCATCGGCGCGGGCCCCGTGGGGGAGAACGTGGCCGACCGGGCCCGCGCGGCCGGCCTGAGCGCCGCGATCGTGGAGAGCGAACTCGTGGGGGGCGAATGCTCCTATTGGGCGTGCATGCCCAGCAAGGCACTGCTGCGCCCCGTCATCGCCCGCGCCGACGCGCGCCGCGTCCCCGGCCTGCGGCAGGCGGTGCGGGGACCGCTGGACACCGCGGAGGTCCTCGCCCACCGGGACGGCTTCACCTCGCACTGGAAGGACGACGGCCAGGTCGGCTGGCTGGAGGGCGTCGGCGTCGACCTGTACCGCGGCCACGGGCGCCTCGCCGGGCCCCGCAGGGTCACGGTGACCGGCAAGGACGGCTCCGAGCAGCTCCTTGAGGCCCGCCACGCGGTGGCCGTCTGCACCGGCACCCGCGCCGCCCTGCCCGACCTGCCCGGGCTCGCCGGCGTCAAGCCGTGGACCAGCCGCGAGGCCACCGCGAGCGACCACGTGCCCGGCCGCCTGCTGGTGGTCGGCGGCGGCGTCGTCGCCGTGGAGATGGCCACGGCCTGGCAGGCGCTCGGCTCCGCGGTGACGGTACTGGTGCGCGGCGGGGGCCTGCTCCCGCGCATGGAGCCCTTCGCGGGCGAGCTGGTGGGGCAGGCGCTGACGGAGGCGGGCGCGGAGATCCGCTCCGGCGTCTCGGTCACCGCCGTCACCCGCGAGGACGGCACGGTCAGGGCCACCCTCGACGACGGCTCGGTCCTGGAGGCCGACGAGATCCTGTTCGCCACGGGCCGCACGCCGCGCACCGACGACATCGGCCTGGAGACGGTCGGCCTGGAGCCCGGCTCCTGGCTCGACGTCGACGAGAGCCTGCGGGTGCGCGACAGCGACTGGCTGTACGCGGTGGGCGACGCCAACCACCGGGCGCTCCTCACCCACCAGGGCAAGTACCAGGCGCGCGTCGCGGGCGCCGCCATCGCCGCCCGCGCCCAGGGCGTGCCGCTCCTGGAGACCGACCGCTGGGGCGCGCACGCGGCCACCGCCGACCACGACGCGGTCCCGCAGGTCGTCTTCACCGACCCCGAGGCGGCCTCCGCCGGGCTGACCCTCGCCGAGGCCGAGGCCGCGGGCCGCCGGGTGCGCGCCGTCGACTACGACATGTCCGGCGTCGCGGGCGCGAGCCTGTACGGGGAGGGCTACCGCGGGCGCGCCCGCATGGTCGTCGACCTCGACCGCGAGGTGCTGCTCGGCGTCACCTTCGTCGGCCCCGGCGTGGGCGAGCTGATCCACTCGGCGACGATGGCGGTGGCCGGCGAGATCCCCGTCGACCGCCTGTGGCACGCGGTCCCCGCCTACCCCACGATCAGCGAGGTGTGGCTGCGGCTCCTGGAGACCTACCGCGGCTGACCCCCCGCCGCGCGGCGGCGGTCTCGTCGCCGCCCGTGGCCTTCGCGTACAGCCACCGGCAGGTCTCGCGCACCCCCGGCACCATCCGGGAGCCGTCATCGCTGGAGCCCCGGAGAACGTCGGGCGCAGCCGAAGCAGCGGAGCGCGGGCGCCGGCGGCCGGTGATGGCGCCGCGGAAGGGGGCGAGTCCCGTGCCCGCGGGCCGCCGTCGGCGCGGGCCGTCGGGATCGGCGTCGGCTACCGCCTGCGCGTGGCCGCCCAGCGGCACCGCGCCCGCCGCGCGGCACCCCGCGGCGCACGGACCGCGCGGGACGGGTGACCCGGGCGGTCCGGGCGAGGGTTAGCCTGGTGACAGCGGCGGCCCCCGGGGCGGTCGCGCGGCGGTGGGGCCCGCCGTACCCAACCGCGGCGAAGGATGCCGCCGACGGTCCCTACTTGCGTACGAGCGCGCCCGACGAGGGGCGCGGGCGAGTAGGAGGAACATGCCCACCGAGACAGGCCGCCCCCCGGCGGCGGACGAACCCGTCGACCCGGACATCGGCTCCGTCGGCGCCGAGCGGCGGCGGGGCCCGGCACGCGGACAGGCAGGGACGGTCGCGGCGGTGGCCGTCGGGGGTGCCGTCGGGGCATCGGCCCGCTACGCCGCCGCCCTCCTCTGGCCGGCCGCCGCCGACGCCTTCCCCTGGTGGACGCTCGGGGTGAACGCCGTCGGGTGCGCGCTCATCGGCGCCTTCATGGTCCTCATCACCGACGTGTGGTCACCCCATCCCCTGCTGCGGCCGTTCTTCGGCACGGGGGTGCTCGGCGGCTTCACCACGTTCTCGACGTACGCGACGGACATCGAGCGCCTGGTCAGCGGCGGTCATGTGCGCGCCGGCCTCGCCTATCTGGCGCTGACCCTGCTGGCGGCGCTCCTCGCGGTGTGGGGCTCGGCGTGGACGACGCGCGCGATCGTGGCGGCGGTGCGCGCGTGAACTGGCTGTCCGTCATTACCGGGGCGATGATCGGCGCGCCCCTGCGCCACCTCACCGACCGCGCGGTCCAGGCACGCCTCGGCACACGCTTCCCCTGGGGCACCTTCACGGTCAACGTCGCGGGCTCCCTGGTCCTCGGCGTGCTCGCCGGAGCCGTCACGGCCGGGGCCGCCCCCGCGCACCTGGAGCTGTTCCTCGGCACCGGTCTCTGCGGGGCCCTGACGACCTACTCGACCTTCTCCTACGAGACGCTGCGGCTGGCCGAGAGCGGTGCCCGGTTCTCCGCCGCGGCCAACGCGCTCGGCAGCGTCGCCGCGGGCCTCGGCGCCGCCTTCATGGGGGTGGCCGTCGCCGAGGCCCTGTGGGCCTGAGGGGGGCCATAGCCGCTGCCACTGTTGGCCGGTGACGTCAGCGTGCCCGCCACCACCTTCTCCGCGTATCAGGCCGCGGGCGATGACGGCGTCGTAACTGGCCGTCGAGCTCATCCGGCCCCAGCCGTGGGAGAACTGGGCGTTGAAGCACGCGATGTCCCGGCCGCGGCTGCGGTAAAGGGCGTCGCAGTCGAAGCACGCCGAGGCCCCCGCGAAACTCGCGGGGGCCTCGGTGCGCGGCTGCCGCCGAGCGGGACCCTCAGAGCCGGGCCGTCTCCTGGGTGAAGTCACCGTTCAGCGCGGCCGCCACCCGCAGGTGCGGCGCCGCCTCGGCGGCCCTGTTCTGCCGCTCCAGGGTGCGGCCCAGCATCAGCCGGGCGTAGCCCTCGACCGGGTCGAGCTCGATCACCTCGCGCAGCTCCTTCTCGGCGCGCCGCAGCTGGGCCGAGTGGTAGTAGGCACGGGCCAGGAGCAGACGCGGGGCGACCTGCTCCGGCGTCTCGTCGACCAGCGCACCGAGAATGCGCGCCGCCGCCGCGTACTCCTTGGCGTCGAAGAACTGCCGCGCACGCTCCCAGCGCTCCGCCGGCGTCCCGTGGTCGTAATAGGTCATCTCCACTGTCTGCCTCCTTCGGCCTCTCCAACCTCCGCGCGCGCCCGCGTATTCCGGGAGCACGAGGCCGCCCCCGGCCGCGCCCCCGAGGGCTGCCGGACAGCGGGGGCACCCTCTACGCTGGTGCGCGAACCCGGCCGGAGCGCCGCGGGTCTCGCCGCCGTGGAGGTGTGGGGACATGGATGCAGGCGTTGTCGCCGCCCGGCTCGCGTCCAGTGCCGTGGCCCTCTTGGTGAAGAAGTTGTTCGTCAGCGAAGGGGCGGGCGCGGGCCTCGTCGACCGTCCGGTGCGGGTCTCCTCGCTGGTGTCCTTCTCCGGTGAGAAGCGGACGCTGACCGAGCGTGATCTGGTCAAGATCGCCGCGGAGCTGCTGCGCAGGGCCCTGGGGCCGGTCGGCCCCCGCGAGCGGCCCATCGGCGCTCACGAGGAGGAGCCCGTCGTCCTGGCGCTGGCCCGCACGCTCCACCGCCTGGGCGAGCTGGAGATGGAGGACGTACAGGCCGTGCGGCTGGGCGCCCCCGCGCTGGCCCGGGCGCTCAAGGCGGCGGGCCCCGACACCACGCGTGACCTGTCCGCCGATGCGGCGCGGCTGCACGACACCCTGCTGGACAGCGCGTGCCTGCACATCCTGCACTTCTTCACACAGCGGTCGACGTTCGTGGCCCGCACGCTCGTGAGCCACGGCGGACAACTCGCCGAGGTGATCGCGAAGACGGATTCGCTGCTGGCCAGGACAGCGGCCCCGGCCACCGGGGACGCGCTGTTCGAGGAGCGGTACGCGGCGCACATCGTGAGCAAGCACGGCGTGCTCACGATCTACGGGATCGACCTCTCCCGTTCGCCCGACCAGTGGCCGCTCGACACCGCCTACCTCAGCCTTGAGGCGGACCTCGCCAATGACACCCGCCAGGCCCCGATCCGGGCGGAGCACGCCTTCCACGGACGCGACCGCGTGCTGCTCCGCGGCGTCGCCGGGTCCGGCAAGACGACTCTCGTGCAGTGGCTGGCGGTCACCGCCGCCCACCAGGACACCGACGTCATCGGCAGCGGCGACTCCGCTCCCGTACCCCTCATGAGACGTGTGCCGTTCGTGCTGCCCATGCGCACGCTCACCCGTCAGCACACCGACCTGCCCACCCCCGACAACTTCCTCGCTCGCACCCGCTGCCCCCTGGCCGCGGCGCAGCCGCCCGGGTGGGCGGACCGGGTCCTCGCGGCGGGGCGCGGCCTGCTCCTGGTCGACGGCACGGACGAGGCGCCAGCCAACGTGCGCGAGCGGGCCAGGCGCTGGCTGCAGGACCTGATCAGCGCCTATCCCGGAAACCTGTGGCTGGTGACGTCCCGCCCCTCGGCCGTACGCGATCGGTGGCTCGCCGCGGAGAAGTTCACCGAGCTGTCCCTCGCACCGATGAGGCGGCAGGACGTCACGTCCTTCATCCACCGCTGGCACAACGCGGCGCGCAGCGTGAGCGACGAGGAGGAACGGCACCTCCTCGATCAGTACGAGGTCTCCCTGAACCTGGCGGTCCGCACCAAACACGACCTCGCCCGTCTCGCCACCAACCCCCTGATGTGCGGCCTCATCTGCGCGCTGCACTGCGACCGGCGCGGCTATCTGCCGCGTGGCCGCAAAGAGCTCTACGAAGCCGCGCTGTCCATGCTGCTCACCCGCCGCGACCTGGAACGGGACATGGCACCGCCGGACGGCATCGAACTCACGGAGGAACCCAAGATCCGGCTGTTGCAGCGCCTGGCCTACAAGTTCATCCTCAACGGCAAGGCCGAACTGGATCGCAGCCACGCGGAGCGGATCATCGAGCAGACCCTGCCCGGCGTCCCCGTGGCGGCGGCCCAGGGTGACGCCTCCGCCGTCTTCCAGCACCTGCTGCTGCGCAGCGGCCTGCTGCGTGAGCCCGCCGTCGGCAGCATCGACTTCATCCACCGCACCTTCCAGGACTATCTCGGGGCCAAGGCCGCCGTCGAAGAGGGCGACATGTCCCTGCTGGTCCTGCGGGCCACCGAGACCCAGTGGGAGGACGTCGTCCGCATGGCGGTCGCCCACGCCAGGCCCGGTGAATGCGCCGAGTTCCTGATGGACCTGGTCAGACGGGGCGACAGCGCGACCTCCTCGTACCGGAGGAGCCAGCTGCACCTGCTGGCCACGGCCGCCGTCGAACACGCCACGGAGCTCGCGCCGCGGGTGCGCGCGGCGATCAGTGAACGGGCGGGCGCCCTCATCCCGCCCCGCAACGCCACGCAGGCCAACGATCTCGCCGGTATCGGCTCCGTCGCGCTTGAGCTCCTGCCGGGCCCGGACGGACTGACGGACGACGAGGCCCTGTTCACGGCGCACACCGCCGTGCTGATCGGCGGGGACGCGGCGATTCCGCTCCTCGCCCGCTACCAGAGCCACCCCGCGCCCCAGGTGCGGCAACTGCTGTGCACCGCTTGGCACCGCTTCGACGCGGTCTCCTACGCGGAGAGCGTGCTCGCGGGTCTGGTCGGCACCGAGGCGTACATCGAGATCACCGGTGACGAGGAGCTGGCCGCGCTGCGGCGGTTGGACGGTCCGCGGCGCGTCAAGGCGGCGGCGGGCTTCGAGTCCATCGACCTCGTGCGGCAGCTGAAGAGCGACCGCCTGACCCATCTGTGGCTGCCGGGTGACCAGGCCGTCACCTGGTACTGGCTGGCGGCCTTCCCGCACCTGGAGATGCTGACCCTGGACCCCGCCGCCGAGCCGGTCGACGTCTCCTCGCTGGCGGCCCACCCCGCCCTGCGGTTCCTGCGCATCCCACTGCATCAGCTGACAGCGGGGCAGGACTCGCTGGGCGACGACATGACGGTGATCCGCTTCCCGCATGCCGGGGAGGCGGCTCCCGAGTAGGAGCACCGCCGCGCATGCCGCTGCCCCGACCCGGCGCCGCGGCCCGGGGAGCCGTCAGCCGTGGTCGGGGCAGCCGTGGCGGTGTTCAGACGCGCGGCGCCCGGTAGCGGCCGGCGGCCGACATCCGCAGGCCGGCGGCCGTCAGCGCCACGATGACCAGGGCGGCCAGCGCGGCGGCCACCGCGGAGAGCGTGGGCAGCGGAGCGGCCACGCCCGCGGGCCGCAGCACCTGGGCGAGGCCGCCGGGGACGAGCCGGTCCTCGGCGAGGTGTCCGACGGCCAGCGCACCGGCCAGCAGGGTGGCGGCCACCGCCGCGTGCAGCGAGCGGCTCAGGCAGAGCGCGATGCCCGCCGCGGCGCAGAGGGCCGAGACGCCGATCGCCGCCGGGAGGCCGGGGGCGGGCCCCCGCGACCAGTCCATCGGGAGATGCGCCGCCGCGCAGAGCAGCATCAGGACGCCCGCCGCGCGGCGCATCCACACCAGGGGAGTGGTGCCGTTCCGCCTCTGCTGCGGCTTCTGCGGGGAGAGGACCCCGGCGGCCGTGCCGGGCGCGGGGCGCGCGGGCGCCGCGGGCGGGGCCGCCGGTGCGGGAGGCGCCGCCGCCGTGGACGGCTTCGCCGCGGGCACGGGGGTGGGCTCGCGCAGGCTGCCGATGAGCTGCATCAGATCCTCGACGGACCGCGTCATGGCGGCGGCGTGCACCGCTTCGGCGCTGCTGCGCGGGTCGTGCGGGGGCGCGGAGAGCAGCTTGACGAGGCGGGACACCTCCGGGACCGGCCGCTCCTCGGCGGCGTGCCGGATGGCCTCGTCCATGCGGCCGGCGGGGTGCTCCGGCGGGCCGAGCAGTTCCACCAGCCTGCTGACGTCGTCCACGGAGCGGGCGACGGCGGCCAGCCGGAGGACCGACGCGGCGGTCGGCTCGCCCTCCGGTGTCTGCTCCAGACGGGTGACCAGGTCGGCGACGTCGTCCAGGGGACGCGAGACCACGGCGCAACGTATGAGCTCCTCCACCGCCTCACCGTCGGCATCGGGGCCCGCCCCGGACGCGGGAGCGGCGGGCGTCCGGTCGGGAGGGGCGGGGGCGGCCGTCTCCCGGACCACCGCGGCCTCCCGGGCGACGCCCGGCTCCTGGACGACGCCCGGCTCCTGGACGACCGCGGTCTCCTCGGCGACGGCCGGCTCCCGGGTGACGCCGATGTCGATGTCGGGGGTGTGGTGCGGCGCGTGGGCCGGCGGGGCGCCGGCCGGGCCCACGTCCGCCACCTGCGGCCACGGTGTCGGCCGGACAGCCGGCGGAGGCGGGGCGCCGAGCTGCGCGGTGCCCCGGTGGACCGGCGTGGAGACCAGGGGTTCGCCGGTCCCCGGGGGCTCCGGCGGGGCAGAGAAAGACTCAGCGGCCATCTTCGCTTCTCCATTCCGGCGGGACGTTCTCGCCCCGCGCGTCAACGTCATCCCGTTCTATGCAGGCTTGCCGCGCCCCGCCACTGGAGGAGCCGCCCGGTGACGGCACCCGGGGGCGAAGCCCGGCGGCGGCGCCTCGGCGGTGGGTACGCGGCCGGTTCGGGGAACACGTGGGGGTGCGCGTGCGCAGCGACGACCGCCCCGACCCGAGGAGCCCGACGTGTCATCCACCGCTGATGTGGCAGGGGCCATGGAGCCCGTGTACGCCCGTGTCCGGCAGGAGGTGGCCGCGAGGGCCGACCGGCTCTGGGACGTGAGCCTCGCCCTGCACCGCGATCCGGAGACCGCGTACGAGGAGCACGGGGCGGCCCGTCTCCTCGCCGGTGAACTGGAGAGGGAGGGCTTCGAGGTGGAACGCGGCGCGGCGGGGCTGCCCACCGCCTTCGTCGCCCGCGCGGACACGGGCACGGGCACGGGCACCGGCACCGGTACGGCCGAGGCCCCCCGCGTGGCCCTGCTGATGGAGTACGACGCCCTGCCGCTGCTCGGCCACGCGTGCGGGCACAACCTGATCGCCGCCGCCGGCCTCGGCGCGGCCCTGGCAGCGCGGGCGGCGCTCGGCGACGCGGGCGGAACCCTCCTTGCGGTGGGCACACCCGCGGAGGAGAGCGGCGGCGGCAAGGTGGCCGAGGTGGCGGCGGGACTGTTCGACGGAGTCGACGCGGCGCTGATGTTCCACCCGGGGGTGTACGACTGGGCGTGGGCGCCGCTGACCGCGAGCGCGCAGCTCAGGGTGGGGTTCCACGGGCGGGCCGCGCACCCCACCGGCAACCCCACGGAGGGCGTCGACGCGCTCGGCGCGCTGATCCAGTTCTTCAACACGCTCGGCGTACTCGACAGGCGGCTGCCGCCGGGGTCACACGTCCAGGGCATCGTGACGGACGGGGGCCGGGCCACGAACATCGTCCCCGAGTACGCGGAGGGGCTCTTCGGGCTGCGCGGGGGAACGAGCGCCGCGCTTGCGGAGCTGGCGGACGAGCTGCGCTCGTGCGCGGAGGGCGTGGCCCGCGCGACCCGTACGAAGGCGGAGGTGACCGACGTCGGCGGCAGGTACGAGCACTTCAGGGACAACGACGTGCTCTCGGGCGCGTTCGCGCACCACCTGGAGCGGGCGGGCATCGCGCTGTCGCAGCCGGCGCCGGGTGTCTACCTGGGCTCGTCGGACATCGGCAACGTCAGCACCCGGGTGCCCGCGATTCACCCGTTCGTCGCCATCATGGGCTCGGAGGGCTCCGACCACACCCCCGAGTTCGCCCGCGCCGCGGCCGGTCCGCGCGGCCGTGCGGTGATGCTGGCGGCGGCGGAGGCGCTCGCGTGCACCGCGGCGGACGTGCTGCTCCGTACCGACGTGCGGGACGGGGCCTGGGCCGCCTTCCGGGAGAAGGCGGCCCTGGGGCAGTGAGGACGCGTGACCGACGTCAGCTACGCCGACGTCGGTCCTCCACCGGAATCAGTCTTCCACCGGAATCAGTACTCCACCGAAATCAGTCCTCCACCGACACCCGAATCGTCTTGACCTCGGTGTCGGCCGCGTCCGGTACGACCATCCCGGCGTCCACGCCCTCGCGCAGGTACCGCAGGACCTCGTGGTTGAGCTTCTCGCCGGGGAGCGCGGCCGGGATGCCGGGCGGGTAGGGCGTGAGCATCTCGGCGGTGACGCGGCCGACGGCCTTCTCCCACGGCACCTGCTCGACGCGCCCGAAGAAGGCGTCGCGCGGCAGCATGACCTGCTCCAGGCGGAGGGAGGCCGGGTCGGGGACGTCCACCCGCTCCGCGGGGCGCAGCTCGTCGGCGTGGGCCGCGACGTCGCGGAGCGCGGTGATCAGCTTCTCCGTGGTGTCGGCGTCGTCCGCGTGGGTGAGCTGGGCGCTGGTGCGCCGGTGGTCGGACAGGTGGAGATTGATGTGGTGGTGCTCGCGGATCCAGTCGGCGACCCGGTAGCCCGTGGTGCCCAGGCCGGTGACGTCCACGATGACCTGGAGCGGGTCGAGGTCGTACGCACGGCCGGGCCCGCAGAAGTCCTCGCGCCCGTGGACGTGCATGCCCTCGATGTCGCCGATCCTGGCCCGTACGGTTCCGGCCAGCGCGAGGGCGTCGTCGAAGAGGGCGCGGCCGTGCTCCACCATCTGGCGGCGCCAGCCGTCGAGCGCGGCGTAGAGCAGCACGGAGGGGCTGGTCGTGCCGAGCAGGTCCTCGCGGTTCTTGAGCACCTCGGGCTGGATCAGGTCGCCCTGGAGATGGAAGACGGAGCCCTGTTCGAGCCCGGAGCCCATCTTGTGCACGGAGGTGACGCACACGTCGGCGCCCGCGTCCATGGCCCAGGTCGGCAGGTCGGGGTGGAACGGCAGATGGGCGCCCCACGCCTCGTCGACGACGAGCGGCACGCCGTGCCCGTGGCAGACCTCGGCGATGGCGGCGAGGTCGGAGCACGTGCCGTACGGCGTCGGCGTGGTGACGAGGGCGCCGCGGGCGTCGGGGTGCTCGGCCAGGGCGGCGCGGAAGGAGTCGGCGGACGGCGGGTGGGCCAGATGGCGCTCGGCGTCCCACTGCGGGTCCACCCAGATCGGCACGATGCCCGCGAGGACGAGGCCCGAGACCACGGACTTGTGCGCGTCACGCCCCACGAGCAGCTTCTCGTGCGGTCCCGCCACGGAGAGCATGGCGGCCTTGACCGACAGGGAGCTGCCGCAGGTGGAGAAGAAGGTGTGCTCGGCGCCCACGGCGTCGGCCATCAGCTCCTGGGCCCTGCTGAGCACGCCCTTGGAGGAGGTGCGGTCGTCCAGACCGCTGGTGGCGAGGACGTCGGAGCGGAACACGGCGTCCCCGAGAACCTCGCGGACACGGGGGTCGGCGCCGCGCCCCTGCTTGTGGCCGGGCGGGGTGAACGGAGTCTGTCCTTCCGTGTGGTACGCGGCCAGCGCGTCGAGCACGGGTGCCTGTGAGTGGTCCATGGCACTCCGGGTTCCCCGGGCGATCCGGGCAAAAACACCACGGTCCCGAACGGCGGTCCCGGCGCAACATGTCCGATTAGTCGCTTTGATCCGGGGGTACTCGGGACGCATGATCACGATTGGGGTCGAGGAAGAGTACCTGCTGCTCGATCCGGAAACCTGCTTGCCGGTACCGCTCGCGGACCAGGTGCGGGCGGCTGCCGGACTTGAGCCCATCACGGAGGACGGAGAGGTCCAGTCCGAGCTGCTGCAGGCCCAGGTGGAGGTCGCCACGCCCGTCTGCACCGACCTGGACGAGGTCGGCGGCCACCTGCTGAGGCTGCGGCACGCCCTCGGCACGGCGGCCGAGAAGAACGGCTGCCGCATCGCCGCCAGCGGGGTGGCGCCCTTCCGGACGGAGGCACCCGTACCGGTGACGCGGAACGCCCGCTATCTGGCCCTGCGCACCCACGCCCCGCAGCTCGTGGCCGAGCACCTGGTCAACGGCATGCACGTGCACGCGGCCGTGCCCGACAAGGAGACCGGCGTCGCCGTCCTCAGCCGGGTCAGGGCCTGGCTGCCCGTCCTGGTCGCCATGTCCGCGAACTCGCCCTTCTGGGACGGCAAGGACACCGGCTGGGCGAGCTGGCGCACGGTCATGTTCGGTCGCTGGGCCGTCAGCGGACCGCCGCCCCGCTTCACCTCGCTCGCCGACCACGACGCCCGCATCAAGTCCCTCATGGACACCGGCATCATCACCGACACCGGCCAGCTCTACTGGCAGGCCCGCCTCTCCGAGCGGTACCCCACGATCGAGGTGCGCTGCGCCGACGTGCAGCTCCGCGCCGACGCGGCGGTCATGTTCGCCGGGATCGTCAGGGCGCTCGTCGCCACCGCCCTGCGCGAACAGAAGGCCGGCGCCCCGCTCCCCGAGTGCCCTCCCGAACTGCTCCAGGCCATGAACTGGCACGCCGCGCGGCACGGTCTGAGCGGCCGTCTCGTCGATCCGGAGGGCCGGTCGCGCAGGGCGGGCGACGTCCTGTGCATGCTGCTCGACCACCTCACCCCGGCCCTCGACGAGGCGGGGGACACCCGGGAGGTGACCTCGCTGGTGCACCGGCTGCTCCAGGAGGGCACCCCCGCCGACCGCCAGCGCCGCGCCCACGCCGAGGGCGGTCTGCCCGGACTCACCCGGCTGATCACCGGCGAGACGGTGGCCACCTGACGCCGGGCCGGGCGGGCACCTGAGGCGGCCAGGTGCGGGGGAAGCCCATCGACCACCGGTCCGACCTGTACTCCCCGGGCTGCCTCCTGTACGAGCTGCTCACCGGCTCCCCGCCCTTCGGTGGGCGCGATCCGCCGGCCCAGCTCATGGCGCATGTCACGGAGGACCCACCCGCGCCGAGTGAGGGCGGGGGTACCGCCGGAATCCCTCCCGTACTCGACCGGCTCGTACTCGACCTGCTGGCCAAGGCCCCGGACGAGAGGCCCTCCGAGGTGTCCCCGGTGCCCGCCCCGCCCGCGGACCCGCCGCGGCCGGCCGGAGGGAGGGAGCGGGACGACGGGCGCAGTCGCAGGCGGCGTGGATCTCCCGCCCTCGCTCCCGCCGCCCTGCCCGCTCCCCGGGGGGACCGCTCTGCCGGAGGCGACAGCGGGACAGACGGTTCTGACGAAGCTGCCCGGGGACGTCTACGCCGGCTTCGAGGCCAGGGACGCCCGCAGCGGAGACGTCCTGTGGACGTTCCGCCCAGAGAAGGACACCGACGGGGACTCCGAGACCTCGGCGTGGACCTCGACCCGCAGGGCACCACCGCGTCGACTGATGGATGTCCGAGGTACGTCACCGCCGATCATAGGACTCCCGCGCGTCGAGCAGTTCGTCCCAGTGCGCGGTCGCCCATACGCACGCCGCCTCCATCGGCGCCAGCATGCTGCGGCCCAGGGGAGTCAGCGCGTACTCCACCCGTGGCCGGGCCGCCTCGTGCACCGTGCGGGAGACGAGCCCCGAGCGTTCGAGGCCGCGCAGCGACTGGGTGAGGACCTTGGGGGTGACCCGGTGCAGCGGCACGCGTAGTTCGGAGAAGCGGCGCGGGCCGTCCCGCAGGCAGCGGAGGACCAGGGCCGCCCACTTGTCCCCGAAACGGAAGGGCAGCAGGGCGGACGGGCACAGCTCGTCGAACATGTCGCGGGGCAGCGGCTGACGGCGCGTCATCGTGGTCTCCCGTCACTTGTCGGCGGTCCGGCGGTCCGGCGGTCCGGCGGTACCCGGTCGGTAACCGCCCTCACCGGTACCTTCCGGAGCACCGACTCACCAGGAGGTATTCCGCAGATGAGCGACATCGTGGTTTTTGGCGCGGGCGGCCGGGCAGGACGGCGGACCGTCGCGGAGGCACGCCGGCGCGGGCACCGGGTCACCGCGGTCGTACGGGACCCCGCGCGCTACGGCGGCCCGGCGGACAGCGGCGTACGGGTCGCCGCCGGTGACGTCACGGAGGCAGCCGACGTCGCCGCCCTCGCGGACGGCCACGACGCCGCGGTCAACGCGGCGGCGGTCCACGGGGAGGGCACCGACCCGGAGGCGTTCTTCACGGGCGCGGCACACGCCCTCGTCACAGGTCTGCGCCAGGCCGGGGTGGACAGGCTCATCGCCGTGGGGCTCTCCACCCTGCTGCCGGGCCCCGACGGCGTGCGGCTCCTCGACGCGCCCGGATTCCCCGCGGAGTTCCGGCCGTTCTGCCTCGCCCACGCCGCCGGTCTCGACCTCCTGCGCGCCCAGGGCGCCACCCTGGACTGGCTGTACGTGAGCCCGTCCGGCGACTTCGACCACGACGGCGGACGGACCGGGCGCTACCGCACGCGCGCGCTGGGGGACCTGGCGGACCGCGTCTCCTACGAGGACTTCGCCCTCGTCCTGCTCGACGAGATCGACACGCCACGGCACCACCGCAGCCACCTCGCCGTCACCTGAGACTGCGGGCCCGCGGCAGATCTGCGGCCCCCGCCTGGAGCGCGGTGTCCTCCGGCGGCCGGCGCGCACCCGCGCGGAGCTCCCGGGGCCGCCCGCCCGCACCGCCGCCCCGTACAGCGCCCCGGCGTCCGCGTCGAGGTAGGAGCTGTACGAGACGTCGGCCGTGTCGCCGCCGGTGCGCCAGCCGCCGATGACGCCGACGATGCCCCAGCCCGCGCCCCGCCGGACCAGGAACGGGCCGCCCGACGTGCCGCCGGAGTAGCCGTCACAGGCGATCCGCAGGAAGCTGCCGGGGATCGCGGGGTCGGTGCTGTCGTGGCGCACGGTCCTGTCCGTGCAGTCCAGTGGCCGCCGCCGGTTCGCCGGGTAGCCGACCAGGCGGACCGGGTCGTGCTCGTAACCGGCGTCGATCAGCAACTCGGCGCCCCCGACCGCCTCTTCCACGTCGGTTCCGCCGTTCGGCGCGACCCGGAGGAAGGCGAAGTCGAGGTCGGCCGCGGCGTTCCGGCCCCGGGCCGGGTACCGCGCGTCCACGTGGACACCCCCTGGGATGACGGCGAAGACGCCGTGCGGTCTCCTGCCGTCGTCGTACTGCGGCACGAAGACCAGGTTCCCGCGCGTGCCCCTGCGGTCGAAGCAGTGGCCCGCGCTCATCACCACGTCCTTGCCGGGGCTCCTGACCACCGTCCCGCCGCAGAAGCGGCCGGCGCCGGTGCCGTCGTCCCAGAAGAACGTGCCGACCATCGGCAGCCCCTCGAAGGGGGTGCCCGGCGACCCCGGCGGGCGATCCGGCGCCGCGGCACGCTCCACCACGGGCCGCGCGGCCCGCATGCGGTCGGGGGTCCAGTGGGCGGCGGCCACGGCGGCCGGGGACGGGCCGTTGAGCGCCCGCCCCGTCACCCCGGCCACCAGGAGCAGTGCCGCGGCGCCGAGTGCCGCGTGTGACGACCGCATGGCCATCCCCTCGCGTCTCTGTCGATGGACGGTGGGCGATACGCCCCGGTTGGCGTGGCCGCACCCGTATGGTCCATGATCGTATGGTCGTGCCGCACAGGGGGAGAGACATGAGCCGAGCCATACGGCCGTACGCGTGGTGCGCCGCGCTCGTCCTGGTGGCGGGGGCCGCCTGCACGGGACCCGGCGACGGCACCCCGGCGGGCCGGCCGGGCGCCCGCGGAGCGGGGGACGCCCTCTTCCCGGACCTGGGCAACGGCGGCTACGACGTCGCGCACTACGCCCTGACCCTCGACTACGTCCCCGAGACCAACCACCTGAAGGCCACCGCGGTCATCACCGCCCGCGCCACCCAGGACCTGAGCCGCTTCGACCTCGACCTCGCGGGGCTGAAGGTGCGCCGCGCCGAGGTCGACGGCGCCGCGGCCCGCTTCACCCGCGAGAAGAACGAGCTGGTGCTGACGCCCGCCGAGACCGTGCGGGACGGCGCGACCTTCGAGACGACCGTCACCTACGACGGCACGCCGAGGACGATCGAGGACGCCGACGGAGGGCTTGAGGGCTGGATCGAGACCGACGACGGCTCGACCGCGCTCGGCGAACCGACGGGCTCCATGACGTGGTTCCCCGGCAACCACCACCCCTCCGACAAGGCCACGTACGACATCGCGGTCTCCGTGCCCAAGGACGAGGACGGCGACCCGTACGACGTGGTGAGCAACGGCGTGCTCCGCAAGCAGGAGGACGAGGGGAAGCGCGTCACCAGCCACTGGCACACCGGGGAACCCATGGCCAGTTACCTCGCCAACGTGACCGTCGGCTACTTCGACCTGCACAGGGGCAGGACCTCCGAGGGCATCCCCGTGCACATCGCCGTCGACCCCGACGAGGCCGAGGACGCCGAAGGCATCGAGGAGCTGGTGCCCGAGGTCACCGACTGGGCGAGCGAGCGCTTCGGGCCCTACCCCTTCTCCTCGGTGGGGGCCACCGTGGACCACCTGCCCGGACTCGGCTACGCCCTGGAGACCCAGACGCGGCCCTACTTCGAGGAGGCGCCCGAGGACACGCTGGTCGTGCACGAACTGGCCCACCAGTGGTTCGGCGACTCGGTCACCCCGCGCGAGTGGAAGGACATGTGGCTCAACGAGGGCTTCGCCACGTACGCGGAGTGGCTCTGGCAGGAGGACCACGGCGGCGACACCGCTGACGAGATCTTCGACGCCTTCTACGACGGCAGCCACCCCGAGAGCGAGGGGATCTGGGACTTCCCCCCGGCCGCCCCGCCGAGCGGTCCGCGCACCTCCGACCCGCCGGTGTACGGAAGGGGCGCCATGGCGCTGCACACCCTGCGCGAGGAGGTCGGGGACGACGTCTTCTTCGACGTCGTCCGGGAGTGGACGCGCCGGCACCGTCACAGGAACGCGGACACCGAGGACTTCATCTCCCTCTGCGAGGAGGAATCGGGGTCAGACCTCTCCGGCCTGTTCGACACCTGGCTCTACGAGCAGGGGAAGCCGGGGAGGCCCGGGTGAATCCCGCTCGCTGAGGGTGCCCTCGTGCGCGGCACCCCGGCGCGTCCCGGCCGTAGCCTGGCGCGCCGGGGCGGTGCCGCGCGGGCGGCGCGGCTCAGCCGATGGACGACCAGCTCTTCCAGTAGCTCGCCTCGCCGAAGGCGACCCGGTTCTGCAGGGTGCCGTCGCCGTCGCCCGCGTTGAGCCACACGCGGTCGGACGTGTCGCGCGACAGCAGGTCCTGCTTGCCGTCGCCGTCGACGTCACCGGCGCCGATGACGTCCGTGTACGTGGAGCCCCAGTCCTTGAACACGCGGACGCGGTCCTTCAGCTTGCCGGTGGAGAGGCCGTCGTAGCGCCACAGGACCCCCGAGTCGTCGAGGGCGAGCACGTCGCCGATGCCGTCGCCGTTGAGGTCTCCGGCGCCGATGACCTTCGTGTAGCCGGTCCACGCGGAGCGGATCTTCACGCGCGCCTCGAAGCCGCCCGCGCCGTCGTGGGTGTAGCGGTAGACGTCTCCGGTGGCCTTGTCGCGGGCCAGCAGGTCCGGGCGGCCGTCGCCGGTCTGGTCGCCGCTCGCGAACAGCGTGTCGTACTTGCTCCAGTCGCGGGCGAGCCGCTTGTGCTCCGACTCGGGCGCGGGCAGCCCGCCCCCGCACACCGGGGTGTACAGCCGGACCTCGCCCTCCGGCAGCCGCACGATCATGTCGTTGCAGCGGTCGCCGTCGAAGTCGCCGAACGGCACGACCCGCGCCGTGTCCTTCCACGGCGACACCGAGAAGGTCTCCAGCGGGTTGGTGGTGTCCCCGGTGTAGAGCTTCATCGAGTCGCTGGGCGACAGTCCGACGACGTCACCACGCGTGCTGTCGGCGTAGTCGTGCCACTTGGGCAGGGCACGGGTGCCCGTGGTCGCGGTGTACGAGGCGCGCGTGCCGCCGCTTCCGGCGGCCTGCGTCCACGACGCCACCGGCCGGCCCCCGGCGTCGACGGCCGCGCGGCCCGTGCTCGCGGTGTCCTCGGTCCGCGCGCTGAGCGTGCGCGGCTTCGCCACGTCACCGCCCGCGACGGTCTGCGCGACGAAGTCCTGGCGCACGGTGCGGCCGAGTTCGAAGCGCTTCTGCGTGTACGTGACGACGACCGCGCCGCCCGCGGTCGCCACGGAACTCATGGAATCCGGCACGACGTTCGACGCGAGACCGCGGGTGGCGCCCCAACTGCCGTCCGCCGCGGAGCGGGTCGCGACGCCGGGAGCGCCCGGACCGCGCATGCCGACGACCGTGACGTCACCGTTGGCGGCGGTGTGCATCTCGGCGGGCGCGTACGACTGGGAGCCGAGCCCGACCGGCTCCGCGGGGCCCCACTCCGAGGCCCCGGCCGCCTTGCGCGTGTAGGAGCTGTTCTCCAGGAGGTGGAAGCCGCCCTGCGGGTGGGCGGCCAGCGCGACCTGACCGGGCTTCTCGCCGAGCTGCGGCACGTCCTGCGGCCCGGTCCAGGCGGCATCGGCGCCCGCCGGCTTCTCCAGGTACTTGTAGTGCCACTTGTACGCCGACGGGTCCGGGTCGACACCGTCGCCCGTGTAGTGGCTGTTGCCGCCCCAGAGGACGCCGACCGTGCCCGCGGGGTCGACGGCGACGCGCATGTCGTACAGCACGTACTGGTAGACGTTGTCGTCGCGGACGATCGGGTCCGGCAGCCGGTCGAGGGTCCTCGGAGCCGACCAGGTGCCGTCGGGACCCGGCCGCTCCACGACGGTCAGGCGGTGCTCCGCGTCCATCCACGCGACGGCCTGGTGGCCGTCGGCGTTGGCCGCCAGCGTGGTGACCCGGGTCCGGGCGTGGACCTGGTCACGGGCGAGCGTGCCGGTGGTGACGGTCTCCGCGGGCGTGAAGGCGCTGCCGTCCGGCGCGAGGCGCGACATCTTGAGCGTGCGGGTGCCGTCGTCCGCCGCGTCCTCCCACCAGAGCAGCGAGACGGCGCCGTCGTCGGTGCGCTGGAGCCCGGCGGCCGGTGCCGGCGTGGCCTCGCCCCAGGCGGTGCTGCCCGCGGGGCGCACCGAGAGGACGGTCTCGCCGTCCCGTGTGAAGAGCCCGGCGACGCTGCCGTCGCGGGCCGACTTCAGGTCGACGACGCCGGTGACCCCCGCCAGTTCCTTCGGCGCCGTCCACGGGCCGATTCCGGCAGGGACGTCCGAGGCCGCCGACGCGGGCGCCGACACGGGCGCCGCCTGGGCGTACGGCGCGACGACGCCCAGCGCGAGCGCCGACACCAGCACCCCCTTCGGCAGCGTGCTTCTCAGGAGTGCGCGAGATTGCCTGGTCATACGAGTGAGCCCCCCCGGGCTTGAGGTCCCTCCCGGCGCTCTGCCGGGAAAGTAGCAGCAGCGTATATCAGCCAAGATCCGGAATCCGCGGCGATGTCACGCCGAGTGGGGGGCGGGGGAGCGCCCGCGGGCAACGAGCAACCCCGCCACCGGAGTTCGGCGTCACTCGCACCACAGGGGCCCCACCGGCCCCTCTGGTGACTCGGGAGGCGACACACATGAAGCAGCGAGCCGCACGGACCGCTCTGCTCGCACTGGCCGTGACGGGGGCCCTGGGGGCGGCGACGCTCGCCCCGGCCGCGCAGGCGGCGGAGCGGAGACCGGGGCACGCGGCCACCGCGAGGGCGCTGCACGCCCTGGTCGACGAGGGCGGCCAGCCCGGGGTGGCCGCCCTCGCCCGCGACGGCGCGGGGACGTGGTTCGGGACCGCGGGCCACGCGGACACCGCCACGGGACGTGAACGGTCGGCCGGTGACCACTTCCGCGGGGCCAGCATCACCAAGACGTTCATCGCGACCGTCCTGCTCCAGCTGGAGGCGGAGGGCAGGCTCGACCTGGACGACACGGTCGAGAAGTGGCTGCCGGGACTGGTCCGCGGCAACGGCCACGACGGCGGCGCGATCACCCTGCGGCAGCTCCTCAACCACACCAGCGGCATCGCGAGCCACACCGACGACCCGCGGTTCGCGCACGACACCGCGGGCCCCGGCTTCCCCGAGCACCGCTACGACGACCACGCCCCCGAGGACCTGGTGGCACTGGCCCTGAAGCAGCCGCCGCGCCCCGACCCGGAGAAGAACCCGCTGTACTCCAACACCAACTACGTGATCGCCGGAATGGTCATCGAGAAGGTGACGGGCCGCACCTACGAACGCGAGGTCACCCGCCGCCTCATCCGCCCGCTGAAGCTGCGCGGCACCTCGTTCCCGGGCGCCGACCCCCGGATGCCGCAGCCGCACCCGGTCGGCTATTCGCGACTGCACCAGGAGGCCCCCGACGCGCCCGTCGTCGACGCCACCGAACAGAACATGACCTGGCTCGGCGCGGCCGGCGACGTCATCTCCACCACGGGCGACCTGAACCGCTTCCAGCGCGCGCTCATGCGCGGCGAGTTGCTGCCCCGCGCACAGATGAAGGCGATGCTCGACGAGGTGCCGATGGGCGACGGGCTGGGGTACGGCCTCGGCGTCGAGTTCGCCGAGCTGTCCTGCGGCGTGCGGGTGGTGGGCAAGAGCGGCCGGACGAACGGCTCGCTCTCCGCGATGGTCGGCACCCCCGACGGCAGGCACCAGCTGGCGTTCAACGTCAACGGTGACTGGCTGCCGGACGGGTCGCTGTACGTCGACGTGATCGAGGCGGAGTTCTGCGGGGCGCCCGCTCCACGCGGCGCGAAGCCGCCGCTCGCCCTCAGGTGACCGCCGGCCACCGGCCGTGACGGCTGGACCGGTATGAACTGTCCCGACGGGCCATGTGTCCCGTTGGGACAGTTCGAGGAGTACAGTCGACGGCATGAGCAGCAGCGAGGAGCGGAGCGGGGCGGGCCGCGGCGGTGAGGAACGCGGCGGTCAGGAACGCGGCGGGGGCCGCAGGACCCGCAAGGTGCGGGAGAGCCGGGCGGCCATGGCCGACGCCGCCGTGGACCTGGCCCTCGCCCACGGGCTCGACCAGGTCACCGTCGAGATGATCAGCGACCGCGCCGACGTCTCCCGCCGCACCTTCTCCCGGTACTTCTCCGGCAAGGAGGATGCCCTGGTCGACGCCCTGCGCGCCGACTTCGCGCGGATCAACGCCGCGCTCGCCGCGCGGCCCGCCGACGAGAGCCCCCTCACGGCCTACCACCGGGCCCTGCGGACCTGGCTCGACGGCGAACCGACCGCCTGGCACCGCCTGCCGCGCTCGGGCGACCTGCTGCGACTGCTCCACGCCGAGCCCTCGCTGCTCCCCGCCTACCTGCGGGTCCAGGACGAGGCCGAGGCCGAGTCCGTGCTGATCGTGGCACGGCGCCTCGGCATGGACGCCGAGCGCGACCTGCGCCCCGCGCTCGCCGTCTCGCTGGCGGTCGGGGCGTTCGCCACGGCCGTCCGCTTCTGGATCGCGCCGGGCGAGAGCGACCCGCTGCCGCTCCTCATCGACTCGGCGTTCGCGGCCCTGGCCGCCGAACCCGCACCCAGCACCACCGACTGAAACCAGGCACCACCATGAGCGACACCAGCACCAGCATCAACACCGGCACCAGCACCAGCACCAACATCGGCACCGGCACGGCCGTACCGGCGGAGTTCGCGGGCAGGACCGCCCTCGTCACCGGGGCCGCCTCCGGCATCGGCCTCGAAGTCGCCCGCCGCCTCGCCGGGGCGGGAGCCTCGGTCGTCGTCGCCGACTTCAACGAGGCGGGCGCGCGGGACGTCGCCCGCGAGCTGACCGCGTCCGGCGGCCGGGCCACCGCCGTGCGGGTCGACGTCACCGACCCCGAGTCGGTGCGCGAGGCCGTCGAGTCCGCCGTCCGGACCTACGGCGCGCTGCACCTGGCCGTGAACAACGCGGGGATCGCCGGTGCCTCCGCCCCGACCGGCGAGTACGCCGTCGAGGACTGGCGGCGCGTCATCGACACCAACCTCAACGGCGTCTTCTACTCCCTGCGGTACGAGCTGCCGCACCTCGTCGCCGCGGGCGGCGGCGCCGTCGTCAACATGTCCTCCATCCTCGGCACCAACGGCTTCGCGGGCTCGCCCGCCTACGCCGCCGCCAAGCACGCGGTCGTCGGCCTCACCAAGACCGCCGCCGTGGAGTACGCGTCGCGGGGCGTACGGGTCAACGCGGTCGCCCCGGGGTTCATCGACACCCCGCTGCTCAAGGGGGACGCCGCCCAGCGCGAGCAGCTCGTCGCGCTGCACCCGCAGGGCCGCCTGGGCACGGCCGAGGAGGTCGCCGAACTGACGCTGTTCCTGCTCTCCGACCGCGCCTCGTTCGTCAACGGGAGCTACCACCTGGTCGACGGCGGATACGCGGCGCGCTGACCCGGGACACGGAACGGACCGGCCGGAAGACCGGGAGAGGAGCAAGGAGAAGTGAGCACGATGCGTACGGACACGATGGGTACGGACACGATGGGTACGGAGATGAAGGCGGTGCAGTACCGCAGCGTCGGCGCCGCCCCCGAGGTGGTCACCGTCCCGCGCCCCGAGCCGGGGCCGGGCCAGGTGCTCCTGAAGGTCACCGCGGCGGGCGTCTGCCACTCCGACATCGCGGTGATGAGCATGCCGGCCGAGGCGCTGGCCTTCCCGCTGCCGCTGACCCTCGGCCACGAGGGCGCGGGCACGGTCGCGGCCCTCGGTGAGGGGGTGACCGGCTTCGGGATCGGGGACTCCGTCGCGGTGTACGGGCCCTGGGGCTGCGGGAGCTGCCTGTTGTGCGCGCAGGGCAAGGAGAACTACTGCACGCGCGCCGCCGAGCTGGGCATCCGCCCGCCCGGCCTCGGGGCGCCCGGCGCCATCGCCGAGTACATGATCGTGGACGACCCGCGGCACCTGGTGCCCCTGGGCGACCTCGACCCGGTGACCGCTGTGCCGCTCACCGACGCGGGCCTGACCCCGTACCACGCGATCAAGACCTCCCTGCCGAAGCTGACCCCGGGCAGCACCGCCGTGGTCATCGGCACCGGCGGCCTCGGCCACGTGGCCATCCAGCTCCTCCGCGCGCTGACCCCGGCACGGGTGATCGCCCTGGACGTCACCGAGGAGAAGCTGCGCCTCGCCCGCGAGGTCGGCGCCCACGAGACCGTGCTCTCCGACGAGCACGTGGCGGGCCGGGTGCGCGAACTGACCGGCGGCCTCGGCGCCCGGGCGGTGTTCGACTTCGTCGGCGCGCCGCCCACCGCCGCCACGGCGGCCGCCTGCGCCGGCGTCGAGGCGGACGTCTCCATCGTCGGCATCGGCGGCGGGGCCGCCTCCGTCGGCTTCGGCACCACCGCGTACGACGTGGCCGTCCGCTCCCCGTACTGGGGCAGCAGGGCGGAACTGGCCGAGGTCCTCGACCTGGCCCGCGCGGGCGCGATCGACGTGCACGTCGAGACGTACACCCTGGACGACGCCCCGAAGGCGTACGAGGACCTGCACGCGGGCCGCGTCAACGGCCGTGCGGTCATCCTGCCGAACGGCTGACATCCGGTACGACCCCCGCACGACCGCTCCCGCGCGACCACCCCGCCCGCGAAGAGAAGTTCCGCAAAAGAAATTCTGCAAAAGTTCTTTTGCGGACGGGGTGGTCCGCCGTACGCTCCCGGCATGGCCACCACCGGCGATCCCAAGAGGCGCGTACTCGACCCCGAGAGCGACGCGGCGGCGCTCAAGGCGCTCACGCATCCGCTCCGCATCAGGCTCCTGGGCCTGCTGCGCATGGAAGGACCGGCCACCGCGACGGAGCTGGCGGCGCTGACCGGCGAGTCGTCCGCCTCCACCAGCTACCACCTGCGGGTCCTCGCGAAGTACGCGTTCGTCGCCGAGGCGGAGCAGCGCGACGGCAGGGAGCGCCGCTGGCGGTCCGTCCACGAGGTGACCTCGTGGAGCAACCAGGCCATGGAGGAGGCGCCCGGCAGCGGTGACTTCGTCGGCGTGATGCGCAGGCGCCAGGTCCAGCACCTCCTGGAGGCGGTCGAGCGCCACGAGGGCGACGTCGCCGCCGGGCGGATCGACCAGCCGTGGCTGGAGCCCTCCGGCATCAGCGACCTGATGCCGCGCCTGACACCGGAGTCCCTCGGCGAGCTGTGGCGCACCTTCGAGGCGAAGCTCGCGGAGCTCACCGCCCGCGACGCGTCGGACCCGAGGGCCCTGCGGACGGTGGTGTTCACGGCGGGGCTGCCGCTGGCGCCCCGCGCGCGGCAGCGAACCACCGGGCCCGACGCGGGGCCGGACGCCGCACCGGATGCCGGACCGGACGCCGAGGGTTCCCCCGGCGGCCCCGACGAGGACCCCCGGTGAAGCAGCCCCTGGACATACACGCCGCGCGCCGCCGCTACGTCACGGTCAGCGTCCTGTTCTGGCTGCCGCTCGGGCTCGCCATCGCACCGCAGCTGCTGCTCTTCGGCGAGCGCGGCATGAGCCTCGCCGCCATCTCCGGCTTCTTCGCCGCGCACTCGCTGACCGCCGCCCTGCTCGAACTGCCCACGGGCGGGCTCTCCGACGTCCTGGGCCGCAGGGCCGTGCTCGTCGCCGCGGGCCTCCTCGACCTGATCGCCTTCACCCTGGGCGGACTCGGCACCACCGCCGGGGCCCTCGCGCTCGGCATGGCGGTCAAGGGCGCGGGCCGCGCCCTGTCCAGCGGACCGGCCGAGGCGTGGTACGTCGACACCGTCCACGCCGCCGCAGGCCCGGAGGCCGACCTGCGGACCGGCCTGGCCCGGGGCGGCACGGCCACCGCGGGAGCACTCGCCGTCGGCACCCTGGTGGGCGGCGCGCTGCCCTGGCTGCTCGGCCTCGGCCCCGACCCCGGCGCGTGGCTCGAACGGACCACCTCAGGGCTGGTGATCCCGCTCTCCGTGCCCGCCCTGCTCGCCGCGGCGCTCGACGTCGTCTTCGTGGTGTACGTCCTGACCGCCCTGCCCGAGCCGCCCCGGCGGCCCGCCACCCTGCGCGACGTACTGCGCGGCGTCCCCACCACCATCGTCTCCGGCCTCCGCCTCGGCGGCGGCGACACGCTCGTACGCAAGGTCCTGCTCAGCGCGGCGGCCGCGGGCGGCGCCCTCGCCACGGTCGAACTGCTCACGCCGGGCCGGGCCGCCGCCCTGACCGGCGGCACGGAGACGGGCGCGGTGCTCTACGCGGGCCTCGCCTGCGCCGGTTTCCTCTGCTCGGCGCTCGGCAGCCACCTCGCGCCGCGCACCGCGAGGCTCATGGGCGGCAGCGGGCGCGCGGTCCTGTGGAGCCTGGCGGGGGGCACGGCCGGGCTCCTGCTGCTCGCCGCCACGGCGGCCTTCGCGGGTCCGGTGCCCGCCGTCCTCGCGGTGACCGGCTTCGGCCTGGTTCATCTGGGCCTCGGCGCGGCGGGCCCCAACGAGAACGACCTGCTGCACCGCCGCGTGACCCCTTCGGTCCGCGCCACCGCCCTGTCGGTCCAGTCCCTGGCGCTCCAACTGTCCGGCGCCGTCGCGGGCCTCGCCGTCGGAGCGCTGCCCACGGGCCCGCTGCCGTGGCTGGTCGGTGCGGCCACCCTCACGACGGGCGCACTCCTGTGGAGCCGCCGCGCGACCTCCACGACGGAGCCGGAGCCGCTGCCGGCCGGGGCGGGGAGCCGGTAGGCCGGGGGGCGAGCGGACCGCCGGGGGTGAAGGCGTACGCGGCGAAGCGCTCGCCGATGCGGTGGTGGGCCGCCGTGTCCGGGTGCAGCCGGTCGGGGAGGGGGAGTTCGGCGGAGTCCGCGTGGCCGTAGAGGGAGAGGCCGTCGAGGTAATGGAGGTGCGGGTCGTCGGCCGCGCGCCGCTCGACGACGCGGGCCAGCTCCTCCCGGATCACGGTGAGCGTCAGCTTGCCCGTGTCCCGCTCCGCCGGGTCGCCCAGGGCCGTGAACCCGAAGCCGTCCTCACCGAGTTCGGGGGCCGAGGGGCCCGGCGTGTCCTCGTGCATGGGGCACAGCAGGGGCGAGACGACCAGGAGCGGAGTGCGGGGGTGGCCCTCGCGGATGGTGTCGAGGAAGCCGTGCACCGCGGGCCCGAAGGCGCGGAGCCGCATCAGGTCCAGGTTGACGATGTTGATGCCGAGTTTGACGCTGATCAGGTCCGCGGGGGTGTCCCGCAGGGCCCGCGCGACGAACGGGTCGAGCACGGCACTGCCGCTCAGACCGAGGTTGACCAGGTCCACCCCGCCGAGCGAGGCGGCCACCGCGGGCCACGTCGTGGTGGGGCCCGCGGCCGCGGAGCCCTGGCTGATGGAGCTGCCGTGGTGCAGCCACACCGTGCGGTCGCCCACCGGGCGGGGCTCGACCGGAGCGTCGGCGCGCAGGGACACCAGCTCCGTGATCTCGTCGTGCGGCAGCCAGATCTCCACGTCCTTGTCACGGGCGGGCAGCCCCGCGAAGCGGACCGTACCGACCGGCCCCGGCCGGGTCTCGGTGGCTCCGGTGGACAGGTCCATCAGGAGCACGTTGCCGCCGGTCACACTCCGTCGGCCCGCCGGGCGGCCGTCGACCAGCAGGTCGTACACCCCGTCCGGGCCCGGCGGGGCACCCTCGTGCGCCACCCTGGTGCGCAGGGCGGTGAGTTCGACGACGGTGGCCCTGGTGCGGAGGACGAGGCGGACACCGGAGGACATGGCCTCCGCCCTCGCCACCTGGGCGTCGGTGTTCTGGGTCCGGGCGCGGGCGGGCAGCCGGTGCGGCAGGACCCCGTGCGCGGTGCGCTCCACGTCAAGCGCGCCGCGCAGGAGGTCCGCGGCGAGAGCGGGGGTGAACGGCAGGCTGATCATGGTCTCAGCCTGCCCCGTGTTCGCCGCCTACAGCTGAATCCACTCCTTGGCCGTCGTCACCCGGTCGAGCACCTCGGTCAGCGGTTCCACCCCGAGCCCGGCTCCGGTTGGCACGGCGAGATGGCCGTCGGCCAATTCGAACGGCTCGGTCACGTCCGTGGCGAAGTACCGGCTCGACCCCGAGGTGTCGCCGGGCAGGGTGAAGCCGGGCAGCGCGGCGAGGGCGACGTTGGCCGCCCGGCCGATGCCGGTCTCCAGCATGCCGCCGCACCACACGGGCACCCCGTGGGCCACGCACACGTCATGGATGGCCCTGGCCTCCAGGTAGCCGCCGACGCGGCCCGGCTTGACGTTGATGACGGAGGCGGCGCCCAGCGTGATCGCCGCGGCGGCGCCCTCGGCGGACTCGATCGACTCGTCCAGGCAGACCGGCGTGCGCAGCCGCTTCGCGAGCGCCGCGTGCTGCACGAGGTCGTCGTCGGCCAGTGGCTGTTCGATGAGCAGCAGGTCGAAGTCGTCCAGCTTGGCGAGCTGCCGGGTGTCGGCCAGGGTGTAGGCGGCGTTGGCGTCCACCTGGAGCAGCAGGTCGTCGCCGAACCGCTCGCGCACCGCGCGCACCGGCTCCACGTCCCAGCCCGGCTCGATCTTGAGCTTGATGCGGACGTACCCCTCCTCGATGAACCCGTCCACGGCGTCCAGGAGGTGCGGGACCGAGTCCATGATGCCGACCGACACGCCGCACGGCACCCGCTCGCGCCCGGCGCCGAGGTAGGCGCCGAACGACTGGCCGGTGGCGCGCAACTGGGCGTCAAGGACAGCCGTCTCCAGGGCGGCCTTGGCCATCTTGTGCCCCTTGAAGGGCTTCAGCGCGCGCTTCACCGCATACGCGTCGGCCACGGCGGGCAGCGCGGGGACGAGGAAGCGGCGCAGCACGTCGGCGGCCCCTTCGACGTACTCGGAGCAGTAGCGCGGCTCCGACATGGCGACGCACTCGCCCCAGCCCTCGCCGTCGGGCGTGACCACGCGCACGAGCAGGACGTCACGCGCGGTCTCCACGCCGAACGACGTACGGAACGGCGCCCGCAGGGGCATCGCGATCCGGCGCAGTTCGATTCCGGTGATCTTCATGGTGCGGGGCTCCTGGAACAGAGGGGGTACGGCAGAGGGGTGCGGGGGAGGGGGCGGCGCGCTCACGGCGTGGTCTCGCGGACGACCACGTACGAGGTGCGGTCGTGGAAGCCGGTGACCGCGGCCCCCGCGGCGAGCAGCCCGCCGAGCACCTCGCGCATCGCGAGCCGCCACGCCTTGGCCGCCCCGGGGTCGGCGCGGCGCAGCGCCTCGATGTCGGGCGGCACGTCGACCAGCAGCGCGGGGGCGTCGAGGCGCCCGGTGACCGGCAGTCCGTCCCGTGCGGCGAGGGCGGTCACCGCGCCGGCGGGGACGGTCACCGGGCGCGGGGCCGAGGCCGCGGCGGCGGTCACCGCGGGGTCGGTCAGCTCCCAGGAGCACAGGACGCGGTCGGTGTCGTCACCGCCGTTGATCGCGTCGTCCATGGGGCCGTAGAAGCTGGTGAGGTACTCCACCGGGCGCGCGCCGAGCTTGGTGAGGTTGAAGTGGGCGTTGCGCCGCACCAGCGGGTCGTAGGTCCAGGTGATCCTGGACAGGCCGCGGGCCAGCGCCCACTCGCGCTGGTGCCGCTTGAGCGCGAGGCCCGCCGCGTGGCCGGGCAGGGCACCGGTGACGTGCGAGTGCAGCGTCCGGCCCACCGGGGCCGCGAAGAAGGCGACGGTCGCGCCGACCAGGCGGCCGTCGGCGTACGCGCCCGCGACGTAGTTGCCGGCGTGCGACAGGGCCCGCATCTGCTCGACGCCCATCGGGGAACCGCCGGGACCGGCGCCCCAGATGCGCCCGAAGAGGGAGTCGACCGCCTCCAGATCGGGCAGGTCGTGCAGTTCTCGTACGGTGAGGCCGCTCATCGCGCGATCTCGTCGACGAGGGCGGCCAGGAGCCGTGTCCGGGGCACCATCTCGGCGACGACCACGTGCTCGTCGTCGGCGTGCGCCCCGCCGCCCACGGCACCGAGGCCGTCGAGCGTCGGGCAGCCGAGCCCGGCGGTGAAGTTGCCGTCGGACGCCCCGCCGACCGCCGCCGAGCGCAGCGGCCCGATGCCCAGGCGCGCGGCGATCGCGCTCGCCCGCTCGAAGAGGCCGGCGGACGAGGAGGCTTCCAGCGGCGGCCGGTTGGGCCCGCCGCGCACCTCCAGGCGCGCCCCGGGCACGGGCACCTCAAGGCGCCGCACCGCCGCGTCCACCGCCTGCTGCGCGTCGAGGGTGGGCACGCGCACGTCGACGCAGACGGTGGCCTCCGCGGGCACCGTGTTGGTCGTCGAGCCCGCCCAGGACATGGTCGGCGTCACGGTCGTCCGCCAGTCGGCGGGCGCCCCGGCGCCGGCCTCGGCGGCGAGCCCTTCCAGGGCGAGGGTGACGTGCGCGGCCCCGATCGCGGCGTTGACGCCCTTCTCCGGTTCGAGACCGGAGTGCGCCGCCCTGCCGTGGACCACGAGTTCGTACGCGGACGTGCCCTTGCGGCCGGTCTTGAGGGCGCCGCCGTCGGCGGAGGCCTCAAGGACGAAGGTCGCCGCGCACTGCCGCGCCGTCTCCTCGATGAGTGCCCGCGAGGTGTCCGAGCCGGTCTCCTCGTCCCCGGTCACCAGCACGCACACGCCGTCGAGGGAGGACAGCGAGGCCAGGGCGTGGAACATCTGCACGAGCCCGGCCTTCATGTCGAAGACGCCGGGCCCACGGGCGACGCCGTCCTCAAGGGACCACGGGTGGGTGGCGAGCGAACCCATGGGCCACACGGTGTCGTGGTGACCGAGGAGCAGGACCTTCGGTGTGCCGAACGTCCACCGCAGGTGTGTGACGCCGTCCACCACGATGCGCTCGGGCGGCGCGCCGAGGTGCCGGGCGCCCTGCGCGGCCACCACGTCGGCGCTGCGCGCCACGGCGTCGAGGTCCGTGGAGAAGGACTCGCAGACCACCAGTTCCCGCAGGTCCGCGACCATCGCGGAGAGCCGGTCGGCCGGCGTGGCCATCGGTGTGTCACTCATAGGGACCTCACTCACAGGAACCTCCCGATCGAAAGCATGACGGCGATGCTAGGGGACTCCGGTGATCACGGGTTCGTCGTACGGTCCCAAGGTGAGGGACGCTGTTCGTGCCGTCGCACCAAAGGGCCGTGCGGACCCAAGGGCCGTGCGGACCGCGGTCCGTCACGGGCGCCAGTACAGCGCCGGGTCGGGGTGGTCGACGAAGCCGAGGGCGCGGTAGAGCGGCGCGCCGTCGTCCGAGGCGTAGAGGTCCACGCGGGATGCCCCCTGCTCGCGGAACCAGTCGAGCAGGGCCCGCATGACGGCGCGGCTGTGGCCGCGCCGCCGGTGGGCGGGGTCGGTGACCACGCCGATCACATGACCGACCCGGCCGTTGGGGTTGTGCGGCCCGGGGAACCAGTGCTCGACGGTCCCGATGACGCACGAGGCGAGGCCCTGCTCGCCGTCCACGACCAGGACGCACACGCTCTCCGACGCCAACTTCGCCGTCAGGACGGCCGCGAGTTCGCGGCGCCAGTCGCCGGGGGCCTCGGCGGGGCTGAAGTAGGCGCCGCCGCGGTCCTCGAAGAGCAGCGCGCGCAGGCGTACGAGTTCGGGGATGTCGTCGGGCAGGGCCCGCCGTACGGCGCCGTGGCGGCCGGCGGGTCCAGCGGTCGGAGAGGGGGCGGCGGTCCGTTGTCCGGTGGGGAGACTCATGGGAAGCACCCTGGTGTAATGAGCTTGTGCACCTCAACCCTTACGGCACGGACGCCGTGAACCTTGCCGCGGACCTGTGCAACCGGCGCCCCGCCGACGCCGAGGAGCTGACGCGGCGCTGCCGCGCCGCCGGACTCGCCCTGGAACACCCCGCCACCGCGGCGGACCTGGCCCGCACCCTTGCCGTGCTCGACGCCTGGGAGGAGGTCGTCGACGCCGCGGACGAGCAGGAGCGCGCGGCCCTCGCCAACCGCATGCTCGCCGGGTCCACCGCCCACCCCCGGCTCACCGACCACGCGGGCGACGGCTGGCACCTGCACTACCGCGACGACCGGCTTCCGCCCGGCGCCCTGCTCGCCTCGCTGATCGCCGTCGGCACCGCGCTGCACCTGGTGGGCCGGGGCATGCACCGGCTGCGCCGCTGCGCGGTCACGGAGTGCGTCGTGATCTTCGCCGACACCTCCCGCACCGGCCGGCAGCGCTACTGCTCCCACCGGTGCGCCAACCGCGACGCGGTGCGCCGCCACCGGGCGCGCGCGGCGGTACAGCCGACGGCCGCCGAAACGCGGTTGATGGTCCGGGGCAACCGCGATAGGAAGGCGGGATGACGACTCTCGGCATGGTGTTCCGCCCCCAACTCCCGCCCGAGCGGCTGCGCGGCATGGTGCGCGAGGCGGAGGCCGCGGGCCTCGCCGAGCTGTGGCTCTGGGAGGACTGCTTCCTGGAGAGCGGCATCGCGACCGCCGCCGCGGCGCTCGCCTGGTCCGAACGGCTGCGCGTGGGGGTGGGCCTGCTGCCGGTCCCCCTGCGGAACGTGGCGCTCGCCACGATGGAGGCGGCCACCCTGCACCGTCTCTTCCCCGGCCGCGTCCTGCTCGGCGTGGGGCACGGCGTACAGGACTGGATGGGGCAGGTGGGCGCCCGGGCCGAGTCCCCGCTGACGCTGCTGCGCGAACACCTGCACGCGATGCGGGCGTTGCTCGCGGGCGAGCGCGTCACCACCGAGGGCCGGTACGTACGCCTGGACGGCGTCGCACTCGACTGGCCGCCCGCTGCGGCCCCCGCCGTCTACGCGGGCGCGCGCGGCCCCCGCTCGGTCCGGCTCACCGGGGAGGCCGCGGACGGCACGATCCTGGACGCGAGCACCCCGCCGGACGGTGTGCGCAGGGCGCGGCAGCTCATCGAGGAGGGCCGCGGGGCCGCGGGCCGCACGGCCCCGGCGCACCCCGTGGTGGTCTACCTCCACGCCGCGACCGGCCCCGACGCGCGGGCACGCCTGGACGCGGAGCTGCGGCGCGCGGGCAGCGCGGACGTGCCGGGGCTCGGCGTGGCGGGCGACGCCGAGGACGTGGCGAAGGCCGTGCTCCGCCTGGCCGAGGCGGGCGCCGACACCGTGGTCCTCCAGCCCACCGCCGACGAGCCGGACCCGGAGGGCTACATCCGCTTCGTCACGGACCAGGTCGGCCCGCTGGTCCGCTGACCGGGACCCACCGCGCGCCCCCGGCACGGGCACACCCTAGGCTCTGCCACATGCACGGAGGAGAGGACGACGGCGACGAGGCGGCAGCCGGGGCCGCGTCACTCGACCTGAACCAGCTCCGGACCTTCCTCGCGGTCTACCGCTCGGGTTCCTTCACGGCCGCCGCCCGTCTCCTCGGTCTCTCGCAGCCCACCGTCACCGCCCAGATCCGCTCCCTGGAGCGCAGGCTCGACCGGGAGCTGTTCGCGCGGACGCCGCGCGGCGCGGCCCCCGCGCCGTTCGCCGACGAGCTGGCGACCCGCATCGGCGATCCCCTGGACGCCCTGGCCGAGGTCGCGGGCCACACCGGCGACGGCACGGCCGAGCCGGTCCATCTGGCGGGCCCCGCCGAATTCCTCTCCCACAGCGTGCTGCCGGGCCTCGGCCCGCTGGTGGAGAAGGGGGTGCGGCTGCGGATCACGACGGGCCTCACCGACGACCTCCTGGCGGAGCTGCGCTCGGGCCGGCACGACCTCGTCGTCGCGACGGCCCGGCCGCGCGGGCGCTCGCTCGCCTCGGTGCCGCTCGCCGACGAGGAGTTCGTCCTGGTCACGGGCGCCTCGTGGGCGGAGCGGATCGGCGGCAGGGGACGCGTCGCCGCCGACGGCCCCGCGGTGCTGCACGGCGTGCCCCTGGTCGCCTACGCCGAGGACCTGCCCATCGTCCGCCGCTACTGGCGCCACGTCTACGGCAGGCGCCTGGTGTGCCAGGCCGCCCTCACCATGCCCGACCTGCGGGCGGTCAAGGCCGCGGTGGTGGGCGGCGCGGGCTTCAGCGTGCTGCCCCGCTACCTGTGCCTCGACGAACTGGCCTCGGGGGCGCTGGTCCTGCTCGACGACCCCGAGGACCCGCCCATCAACACCGGGTACCTCGTGCAGCGCCCCGGCTCCTCCGACAACCCGCACGTGGCCCTCGTACGCGACCACCTGCTGGCGTCCGTGCGGGCCGAGTCCTGAGGGTCACGCCTGCGGCGGCGCGGGCGGCGTGAGCCGGAGCCCGTTCTCCCAGATCTTGTTCAGCGTCGTCACCAGCCGCTCGTACGGGATGCGCTGGCCCAGCACGAACACCGAGTAGGCCATGCGGCTCACCATGACGGACAGGGCGTGCGCGGTGATCAGCGGGTCGAGGTCCGTGTCGGCCTCGCCGTTCTCCTGGAGGGTGCGGATGAGCTTGGCGTTGCGCCGGGCGAAGGCGTTGCCCCGCTCGATGCGCAACGCCATGAACTTCTCGTCCACCTGCGCGACCTGCTCGAAGAGGGCCATGAGCCGCGCGTTCTTCTTGTACGCGCGCAGGTACTCGCGGTTGGAGGCGTCGATCAGCTCGCGGGGGTCGGTGATCCCGGTGCGCTCGCGCAGGTGCGGGTGGAGCATCTCCTCCTGCACCTGCGCGACGAGCGCCTGGAAGATCTCTTCCTTGCTGTTGAAGTACGTGTAGAACGACCCGGAGGCGACATGCGCCGCCTTGGAGATGTCCGTGATCCGGGCGTCCAGGTAGCCGTCGCGCTCGAAGACCTCGCGGGCGGCCGCGACCAGTGCGTTCCGCGTCCTGACGCCACGCGCGCTGCGGGGCGTGATCGGTTGCTTCTGGCCGCTGTCCGCGGCCGGGGGCTGGGCGGCCACCGCGATCCATTCACTGTCGTTCTAGCCGTACGTAACCGGGGCAGCGGATGGTATCAGCCGACCGAGGCGAGGAAACGGAGGAGCGCGTCGTCGACCTCGGCGGGCCGCTCCTGCTGGAGCCAGTGGCCCGCGCCCTCGACGACGACGTGTCCGCGCAGGTCGGTCAGGACCCGGTCGAGCCCCTTGGCGGGCATGAACCGGCCCACGGGGTCCTTGGAACCGGTGACGAACAGTGAGGGGCAGTCGATGGTGCGGCCCTCGTGGTGCCCGGTGAGCGCCCAGTTGCGGTCCAGGTTGCGGTAGTAGTTGAGCCCGCCGGTGAAGCCGGTCCCGGTGAACGTGTCGACGTAGTACGCGAGTTCCTCCTCGCTCAGCCAGCGGGGCGCCACCGCCTCCTCGTCCACGCGGGCGGCCCACTTCTCGGAGTAGATCTCCCGGGCGGTCAGCGTCCTGCGTACGTTGCGGCTCAGGGCGCGGTCCGCGACGCCCGGCTCCTGGAACCACACCATGTAGAAGTCGTCGCCCAGGCGCGAGCGCAGGATCGGCAGGGGCGGCGCGGGGGCCCGCGGGGTGACGGGCACGCTCATGCCGGCCACCGCCCGCACCCGCCCGGGGTGCTCAAGGGCCATGTTCCACACCACCGAGGCGCCCCAGTCGTGCCCCACGAAGACGGCGTCGTCGGCGCCCACGTCGTCGAGGAGCGCGACCAGGTCGCCGCAGAGCGTCAGGATGTCGTACGCCCCGACGCCGGCGGGGCGCCCGCTGCCGCCGTAGCCGCGCATGTCGGGGACGAGGACCCGGTGGCCCGCCTCGGCGAGCGCGAAGAGCTGGTGGCGCCAGGAGAACGCCAGCTCGGGAAAGCCGTGGCACAGCACCACCGGCGGCCTGCCGGGACGCGCCTCGCCGTGGTCGAACACCCGGAGAGTGATGTCCCCCGTGGTCACCTCGCGCGTCGCGACGCGCTGCCAGTCGCCGACCGGGATGTGTGCCGTCATGCGCGGGTCTCCTGCCGGAAGGGGTTGAACCTGACGTTGGATTCAAATGTACAGGGGGTCACGGCCGGTGCGGGAGCGCCGCGGGCGAGCGGGCGCGGCGCGCCGGACACCTGGGGTGCCCATTGAACATGAACCCGAATTCAAGTACGGTCCCGGGACACGGTGACACGGTGACACGGCGTCGGCGCCGGTGACGGCGGAGCAGGGAGTACGGCGATGAGCGAGGCACCCCCGCGCCGAGCGGTCCTCTTCGACTTCGGCGGAGTGCTGACCACCAGCGTGGCCACCGCCTTCGCCGGTCTCGGCGCGGAGCTGGGCGGCGACCCGGGGCTCCCGCTGCGCCTCCTCTCCCGGGACCGCGAGAGCTCCGCGCTGCTCGTGGCGCACGAGGAAGGCCGCATCGGCGAGCGGGAGTTCGAGGACGGCTTCGCCGCCCGGCTCCGGGCCCACGGCCTGACGGTGGAGGGCCCGGGCCTGGTGAGCCGCCTGCAGGCCGGGCTGCGCCCGGACCACGACACGATCGCCCTGGTGGCCCGGCTGCGCGCCGCGGGCCACCGCGTCGGACTGCTCTCCAACTCCCTCGGCGACGACTGCTACGCGGGCTTCGACCTGCCCGCCATGTTCGACGCCGTCACGGTCTCCGGGCGGATCGGGGCGCGCAAGCCCTCGCGCCGGGCGTACGCGATCGCCTGCGAGCGGCTCGGAGCCCCGCCCGAGGCCACCGTCATGGTGGACGATCTGCGGCAGAACATCGACGCGGCGGCGCGGCTCGGCATCGCCGGGGTGCTGCACCGTGACGCGGCGGCCACGGCCGCGGAACTGGCGCGCCTCCTCGGCGGCACGCCGGGGCGCACGACGTGACGCCCCCCTCACGGCGCCGGCGGAGCCGGCACCGGCTGGACCAGTAGTGCCGACAACAGCGCCGGCAGTGCCGGCGGACCCGATACCAGGACCGCAGGAGGACCCCGTGTTCGACGTCAGCGACAGGGCCAAGGAGTACCAGGAGCGGCTGCTCGCCTTCATGGACGAGCACGTCTACCCCGCCGAGGCGGTGTACGAGAAGCAGATGGCGGACTCCGGCGACCCGCACTTCCACCCGCCGGTCCTCGAAGAGCTCAAGGCCGAGGCGAGGAAGCAGGGCCTGTGGAACCTCTTCCACCCGCACCCGGAGTGGGGCCCCGGCCTGACCAACCTGGAGTACGCGACGCTCGCCGAGATCATGGGCCGCAGCGCGCACCTCGCCCCGGAGGCCACCAACTGCAACGCCCCGGACACCGGCAACATGGAGGTCCTCACCCTCTTCGGCACCGACGAGCACAAGGAGAAGTGGCTCAAGCCCCTGCTCGCCGGTGAGATCGCCTCCGCGTTCGCGATGACCGAACCCGCCGTGGCCAGCTCCGACGCCCGCAACATCGAGATGCGCATGGTGCGCGACGGCGACGACTACGTCCTCAACGGCCGCAAGTGGTGGACCTCCAACGCCCTGCACAAGAACTGCCGGGTGCTCATCGTGATGGGCAAGACCGACCCGGAGGGGCCGAGCCACCGGCAGCAGAGCATGATGGTCGTCCCGCTCGACACCCCCGGCGTCACCGTCCTGCGCAACCTGCCCGTCTTCGGCTACCAGGACCGCGAGGGCCACGCCGAGGTGCTCTTCGAGGACGTACGCGTCCCGCGCACCGCCCTGCTCGCGGGCGAGGGCGACGGCTTCATGATCAGCCAGGCGCGGCTCGGACCCGGCCGCATCCACCACTGCATGCGCACGATCGGCATGGCCGAGCGCGCCCTCGACCTGATGATCGACCGTGCCCGGTCCCGTACGACGTTCGGCGCTCCCCTCGCCGACCGGGCCAACATCCAGGACTGGATCGCCGAGTCCCGCATCGAGATCGAGATGGCCCGGCTGCTCACCCTCAAGGCCGCGCATCTGATGGACACCGTCGGCAACAAGGAGGCCCGTACCGAGATCGCCGCCATCAAGGTCGCCGCACCCCAGGCGGCCCTGAAGGTCATCGACCGCGCGATCCAGGTGCACGGCGGCGGGGGAGTCTCCGACGACTTCCCGCTCGCGAGCATGTACGCGCACCTGCGCACCCTGCGCCTGGCCGACGGCCCCGACGAGGTGCACAAGCGCAGCATCGCGCTGCGTGAGCTGCGCCGCCGCGAGACCGGGCGGAACGCCCGGTGAGCGGCCCGCTCCAGGGAAGGGTCGCCCTGGTCACCGGAGCCTCGCGGGGCATCGGCCTGGCGGCGGCCGGGGCCCTGCGGGACCGCGGCGCGCGGGTGGTGATCACCTCGCGCAGCGAGGAGCGGGCCGAGGAGGCGGCGCGGCGCCTCGGCGACGGCGTGAGCGGCTTCGGCGCGCACGCCACCGACGAGGAGGCCGCGCGCGCCTGCGTCGAGCACATCGTGGCGTCGTACGGACGGCTCGACGTGCTGGTCAACAACGCCGGCACGAACCCCGCCCACGGCCCGGTCATCGACCAGGACCACGCCCGTTTCGCCAAGACCATGGACGTCAACCTGTGGGCGCCGATTTTGTGGACGTCCCTCGCGGTGAAGGCGTGGATGGGCGAGCACGGCGGCTCGGTCGTCAACACCGCGTCGATCGGCGGCCTCTCGGTCGCGCGGGACGTGGGCGTCTACCACGTCTCCAAGGCCGCGCTGATCCACCTCACCAAGCAGCTCGCGCTGGAACTCGGCCCGAAGGTCCGCGTGAACGCCATCGCGCCCGGCGTCGTACGGACCAGGCTCGCCGAGGCGCTCTGGCAGGAGAACGAGGCGCGCATCGCCGCGGCCACCCCGCTCGGCCGCATCGGGGAGCCCGGGGACCTGGGGGAGGCCGTGGCGTTCCTCGCCGGCGACGGGGCGCGCTGGATCACCGGCGAGACCCTCGTCGTCGACGGAGGGCAACTGCTCGGCAACGGCGCTCTCTGACCGCCGCGGGGGCGCGGGCGGGCAGCGGGAAGCGGGCCCCGGCGGTGGGGGGATACCGCCGGGGCCCGCGGGCCTCATGCCGTACGACCGGAAGCCGTGGTCAGTCCGTGCCGGACTCCATCGCCGCGCGGTCGAGCGCCGACTCCTCGTCCGTCACCTCGCCGCGCGAGGCGATCGCCTGGGCGCCGCCCGCGTCCATGGCGCCGATCAGACCGGTCGACGCCGCCTGCGCGGCGCCGATCGGCGTCGGGTGGCCGCTGCCGACCAGGCCCATGCCCGCGTACTGTTCGAGGCGCGCGCGGGAGTCGGCGATGTCGAGGTTGCGCATCGTGAGCTGGCCGATGCGGTCCACCGGGCCGAAGGCCGAGTCCTCGGTGCGCTCCATGGAGAGCTTGTCCGGGTGGTAGCTGAACGCCGGGCCCGTGGTGTCGAGGATCGTGTAGTCCTCGCCGCGCCGCAGCCGCAGCGTCACCTCGCCGGTGACCGCGGCGCCGACCCAGCGCTGCAGCGACTCCCGGATCATCAGCGCCTGCGGGTCCAGCCAGCGGCCCTCGTACATGAGCCGGCCGAGCCGCCGGCCCTCGTTGTGGTACGCGGCGAGGGTGTCCTCGTTGTGGATCGCGTTGACCAGGCGCTCGTAGGCGATGTGCAGCAGGGCCATGCCGGGCGCCTCGTAGATGCCGCGGCTCTTGGCCTCGATGATGCGGTTCTCGATCTGGTCGGACATGCCGAGGCCGTGCCGCCCGCCGACCGCGTTGGCCTCCATGACGAGGTCGACGGGGGTGGCGAACTCCTTGCCGTTGATCGTCACGGGGCGGCCCTGCTCGAAGCCGACCGTCACGTCCTCCGTGGGGATCTCCACGGAGGGGTCCCAGAACCGCACGCCCATGATCGGTTCGACGGTCTCGATGCCCGTGTCGAGGTGCTCCAGGGTCTTGGCCTCGTGCGTGGCGCCCCAGATGTTGGCGTCCGTGGAGTACGCCTTCTCCGTCGAGTCCCGGTAGGGCAGCTCGTGGGCGAGCAGCCACTCCGACATCTCCTTGCGGCCGCCGAGCTCGCTGACGAAGTCCGCGTCGAGCCAGGGCTTGTAGATCCGCAGGTGCGGGTTGGCCAGCAGGCCGTAGCGGTAGAACCGCTCGATGTCGTTGCCCTTGAACGTGGAGCCGTCGCCCCAGATCTGCACCCCGTCCTCCAGCATCGCCCGCACCAGGAGCGTGCCGGTGACGGCACGGCCGAGCGGCGTGGTGTTGAAGTAGGGGCGGCCACCCGACCTGATGTGGAAGGCGCCGCAGGCCAGGGCCGCGAGACCTTCCTCGACCAGCGCGGCACGGCAGTCGACGAGACGGGTGATCTCGGCGCCGTACGCGGAGGCGCGGCCGGGCACGGAGGCGATGTCGGGCTCGTCGTACTGGCCGATGTCGGCGGTGTACGTGCAGGGCACGGCACCCTTGTCGCGCATCCAGGCGACGGCGACCGAGGTGTCGAGACCGCCGGAGAAGGCAATGCCGACGCGCTCGCCGGTGGGCAGGGAGGTGAGGACCTTGGACATAGGAAGAGTATGCATGAGGATGCATGGCCATGCAAACTCCTTGCTTGCGTACGGTGACGCATCCCCCCCTGTCCGCTGTCCGCCCGGCCGTCACCTTCCCCCCCCCGCGTGGGCGAGTCCGATGCCCCACGGCTCCGATGCCCCACGGCGGTGACCCGGCGGCGGCGCGCCGGCCGGCCGCGCGCGGGGCGTGCCGGAACGTCCCGGCGCGGGGGCAGCGCACGCACTCCTGGCCTCCGGTCCGCCGACGGAGCTAAGCCGAAGAGGAGGGGGCCGGCCCCGCGGCGACGCAGAACTCGTTGCCCTCGGGGTCGGCCATCACTATGTGGTGGCCGGTGAACTCGGCGAGCACGCCGCCGCCCGCCGCGACGAGCCGCTCGGACTCCGCCTTGATCCTGGCCCAGCGCTCGCCCGCGGAGCCGTGGCCCGGCACGCGGACGTCGAGGTGCAGGCGGTTCTTCGCGGTCTTCGGCTCGGGCACCCTCAGCAGCGTCAGGCGCGGGCCGCGCCCCTCGGGGTCGCGGAGCCAGGCCCCGTCGGCCACGGACGCGTCCGCGGCCGGACCGAAGCTCGCGAGCCACTCCTCGCGGGTGGTGAACGGCGCGGGCGGCGGCTCGTCGACATAGCCGAGCGCCGTCTTCCAGAAGGCGCCGAGGAGCTGGGCGTCCGCGCAGTCGAGCGTCAGGTCGATCATGTAGGCCATGGTCGGACCGTAGCGCGCGGCACTGACAACGGGCCCGGGATGTACAGGCCATTCCGGTTCCGTCGAAAGCAAGTGCGGTACGGGTGTGTGAGGCCCCTCAGAGCGGGCACTCGAAGTGTGGGCCCCGCCGTGTCTCCCCCGTCGCGGCGGGGCTCCCCGATGATCGAGGCAGGCCGGAGCCGGGCCGTGCGGCCCCGCGGCACTTCCGCTCCCGCACCGCCATTCCCAATTTCTGCAACGCGTTCTACTGTGTGCGCCGTCAGGTCCGGGAGCGAGTGGGCAAGCCAGAGCCTGGAGGGGCCGTGCACCTCGAATACACGCCGGAGCAGCAGCGGTTGCGCACCGAACTGCGCGCGTACTTCGCCGGCCTCGTGCCGGACGACGTGCACGTCCGCAACGCCGGGCCCGCCGCCCGGAAGCGGTTCTACCGGAAGACCATCCGCCGCCTCGGCGCGGACGGCTGGCTGGGAGTGGGGTGGCCCGAGGAGTACGGCGGCCGCGGGCTCACGCCCATGGAGCAGTTCATCTTCTTCGACGAGGCGGCGCAGGCGGGCGTGCCGCTGCCGCTGATGGCCCTCAACACCGTGGGCCCCACGATCATGCGGTTCGGCACCGAGGAGCAGAAGAGCCACTTCCTGCCGGGAATCCTCTCCGGCGAACTCGACTTCGCCATCGGCTACAGCGAGCCCGACGCGGGCACGGACCTCGCGGCGCTGCGGACGAAGGCGGTGCGGGACGGCGACGAGTACGTCGTCAACGGGCAGAAGATCTGGACGACCAACGGCGACACCGCCGACTGGGTCTGGCTCGCCGTGCGCACCGCGGCACCCGAGGAGGGCGTCCCGCTCCACAAGGGCATCACCATGCTCCTGGTCCCGACGACCGCCCCCGGCTACTCCTGCACCCTCATCAACACCCTCGCCTCGCACGACACCACGGCCGGCTACTACGAGAACGTCCGCGTCCCCGTCACCCGCCGCGTCGGCGAGGAGAACGACGGCTGGCGCCTCATCACCAACCAGCTCAACCACGAGCGCGTCACCCTCGCCGCCCACGGCACGATGGCCATCCGCGCCCTCCACGACGTACAGCGCTGGGCCATGGACACCAAGCTCGCCGACGGCCGCCGCGTCATCGACATCGGCTGGGTCCGCAGGCGCCTCGCCATGACCCACACCCGGCTCGACGCCATGAAGCTCCTCAACTGGCGGATGGTCAACGCCGTCCAGGACGGCACCCTCACCCCGCAGGACGCCTCCGCCGTCAAGGTCTACGGCTCCGAGGCGCGCCGCGACGCGTACGCCTGGCTCATGGAGGTCGTCGGCGCGGCGGGCGCACTCAAGGAGGGCTCGGCGGGCACGGTCCTCCGCGGCGAACTCGAACGCGGCTACCGCTCGGCGGTCATCTTCACCTTCGGCGGCGGCAACAACGAGATCCAGCGGGAGATCATCTCCTGGATCGGCCTGGGGATGCCCCGCGTGCGGCGGTGACCCGCGCGTCGCCCCCCGGCCCCGGGCACCGTCACACTGGAGGACATGACCGGCCCCCGGAGGTGGACCCCGTGACCGACCCCGCGCACGCGCCCTCACCCGACCCCGGACTCTTCGGGCCGGCCTCGGTGACCTGGCAGGTGCACTCCGACCCCATGATGTGGGTCGCCGGGATACGCGCCCTCTACCTCCAGGCCCTGCACCCGCGCGCCGTGCGCGGCGTCATGCAGAACAGCGACTTCCGCGCCGACGCCTGGGGGCGGCTGATGCGCACCGCCGGCTTCGTCGGGACCACCACCTACGGCACCACCGAGGCGGCGGAGAGCGCGGGCGCCCGGGTGCGGAAGATCCACGCGATGCTCACGGCCACCGACCCCGAGACGGGGGAGCGCTACGGGGTGGACGAGCCGGAGCTGCTGCTCTGGGTGCACTGCGCGGAGATCGACTCCTACCTCCACGTCGCGCGCAGGTCGGGGCTACGGATGCCGGACGCCCTCGCCGACCGGTATGTGCGCGAGCACCGCGAGAGCGCCCGGCTCGTCGGACTCGATCCGGCCGGTGTGCCCGGGTCCACGGCCGAGCTGCGGGCGTACTTCCGTGCCGTGCGGGGCGAGCTGGCCGCCGGTCCCGGCGCCCGTGCCGTGGACGGCTTCCTGCGGCGGCCGCCGGCACCGCCCCTCCTGGTCCCGGCCCGCTTCCTGCTCTGGCGGCACGTGGCCGGTCTCGCGTACGCCTCGCTGCCCCCGTACGCGCACGAGCTGTACGGCAGGACCGCCCCGCCGCCCGCCGCGGTGACGCGCCGCCTCGTCCGCACCGGCACCGCCCTGCGCACCGTCCCCAGCCGTCTGCGCTGGCAACTCCCGCCCAAGCACATCCTGCGCGCCATGGCCAGGCTCGGCCCCGGCAGCCGCCCCGCCCCGTACAAACTTCACAGACCAGAAGCCATACTGGACGGGCCGGGGAGGGCGCAGCGAGGCGACGGGGGCGACGGCGCGAGATGGCGGACACCAGGCTGATCCAGAGCCGCTACCGGCTCCTGGATCTGATCGGGCGCGGCGGCATGGGCGAGGTGTGGCGGGCGCGCGACGAGTCGCTCGGCCGCCAGGTCGCCGTCAAGTGCCTCAAGCCGATGGGGCCGCAGCACGACCACGCCTTCACCCGCGTCCTGCGCGAACGGTTCCGCCGCGAGGCCCGCGTCGCCGCCGCGCTCCAGCACCGCGGCGTCACCGTCGTCCACGACTTCGGCGAGTACGAGGGCGTGCTCTATCTGGTGATGGAGCTCCTCGAAGGGCGCAACCTCAGCCAGATCCTGGAGGACAACAAGCAGCACCCGCTGCCCGTCCCCGACGTCGTGGAGATCGCCGCCCAGGTCTCCGCGGCCCTCGCGTACACCCACGACCAGGGCATCGTGCACCGCGACCTGAAGCCCGCGAACATCATGCTGCTCACCGACGGCACGGTGAAGATCTGCGACTTCGGCATCGCGCGGCTCGGCGCCGACATCGGCTTCACCTCGCGCCTGACCGGCACGGGCATCGCGATGGGCACCCCGCACTACATGTCGCCCGAGCAGATCAGCGGCGACCCGGTCGACCAGCGCAGCGACCTGTACTCCCTCGGGTGCGTGCTCTACGAGATCGCCACCGGGGCCCCGCCGTTCGACCTGGAGGACGCCTGGGCCGTGCTCGTCGGGCACCGCGACACCGCACCCGCGCCGCTGCGCAGCCACCGCGGCGAACTCCCCGCGTTCCTCGACGACCTCGTCCTCGACCTGCTCGCCAAGGACGCGGCCGACCGGCCGCGGGACGCCCGCGACCTGAGCCGCCGCATCGCCGAGGGCCGCGCCACCCCCGCGCACGTCCCGACCGTCACCACGCCCCACCCGCGCCGCCACCACCCGCACGGCGCCGAGACCTCCCACGAGGCGCGGCTGCCCTCCTGGACGCGGGGCATGACCACCGGGATCAAGGCGGGCGGCGGCTCCGGGCCGCGCGGCGCCCCGCCCGACACGGCGGCGGGCCTGACCGGCGAGTGGATACCGCGGCCCGACGCGCGCAGAGCCGCCGCGCCCCGCGCGCCCGAGCGCCCCGCGCCACCGCCGGAACTGGTCGCCACACTGGCCGGGCGCCACAACGCGGGCCTCAGCCTGGGCAGGCTCGGGCGGTGGACCGAGGCGGGCGAGGTGCACCGCGCGGTCGCCGCCGAGCGCGAGCACGCCCTCGGGCCCGACCACCCCGACACGCTCGCCAGCCGGTACGAGATCGGCTTCACGCTCAGCCGCACCGGGTGGGCCGCCGACGCGCTGCGCGAGTACACCCGCGTGGCGCGGGGGCGGGAGCGCTCCCTCGGCGCCGAGCATCCCGACACGCTCGCCGCCCGCCAGGAGATGGCCTACGTGCTCGGGCAGCTCGGGCGGCACTTCGAGGCCCACCAGACGTACACCTCGGTGCTGGCGGTGCGGGAGCGGGTGGCGGGGCCCGACCACCCGGACACGCTGCGCTGCCGCCACAACCTCGCCTACAACCTCAGCCGCCTCGGCCGCCTGGAGGACTCCTACCGCCTGGCCGACGAGGTGGCGCAGGCCCGGGCGCGCGTCCTGGGCGCCACGCACCCCGACACGCTCGTCACGCGGTACGAGGTCGCGTACGCGCTCGGACAGCTGGGGCGCTGGCCCGAGGCGCTGCGGACCTACCGTGAGGTCGCCGACGCGCGGGTGCGGGCGCTCGGCGCCGACCACCCCGACACGCTCGCCGCCCGCTACGAGGTCGGCATCAGCCTCGGCAGGCTCGGCCGCAGCGGCGAGGCGCTCGACCTGTACCGCGCCCTGGTCGAGGACCGTACGCGCGTCAACGGCCCCGCCGATCCCGAGACGCTCAGGGCCCGCCACGGCCTCGGCGTGAACCTCGGACGGCTCGGCCGCTGGGAGGAGGCGCTCGCCGAGGCGCGGGACGTCTGCGCGGTCCGGGAGCGGGTCCTCGGCCCCGACCACCCGGACACGCTGGTCAGCCGGCGCGAGGTCGCGGTCGGCCTCGGCTGGCTCGGGCGCTGGCACGACGCCCTCACGGAGTACCGCGAGGTGGCCGCCGCCAGGGAGCGGGTCCTCGGCGCAGGCCACCCCGACGCCCTGGCCAGCCGCAACGACGAGGCACACTGCCTGGAACAGCTCGGCCGCGGCACCGAGGCCGTCGAGCTCTACCGCAGGGTGGCGGCGCTGCGGCAGCGGAGCGCCGCGGGCGGACTCCGGGACGGCCCCGGGTGACCCGATGCGGGACCGGTGTGCCGGGGCGCGGTCGCGCGGGGTCCCCGGCGGTGGTCCCCCGTGTTAGGAAGAGCCATGTCTGATCGCGATGTGTACGACGCCGTCATCGTCGGCGGTGGCCACAACGGTCTCGTCGCCGCCGCCTACCTCACCCGCGCCGGACGCTCCGTGCTGCTCCTCGAACGGCTCGGCGCCACCGGGGGCGCCGCCGTCTCCAGCAGGCCCTTCCCCGGAGTCGACGCACGGCTCTCGCGCTACTCGTACCTCGTCAGCCTCCTGCCGAAGAAGGTCGTGCGCGACCTCGACCTGGACTTCCGGGTGCGCACACGCACCGTCTCCTCCTACACCCCCACCGAGCGCGGCGGCCGTCCCACCGGCCTGCTCGTCGGCGGCGGCGAGGCCCGCACCCGGCGGGCCTTCACCCGGCTGACCGGCGACAGCAGGGAGTACGAGGCCTGGCGGGAGTTCCACGCGATGACGGGACGCCTCGCGGCCCGCGTCTTCCCCACACTCACCGAACCGCTGCCGACCCGGGAGGAGCTGCGCGCCCGCGTCGACGACGCCACCGCATGGCGCACGCTCTTCGAGGAGCCCGTCGGCACGGCGATCGAGGAGCGCTTCTCCGACGACCTGGTGCGCGGCGTCGTCCTCACCGACGCCCTGATCGGCACGTTCGCCGACGCGGGCGACCCCTCCCTGAAGCAGAACCGCTGCTTCCTCTACCACGTCATCGGCGGCGGGACCGGCGACTGGAACGTCCCCGTCGGCGGCATGGGCGCCCTCACCGACGCCCTCGCCGACTCCGCACGCGCCGCGGGAGCCGAACTGCGCACCGGCTGTGAGGCCACGCGGATCGCCACCGACGGGCGGCGCGCCGAGGTCACCTACCGGCAGGGCGACGAGGGCGAACGCACGGCCGCCGCCCGGCACGTCCTGGTCAACGCATCCCCGCAGGTCCTCGCCGCCCTCCTCGGCGACGAGCCGCCCGCGCCCGCCGAAGGCGCGCAGCTCAAGGTCAACATGCTGCTCAAGCGGCTGCCGAGGCTCCGCGACACCGCCGTCGACCCGGCGGAGGCGTTCGCGGGCACCTTCCACATCGCCGAGGGGTACGAGGAGCTGGCGACCGCCTACGCGCAGGCCGCCTCCGGTACGCCGCCCACCGCACCGCCCTCCGAGATCTACTGCCACTCCCTCACCGACCCGACGATCCTCGCCCCCGACCTCGCCGAACGCGGCTACCAGACCCTCACCCTGTTCGGCCTGCACACCCCCGCCCGGCTCTTCGCCGACGACAACGACGCCGTACGGGCCGGTCTCCTGGAGTCGACGCTCGCCCGGCTCGACGCGCACCTGGCAGAGCCGATCGCCGACTGCCTCGCACCGGACGCCGACGGGCGCCCCTGCGTCGAGGCGAAGACCCCGCTGGACCTGGAGCGCGACCTGCGGCTCCCCGGCGGCCACATCTTCCACGGCGACCTCGCCTTCCCCTACGCCCAGGAGGGCGCGGGGCGCTGGGGCGTGGAGACACGGCACGCGAACGTGTTCCTCTGCGGGGCGGGCGCGGTGCGCGGCGGCGGCGTCAGCGGCGTACCGGGACACAACGCCGCGATGGCCGCGCTGGGGGAGTGAGCGCCGAGCACGAGGGGGCGCGGCCCCGCTTGCGTCTCCCGTAGGGGGAGACATGAGGGTGGAGCCATGAACGGCGACACCGAACCACTTCCGGGGCCCGCCCCCCTCTACTCCATCGGCGAACTCGCCCGGCGCACCGGGCTCACCGTCAAGACCATCCGCTTCTGGTCCGACTCCGGGATCGTCACGCCGACGGAGCGCACCCGGGCGGGCTACCGGCGGTACGGCGTCGACGCCGTGGCCCGCCTCGACCTCGTGCGGACCCTGCGCGAGATCGGGCTCGACCTGCCGACCATCCGCAAGGTCGTGGACCGGGAGGTCCCCCTGGCCGACGTGGCGGCGGCACACGCCGAGGCACTGGACGTACAGATCCACGCCCTGCGGCTGCGGAAAGCCGTCCTGACCGCCGTGGCCAAGCGCGGCGCCGACCCCGAGGAGCTGGCCCTCATGCACCGTCTCGCGAAGCTGTCCGAGGACGAACGCCGCCGCCTGATCGACGACTTCCTCGGCACGGTCTTCGAAGGGCTCGACGACCACCCCGCGTTCGGCGCGGTCATCCGTTCCATGACCCCGGAGCTGCCCGACGACCCCACGGTGGAGCAGGTGCAGGCGTGGGTGGAGCTGGCCGAGCTGCTCCAGGACCCCGGCTTTCGCGCCAGCGTGCAGGGCATGGCGCGTGACCTCGCCGACGACCGGTCACCCGACGACGCCATGGGCCTGCCCCGCATCCTCGCCGAAGCCGTCCGCTCCCTGGCCGAACCGGCGCTGGCCGACGGCATCGGGCCGCACACGCCCCGGGCCGCCCGCGTCGCCGCGGCGCTCACGGCGCAGTACGCCCGCATCACCGGCCACCCCGACGACGCAGCCCTCCGCCTGCGCCTCGCCGCCCACCTCAAGACCATGAACGACCCCCGCAGGGACCGCTACCTCCGCCTCCTGGCGACCCTCAACGGCTGGCCGCCCCCGACCGACCTCGCCCCGGCCCTCACCTGGATCATCCAGGCCCTGCACGCCCCGGACACCGCGAGATGACCGCCGCGTCCCTGACGATGCATCAGAAAAGCCCTTCCGCCCTGAAGGGCCCTGCGGCATCCTGCGCCCATGCAGACGGAGTTGAGCAGGAGACTGGGAATCGAGCACGCCATCCTCGGGTTCACGCCGTTCCCCGCGGTGGCCGCCGCCATCAGCAGGGCGGGTGGGTTCGGGGTGCTCGGCGCGGTCCGCTACACGGCGCCCGACGAACTGGCCAGGGACCTCGACTGGATGCAGGACCACGTCGAAGGACGGCCGTACGGGCTCGACGTCGTCATGCCCGCCAAGAAGGTCGAGGGGGTGAGCGAGGCCGATGTGGAGGCCATGATCCCCGACGGGCACCGGCAGTTCGTCAGGGACGTCCTCGCCAAGCACGGCGTGCCCGAACTGGCCGAGGGCGAGGCGTCGGGGTGGCGGATCACGGGCTGGATGGAGCAGGTAGCCCGCAGCCAGCTCGACGTCGCCTTCGACTACCCGATCGCGCTCCTCGCCAACGCGCTCGGCTCACCCCCGGCCGACGTGATCCGGCGCGCCCACGACCGCGGCGTCCTCGTCGCCGCCCTCGCGGGCAGCGCACGGCACGCCCGCAAGCACGCGGAGGCGGGCATCGACATCGTGGTCGCCCAGGGGTACGAGGCGGGCGGCCACACCGGCGAGATCGCCTCCATGGTGCTCACCCCCGAGGTCGTCGACGCGGTCGCGCCACTGCCCGTACTGGCCGCGGGCGGCATCGGGAGCGGGCAGCAGATCGCCGCCGCGCTCGCGCTCGGCGCCCAGGGCGTCTGGCTCGGCTCCCTCTGGCTCACCACCACCGAGGCCGACCTGCACTCGCCCGCCCTCACGCGGAAGCTGCTCGCCGCGGGGTCCGGCGACACGGTCCGCTCCCGCGCCCTGACCGGCAAACCCGCCCGCCAGCTGCGCACGGAGTGGACCGAGGCGTGGGACGACCCGCGGGGCCCGGGCACCCTGCCCATGCCGCTCCAGGGGCTGCTCGTCGCCGAGGCCGTCTCGCGCATCCAGAGGTACGAGGTGCAGGAACTGCTCGGCACACCCGTGGGGCAGATCGTCGGCCGGATGAACAGCGAACGGGCCGTCCAGGACGTCTTCGACGACCTGACGCGCGGCTTCGAACAGGCCGTGGACCGCGTCCGCCGCATCGCGGGAAGGGGACGTCACGCATGAGCACACCGCCCGCCAGCACACCGCCCTCCAGCACACCCCCGAACGGCTTCTGGGCGCAGGCCGCCGCCGACCCCGGGCGCCACGTCCTCGTCGCCCCCGGCGGCGAGAAGTGGACGGCGGGCCGCCTGCACGCCGCCGTCAACCAGCTGGTCCACGGCCTGCGGGCAGCCGGCCTCGAACGCGGCGACGCCTTCGCCGTGGTCCTGCCCAACGGCGTCGAGTTCCTCACCGCCTACCTCGCCGCCTCCCAGGCCGGCCTCTACCTCGTCCCCGTCAACCACCACCTGGTCGGCCCGGAGATCGCCTGGATCGTCGCCGACTCCGGCGCCAAGGCGCTCATCGCGCACGAGCGGTTCGCCGGCGCGGCCACGGCGGCGGCCGACGAGGCCGCGCTCCCCGCGACCCACCGCTACGCCGTCGGCGACGTCCCCGGCTTCCGCCCCTACGCACAACTCCTCGCGGGACAGCCCGAATCGGCGCCCGCGGACCGCACCCTCGGCTGGGTCATGAACTACACGTCGGGCACCACGGGCCGCCCCCGCGGCATCCGCCGCCCGCTGCCCGGCAAGGCCCCCGAGGAGTCCTACCTCGGCGGCTTCCTCGGCATCTTCGGCATCAAGCCCTTCGACGGCAACGTCCACCTCGTCTGCTCGCCGCTCTACCACACCGCCGTGCTCCAGTTCGCGGGCGCGGCCCTGCACATCGGCCACCCACTGGTCCTGATGGACCGGTGGACACCCGAGGAGATGCTCCGCCTCGTCGACGCGCACCGCTGCACGCACACCCACATGGTGCCGACCCAGTTCCACCGCCTGCTCGCCCTGCCGGACGCGACGAGGGCGGCGTACGACGTGTCCTCGATGCGGCACGCCATCCACGGCGCCGCGCCCTGCCCCGAGCACGTGAAGCGGGCGATGATCGAGTGGTGGGGCGAGTGCGTCGAGGAGTACTACGCGGCCAGCGAGGGCGGCGGCGCCTTCGCCACCGCCCAGGAGTGGCTGAAGAAGCCCGGGACGGTCGGCAGGGCCTGGCCCATCAGCGAACTCGCCGTCCTCGACGACGAGGGGAACCGCCTCCCGCCCGGTGAACTGGGCACCGTCTACATGAAGATGTCCACCGGCGGATTCTCGTACCACAAGGACGAGGCGAAGACGGAGAAGAACCGCGTCGGTGACTTCTTCACCGTCGGCGACCTGGGCCTCCTCGACGAGGAGGGCTATCTCTTCCTGCGCGACCGCAAGATCGACATGATCATCTCGGGCGGCGTCAACATCTACCCCGCCGAGATCGAGTCGGCGCTCCTCACCCACCCCGCGGTCGCGGACGCCGCCGTCTTCGGCATCCCGCACGACGACTGGGGCGAGGAGGTCAAGGCCGTCGTCGAGGCCGCCGAAGGCAGCCGCGCGGACGACGCGCTCGCCGCCGACATCCTCGGCCACTGCGCACGCCTGCTGGCCGGCTACAAGCGGCCCAGGAGCGTCGACTTCATCGCGGCCATGCCACGCGACCCCAACGGCAAGCTGTACAAGCGGCGGCTGCGCGAACCGTACTGGGAGGGCCGCGAGCGCGCGGTGTGAGGAGGCGGGGGCGGGCCACAGCACGGGCCCGCCCCCTCGTGCTCAGCGGTGCTCGCGCACCGTCACCACCTTCAGCGCGGGATCGCCGAGGATGTCCTTCTCGCAGAAGCGGGACGTCACCCAGCGCTCCTTCGCGTACAGCCGCGTCTGGTCGCCGTAGTGCGGCGACTCCGGATTCGACGACTGGGAGTACGTCAGGAGCGTACGGGCCCGCGGGCAGCGCCCGTCGTCCCAGCCGACCGCCTGGACGTGGCTCGAACCGTGCGCGACCTCGGTGTAGCCGCGCCCCGCGTCCCAGACCGCCTCGACCTTGTTCCAGACGCCGAGCGACTCCGTGCCGCCGTGCACGGGGATGCGGTGCCTGCCGCGCACGACGTACTGGTGCTCGCCCAGCGGCGCGTCCAGGGCGATGCCCGCGGCGTCCAGCTCACGCACGGCGTCCGCGAGCGCGGTGGCGAAGCCCGGCACCGACGTGTCCAGGGTGTGGGGGGTGCGCACCGGGTCGGCCGCCGAGAACGGCACCTTCCACAGCCGGTCACCCGGCACGGCCGCCGTCAGCTTGCGCCAGAAGCGGTCGAAGAGCAGGGCGCCACGGCTTCCGGTGTCCATCCGGCGGTCCCAGCGGGCCAGGACCCGGCAGGCCTCGCGCACGTCCACGCGAACGCCGTCGCCGCCGGTCGCGGTCCCGCCGGGCAGCGCCGCACACGCCTTCGCCGCGTCGCCGGCGGCGAGATCGGCCGCGGGCACACGGTTGGCGAACTGCTGGCGCTGGAGGTCCCGTACCGTCAGATCGCCCTTCCGCGCCATCGCCGCCACGTCCTCGATGCCGCCGCGGGTGCGCAGCGAACGCTGGGTGCCGATGGTGCCGAAGACCCGCTCGTAGCCGGTGACCGGCCTGTCGGCGTTGGTCAGCCAGGCGCTGTCGTTGGAGTTCACCGCGTACGGGGCGTCCTTGAGGGTCGGTGCCTTCGCCGGGCCGAAGACGCCGGGCTGCACGGCGTCCTCGTCGGAGCCGAGCGCGCAGTCGCCCCGCGAGCCGTCGAGCACCGCGACGCCCGCGGCCGGGTACGTCGCCTTGCCGAGGGCCGTACTGCACCGCCGCGCCAGGTCGTCGGTGATCCGGGGGAGCACCTGGGACTGGCTGAGCAGCGAGTGGCCCCGTCGGTCGGCGGCGACGGTGTTCACCCACGGCAGCCCCTGCGTCTCGCGCAGTGCCTTGAGGACGCCCGCCGTGGAGCGGGCCCTGGCGAAGCCGAGGCCGGTGTCGGCGCCGCGCAGGTTGACCGCGTTCGGGTCGTTGAGCGCGTACGCCGTGGTGGAGGTCCAGGGCAGCGGGAGCTGGGCGCCGAGCCCGGTGACCACCGGGCCGTAGCGGGTCCAGAACTGGGTGCGGGTGACCGGGGCGCCGCCCTTGACGGCGACCCTGACCGTCCGCTTCGTCATCCTGTGCCGCTCGCCGTCCACCAGGTAGACGGTGGGGTCGGCCGGGTCCAGCGTCAGCTGGTGCACGTTGAAGGGGACGCCGGTGGCGACGGTGTGGCTCCACGCCACGTCGGCGTTGAAGCCGATGTTGACCTGGCTGGTGCCGAGCAGCGAACCGCCGGAGACGTTGAGCTCGCCCGGGATCGTCTGCTGCGACTGCCAGAAGCGGCGCCCGCCCTGCCAGGGGTAGTGCGGGTTGCCGAGCAGCAGCCCCTTGCCGCCGGCGGTGGTCCGGCCGCTGAAGGCGACGGCGTTGGAGCCCATGTCACCCCTCTCGGTGTTCCGCGGATCGAGCAGCTCACGGGCGGCGTCGGCGGCCCGCCGGGGATCGGGCGCCGCGGGAGCGGGCGCGCCGGCGGCCGGCGGCCTGGCGCCCGTGATCCCGTCGACGGCACGGCCCTGCCCGCCGAGCACCTGGACGGCGAAGCCGTGCCGCGCCACGTCCAGGGTGGTGATCGGCTTGACCCAGGAGGCCGTCGCGCAGGCGGGGTCGGTGACGCGGTTCTGCTTCAGCCAGGCGTTGTACCCCGCGGCGAAGCCCCGCATCAGGTCCTTGGCGTCGCGGCCGGCCCCCGCGGGCGCGGGCAGCTTCAGGAGCTTCTCGACCGTGCCGCTCTCGCGCACGCCGCGGAAGAACAGGTCGCTGCTCAGGTTGGTGGACGCGGAGGAGAGCGCGGAGCCGGGCGCGGCTTCGGCCCCGAAGTGCCGCGAGCGCTCGCCGCGCACGGTCACATAGCCGTCGGCGAGCGTGCACACCTGGTCGGCGGCCTGCGCCCAGCCCGTGCCGAAGCCGAGACCGGCGTAGTCGTCGGCGACTATGTGCGGTATGCCGTACTGCGTGTAGCGGATGGTGGCGTGCAGCCCGCCGTCCGAGGGGCGCGCGTCCCGGGTCACGGCACCCGCGCCGGCCGGCAGCAGGGCCACGGCCGTCAGCAGGGTGACCCCGACGGCGGAGAGGCGTCTCGTACGGGCGCGCGTGGCGCGAGGGGCGCGTGCGGCGCCCGTGGTGCGCGTGGTGCTCATGGTGCCTCCCAACATCGTTGAGGGAAGGAGCGGTTGAGCGTACCAAGCGGTATGTCATCTGTGCCCTCCCTTGACCGGGCAGGTGCGCGCCGCCCAGGATCACGCCATGACGGGTGCACGTGACAACACGGTCGACGGGGTCCTCAGCCGCAGCGCGCGGCGCACGCCACGGAGCCCGGCGCTCCACTACGGCGAGCGGTCCTGGACGTACGGGGAACTCGACGCGGCCGTGTCGCGTGCGGCCCATGTGCTGCGCGAGCAGGGCCTCGCCGCCGGCGACCGGGTCGGCGCCTACGCCCACAACTCCGACGCGTACCTGATCGGCTTCCTCGCCTGCGCGCGGGCGGGCCTGATCCATGTGCCGGTCAACCAGAACCTGACCGGCGACGACCTCGCGTACATCGTGGACCAGTCCGGCAGCTCCCTCGTCCTCGTCGACCCGGACCTGGCGGACCGGCTCCCGGCCGGGACGCGGACGCTGGCCCTGCGCGGCACGGACGACTCGCTGCTGGCCCGGCTCCCCGCGTCACCCGCGTACGAGGGGGAGGGTCCCGGCGGCAACGACCTGGCGCAGCTCCTCTACACCTCGGGCACGACGGCCCTGCCGAAGGGGGCCATGCTCACGCACCGGGCGCTGGTCCACGAGTACGCCAGCGCCATCGCGGCCCTCGACCTGAAGCCGGGCGACAAGCCCGTCCACTCGCTCCCGCTCTACCACTCGGCGCAGATGCACGTGTTCCTCCTGCCCTACCTCGCGGTCGGCGCCGAGAACACCGTCCTCGACGCCCCCGACCCCGGGCGCATCCTCGACCTCGTCGAGGCGGGCCGCGCCGACAGCCTCTTCGCGCCGCCCACGGTGTGGATCGGCCTCTCCCGCCACCCCGGCTTCGCCACCCGTGACCTCGGTGCCCTGCGCAAGGCCTACTACGGCGCGTCGATCATGCCCGTGCCCGTCCTTGAACGGCTGCGGTCCAGGCTCCCGGGGCTCGCCTTCTACAACTGCTTCGGGCAGAGCGAGATCGGCCCGCTCGCCGCCGTCCTCGGCCCCGACGAGCACGAGGGGCGCCTGGCCTCCTGCGGGCGTCCCGTCCTGTTCGTCGAGGCGCGCGTCGTCGACGAGGAGGGCAGGGAGGTGCCGGACGGCACGCGGGGCGAGGTCGTCTACCGCTCCCCGCAGCTGTGCGAGGGCTACTGGGAGAAGCCGGAGGAGACCGCGGAGGCCTTCCGCGACGGCTGGTTCCACTCCGGTGACCTCGCCGTACGCGACGCCGACGGCTACTTCACGGTCGTCGACCGCGTCAAGGACGTCATCAACTCCGGGGGAGTCCTCGTCGCCTCGCGCCAGGTCGAGGACGCGCTGTACGAGCACGAGGGCGTCGCGGAGGCGGCCGTCATCGGGCTGCCCGACGAGCGCTGGATCGAGGCGGTCACGGCGGTCGTCGTACGCAAGGGGCCCGCGGGCGAGGGCGAGGAGCTGACGGAAGCGGAGCTGATGGCCCACGCGCGCGACAGGCTCGCCCACTTCAAGGCGCCCAAGCGGGTCCTCTTCGTGGACGAACTGCCGCGCAACGCCAGCGGCAAGATCCTCAAGCGCGAGCTGCGGGACCGCTTCGCCGCCGACGGTGCCTGAGCCCGTCGTCCCTCCGGCACGTGCCGCCTCCGACGTCACGTGCCGCGTCCGAATCAGCCATCTTGCGCCGGGCGGACGCCTCTTCTCCGGGCTTTGCCTCGCTGGTCCGTTTTCCCTTGCGGCCATCGGTTGCAAGGTGAGGCCGACAGCGCGCTCCCGGGCGGCTCGGTGCGTGGCCGATTGTCGCGGGTCTCCACACCGCACCCACATCTTCTCCACCGCCCCGAACATGGGTTTTTCGCCAACGCCGCAACGGCGTGGCGTGCTTGACAGAGCCTCATGATCGTCTGGTGTTACGATCACGGGCACATGCCACGTGGGCTTTCTCCTCCTCGGCATGGCTACAGCCAAGGGGCTCTCCGGGTGGTGAAGACTGCCCACGCCGAGGGTCCGCATGGACAGATTCCGAGAGCTGGACTCCAGCCGCTCAAAGAGAGTCACATGACAATTTTGCAGGATCCGACGGTCTGGGCGCTTGCTGCCGGCGTCCCTGTCGCCACCACGGTCGTCGTTCGCCAGCGAAAAACGATCAAGGCGTTGCGCCGTCAGAAGCAGGGCCTCGAAAGCGATCTGACGGAACTCCAGGGCGACCGAGCCGACCTCCAGGCCACCATCGAAGAGCTCCGCAGGGGCTACGACGAGGTGGTCCGCCAGGCCAAGGAAGAGGCGGAGAACGCCACCAATACCGTACTGAAGTCCGCGATGCAGACCCTACAGGGCCTCGCGGCGGAGCAGCAGCGGGCGATCACCGGCCTGCAGAAGAAGTACGGCGATTCGGCCGTGCTGCGGGACCTGCTGGATGTCGACCACATGAACTCGCAGTTCAACCGTCGCGCGCAGTCCATCGCCGTGCTGTGCGGCGGATGGCTCGGCCGGCAGCGGGACGCGGCATCCGTCTACGACGTGATCCGCGGCGCCCAGGGCCGAATCCGGCACTACCAGCGCATCGACATCGCCTCGCGGGTGGACATCGCGGTGACCAGCCGCGCCGTCGAGCCGGTCGCGCTGACGGTGGCCGAACTCCTCGACAACGCCACCAGCTACTCGGCCCCCTCCTCCATGGTGGACGTCGAGGTGCGTACGGTGCCCAAGGGCATCTGCATCGTGATCGACGACGCGGGCGTCGGTATGAGCGAGGAGGAGAAGACGGCCGCCACGGCGCTGCTGGCCAGTGGCTCCGCGGTGAGCGTCTCCGAGCTGGGCAACCCTCCCGCGTTCGGTTTCGCGGTGATCGGCGCGCTGTGCGCGCGGTTCGGGTTCACGGTCACCATCGACAGCACTTCTCCCTACGGCGGCGTCCGAGCGGTGGTGATGGTGCCGAAGGAGTTGCTGACGGAGATGCCGGAGCCCGTGAGGCCCACAGCGGCCCGAGGAGCCGGCCCGGCCGCGGGGGGCAGCGGTCCGGCCCCCGCGGCGACAGCGGGCGGGCTGCCCCGGCGACAGAACAAGCGCCGCGCCATGGCACTCGTGCCGGACGACCGGTCCGACGAAGCGACCGCGCCGCCGGCCCGGTCGGCGGAGGCACGGGTGGCGGCCATGGACGCGTTTCAGCGCGGCACTCTCAGCGGCCGAAGTGCGGGGGTACCGGCCGCCGAACGCGACACTCCTGCCGATTCACACGAAGGATTCGATGCCCCGTGAGCGACGACCTGTCCTGGATGCTTGAGGACGCGCTGGCGATTCCCCACGCCCTCCACGCGGTCCTGATCTCCGCCGACGGCCTGCAGATGTCCCGTACCGCGGAGATCGGCAGGGACGACGCCGACAAGGTGGCAGCCGCCGTGAGCGGACTGCAGTCGCTCAGCCGGTCCGTCGGCTTCTTCTGCGGTGACGACGGCACGTCCTGGCGCCAGACGCTCATCGAGTTCGACGGTGGCTGGGTGTTCCTCAACGCCGCGGGAGGCGGCTCCTACCTCGCCGTGGCGGCGTCCGCCGAGGTCGACATGGGGGACATCACGTATCGGATGCAGCAGCTGGTCAGCCGACTGGGCAAGGCCATGTCGACCGGCCGCCGCACCGACGCGGTCACCTCATGACGGGGCCTGACCGCCCCGAGCTCGAAGTCGTCTCCGAGGCGGGGGAATTAGTCCGTCCCTACGTCATCACCCGTGGCCGCGACCTGCCCGACGAGGGCACGTTCGCCCTCATCACCCTCGTCACGACGGCCACCGATGAGCAGCAGCGCCCCCAGCGGCTCTCGCCCGAGGAGCAGCAGATCCTGGACATGTGCTCCAGCGGCTACCTCTCGGTCGCTGAGATCGGCGCACACGCCCAACTGCCTCTCGGCGTCGTCAAGGTGCTGCTCAGTTCCCTCGCCGAGGGGGGCTATCTGGTGACCCGTGCGCCGGTGCCCTCGGCCCGTCTCGCCAACAAGGCATTGCTTCAGGAGGTGCTCGATGGCCTCAAGGCTCTCTCTGTCTGAGGACGCCTACGTGCGCGGTGGCGCACAGCAGACCGCGGTGAAGATCCTGGTCGTCGGGCACTTCGCCGTCGGCAAGACCACCCTGATCGGCTCGCTGTCCGAGATCGCGCCGCTGTCCACCGAGGAGCAGATGACGAGCCTCTCGGAGAACGTCGACGACCTCAAGGGGGTCCAGGGCAAGACCACGACCACCGTCGCCCTGGACTTCGGCCGCCTGACCCTCAGCGAACGCATCGTGCTGTACCTGTTCGGGTCACCGGGCCAGCAGCGGTTCGTCAACCTCTGGGACGACATGGCCCGCGGGGCGCTGGGCGCCCTGGTCCTGGTGGACCCCGAGCGACTGGCCGACAGCTTCGAGGTCATGGACCTGGTCGAGAGCTACGGCCTCGACTTCGCCGTGGCCATCAACCAGTTCGACGGCGGCGCGTCACACACCCCGGAAGCGGTCCGGGAGGCGCTCGACCTGCTGCCCGACACCCCGGTCGTCACCATCGACGCGCGCGACAAAGCGTCGTCCGTCAACGCCCTGATCACCATGGTCCGCTATCTGCAGAAGCGCGCCGCCCTGGAGCACGCATGACAACCCCTCCCGTACCTCCGCCCGGCTGCCCCGCACACGGCAGCGGGCAGCGCATACCCCTCCACACCCCGGAGTTCGCCGCCGACCCGCACGCGTACTACCGCTACATGCACCGGCTCGGCCCCACGGCGCCGGTCACCATCGCGCCCGGCGTGGACGCCACCCTGGTGACCGACTACAGCGCGGCTCTGGAGCTGTTGCAGGACCCGACCACCTTCCGCAAGGACTCACGCCGCTGGCGCGCGCTGAACGAGGGCCACATCCGCCCCGACAGCCCGGTCCTGCCGCTGCTGTCCTACCGGCCGAACTGCATGTTCACCGACGGCGCCGAGCACGTGCGGCTGCGGCAGGCCATCACCGAGAGCCTGGCCCGCGTCAGCAACAGCCGGCTGAGCCGCATCGTCAACCAGGCCGCCCAGTTCCTCATCAACCAGTTCAGCGCCCGCGGCAGCGCCGACCTGCTCAGGGACTACGCGCAACAGCTCCCCCTGTACGTCTTCAACGAACTCTTCGGCTGCCCCGCGGAGATCGGCGACCGCGTCCTGTTCGGCATCTCCGGCATGTTCGACGGCGTCAACGCCGAGCAGGCCAGCCGGGTCCTGCTGGAGGCGGTCAACGAACTGGTGGCGCTCAAGCGCGCCCACCCCGGGGAGGACATCACGTCCTACCTGATGCAGCACCCCGCACAGCTGACCGACGAGGAACTGGCGCACACGCTGGTGCTGCTCCTCGGCGCGGGCGGCGAACCGGAGGGCAACCTCATCGGCAACGCCTTCTACACGATGCTGACCGTCGAGGAGTACGCGCGCAACGGGCAGTTCGACCGGGCCCTCGACGACACCCTGTGGCGCAACGCGCCCATGTCCAACTACGCGCCGCACTACCCGGTCGCCGACACGGACGTGGCCGGCGACAAGGTCCGCGCCGGTGAACTGGTCCTGGTGTCCTTCGGCGCCGCCAACACGGCGCTCGCGGACCAGGGGGCCGACACGCGCGGACACCTCGCCTGGAGCGCGGGACCGCACGCCTGCCCGTCCAAGGAACCGGCCAGGCTGATCGCCCTGACCGGCCTGGAGGCCCTGTTCAACGCGCTGCCCGACGTCGAACTCGCGGTCCCCGCGGACAGCCTCACCTGGCGGCCCGGCCCCTTCAACCGGGCCCTGGCCGCCCTGCCCGTCCGCTTCGGCGCGGTCACCCCGCGCCCCGCGGCGGAGCCCCAGCCGGCGGCCGCGCACCACCGCGACCGGGCGCACCCCGCCGCCGCGCCCGCGCCCGCGTCGGCACCGCAGCCCGCCGGCAAGCCGGGGCGCTGGAGCAGCTTCGTGAGGTGGCTGACGGGCGAGTGACCGGCGCACCCCCTGTGACGCAGGTGACACAGGCAGTTGTTGTAGCCTGCATGAAAGATCATCTACTGGGGTAGGACAGCGCGGAGTGTCTGGAGTGACACGAGATGAAGGAGTGGCAGTGGATCTCGCAACCTCCGCGCCCCGTTCTGCCGGCGACCGACCGGGCAAGCGGCGCACCACGTACAGCAGGAAGAACCCGTGCGGGTGCGGTGACCCCGACCAGGCGCCGGGGCGGATACCCGCCGCACACGGCCACGACGTGCGAGGCGCGCGATGACCCCCCTGCCGGAGGCCGGCATACCGGCGGCCTCGGCCGGTGAGACGACGCTCGGCGACCACGTGCTGGGCCAACTGCTGCGCCTCGGCGCCACGGTGGGCCTGAGCGGGGCGGACACCGCGGTGTACGGGCAGGCCCTGCTCGACTCCCTCGGAGACGCCGCCCGGCGGCCGTTGTCCCTGCCCCCGGCGTCATCCAGCTTCCTCTCCGACGACCACACCCCCGTCGAGTTCTCCCTCGCCTGCACGGCGGACGGCGCCCCGGCGCTGCGGGTGCTCGTGGAGCCGGGCTGGGCCCACGGCGACATGGGCGACAGCGGCCGCGCCGGACTCGATGCCATCCGCGCGATGGCCGCCCGGTGGAACTTCTCCACCGACCGGCTCGACTCCCTGGCGGACCTGTTCCTCCCCGCCGAGGCCGAGGGGCCCCTGTCCCTGTGGTACGCGCTCGACCTGCGCGCGGGAGGCGTCCCCGGCGTCAAGGTCTATCTCAACCCCTCCGCCGCCGGACCCGAGCACGCCGAACGCACCGTGCGGGAGGCGCTGCGCCGGCTCGGCTACGGCGGGGCCTTCGCGCACCTTCCTCCCGCGGCCGGCTACCCGTTCCTCGCGCTGGACCTCGGCGACTGGACGTCACCTCGCGTCAAGGTCTACGTGAAGCACTCGGGCATGTCGGCCGACGACGCCTGCGCGCTCAGCAGCGACTCCGGGGCCGCGGCGGCGGACGTCCGCTACTTCTTCCACGCGGCCGCCGGAGCCCTTCAGCCGTCCGGGCAGGAGGGGGACGGTACGCTGCGGCTCCTGCGGCGGTCCGGGCTCACCTGCCACTCCTTCACCGGAGGCGACAGCGCCCCGAGCGGCTTCACGCTCCACATCCCCGTCCGTGACTACGCGCGCGACGACGAGGAGGCCCTCGCCCGGGCGACCGCCCTGCTGACCCGGTTCGGCATGGACCCCTCGGTCCTGCGGGACAGCCTCAGCGCCCTCACGCGGCGACAGCTCACCGACGGTGTGGGGCTGATCGCCTACCTCGCTCTCGTGTACGAGCGAAACCGGCAGCCCCGCATCACCGCCTATCTGTCCTCCGAGGCCTACCTGACCCGGCCGCCGCAGGAGCAGTACGCGCAAGCCGGCCATGTGCCCGCTCAACGAACCCGGAACGCTCTGAACCCCGAGCGCAAGGCCGCCGGTCCTGCCGGACCGCACACCGCACAGAAGGAAGTCACGTGGAGCCGTACCGCATCAAAGTTGTAGAGCCGATCGCCTTCACCACCCGGGCGGAGCGCGAGGCCGCGCTGAAGAGGGTCGCCTACAACCCCTTCGACCTGCGTGCCGACGAGGTCACCATCGACCTGCTGAGCGACTCCGGAACCGGTGCCATCTCCGCGGACCAGCTCGCCGCGGGCATGCACGGCGACGAGTCCTACGCCGGCAGCCGCAGCTACTACCGGTGGCACGAGGTCGTCTCCGAACTCACCGGCTACCCCCACATCCTGCCGGCACACCAGGGCCGCGCCGCCGAGCGCATCCTGTTCTCCGCGCTGCTCAGACCCGGCACGAGCGTGCTGTCGAACACCCACTTCGACACCACCCGCGCCAACGTCGAACTGACCGGCTGCCAGGCCTACGACCTGCCCTGCGCCGAGGCGAAGGACCTGGACAGCGACTACCCGTTCAAGGGCGACATCGACCTGATCGCCCTTGAGCAGGCGCTGGAGAACGCGCCACAGGCGCCCGTGGCGGCCGTCCTGATGACCATCACCAACAACGGCGGCGGTGGCCAGCCCGTCAGCATGGAGAACCTGCGCCGGACCGCCGACCTGTGCCGCCGCCACGGCGTGCCGATGATCCTGGACGCCGCGCGCTTCGCGGAGAACGCCTGGCTGGTGACCCAGCGCGAGCCCGGCTACGCAGGCCGGACCCCCCGCCAGGTCGCCGAGGAGGCCTTCCGCCTCGCGGACGGCTGCGTCATGAGCGCGAAGAAGGACGGCATCGTCCACATCGGCGGCTTCATCGGCCTGAAGGACCCCGAGCTCGCCGAGAAGTGCGCCGGTCTGCTCATTGCCACCGAGGGGTTCACCACCTACGGCGGCCTCGCGGGCCGTGACCTCGAAATGATGACCCGCGGCCTCCTGGAGGTCACCGAGCCGGCCTACCTCGCCGAACGCGCCGACATAGCCGCCTACCTCGCCGCACGCATCCGCGAGGCCGGGGTCGACATCGTGGAGCCGGCGGGCCTGCACGCCCTCTACGTCAACGCCGGGCGGCTGCTGCCCCACATCCCCCCGCACCAGTACCCGGGCACCGCGCTGGTCTGCGAGCTCTACCTGCGCGGCGGCATCCGCTCGGCCGAGCTGGGCAGCCTGTACCTCGGGGAAGAGGACGAGCACGGCAACTCCGTCAAGACCGCGCCCTTCGAACTCGTGCGGCTGGCGCTTCCCCGACGGGTCTACACCCGGAGCCACTACGACCACGTCGCCGCCACCCTGGCGGACATAGCCAAGAACCCCGAATCGGTGCGGGGCTACCGCATCGTGGGCCAGTCACCGATCCTCCGCCACTTCAGCATCAAGCTGGAGCCCGTGTCCGGCGGCTGACCACCGCTCGTCGCCGCGGGGCCGACCGACGGCGCCGGTTCCCCCCTTCCGGGAGGCCGGCGCCGTGGGCCGGCCGTCAGCCCCCGCCCCGCAGATCGACGATCCGCTTGAACTTCCCCACCGACCGCTCCAGCGTCTCCGGGTCGACGATGTCGACGCCCACCGAAACGCCGATGCCGTCCTTCACCGCGGCGGCGATCTCGCGGGCCGCCGCCTCGCGCCGCTCGGGAGGCGTGTCGGCGCGGGCCTCCGCGCGTACGGTCAGGGCGTCCATCCGGCCCTCGCGGGTCAGCCGGAGCTGGAAGTGCGGGGCCACGCCCGCCGTGCGCAGCACGATCTCCTCGATCTGCGTGGGGAAGAGGTTGACCCCCCGCAGGATCACCATGTCGTCGCTGCGCCCCGTCACCTTCTCCATCCGCCGGAAGACCCGCGCGGTGCCGGGGAGCAGCCGCGTCAGGTCGCGCGTGCGGTAGCGGACGACGGGCATGGCCTCCTTGGTGAGGGAGGTGAACACCAGCTCGCCGCGCTCACCGTCCGGCAGCACCTCGCCGGTGACCGGGTCGACGACCTCGGGGTAGAAGTGGTCCTCCCAGATGTGCAGCCCGTCCTTGGTCTCCACGCACTCCTGCGCGACACCGGGTCCGATCACCTCGGAGAGCCCGTATATGTCGACGGCGTCGATGGCGAAGCGCTCCTCGATCTCGCGCCGCATCTGCTCCGTCCACGGCTCCGCGCCGAAGATGCCGACCCGCAGGGAGGTCGCCCGGGGGTCGACGCCCTGCCGCTCGAACTCGTCGAGCAGGGTGAGCATGTACGAGGGCGTCACCATGATGATCTCGGGCCGGAAGTCCTGGATCAGCCGCACCTGGCGCGCGGTCATGCCGCCGGACGCGGGAATGACCGTGCAGCCGAGCCGCTCGGCGCCGTAGTGCGCGCCCAGGCCGCCGGTGAACAGGCCGTACCCGTACGCCACATGCACCTTGTCGCCCGGTCTGCCGCCCGCGGCGCGGATCGAGCGGGCCACGACGTCGGCCCACACGGACAGGTCCCGCTCGGTGTACCCGACGACCGTCGGCAGCCCCGTCGTCCCGCTGGAGGCGTGCAGACGCCGTACCTCCGACTGCTCGACGGCGAACATGCCGAAGGGGTAGCCGGCCCGCAGGTCGTCCTTGGTCGTGAAGGGGAAGCGCGCCAGGTCGGCGAGCGAGCGGCAGTCGTCGGGACGCAGCCCCGCCTTGTCGAACGCAGCCCGGTAGAACGGGACGTTCTCGTACGCGTGCAGCAGGGTGTCCTTGAGGCGTTCCAGCTGCAGGGCCCCGAGTTCACCGGGGCCGAGCCGTTCCGCCGCGTCCAGCTGAAGCGGCATGCGCGTCATGGGGTACTCCCGTCCCGAACGGGCGACCGATCATTCGGTCGACGATCTTCCGTCGAGGTCAGTAATCCAGCCCCCGCCCCGGGCGTCAAGGGATGACGCGCCACGCCTTCGAGCTGCGACGCACCGCCGGAGGGCGTCGGCGAGCAGGCGTTGCCCGGACCCGAGGCGGGATGTGATGATCCCCCTCATGCCGACATTCAGCGCGTACGACGGGACGGGGCTCGCCTACCACGAGAAGGGGGAGGGCGAGCCGCTGCTCTGCGTGCCGGGCGGCCCCATGCGCGCCTCCGTCTACCTGGGCGACCTCGGCGGTCTCACCGCGCACCGCAGGCTGATCCTGCTCGACCTGCGCGGCACGGGTGACTCCGCGGGGCCGGACGACCCGGCGGCCTACCGCTGCGACCGGCTCGTCGACGACATCGAGGCGCTGCGCGAGCACCTGGGGCTCGACCAGGTCGACCTGCTGGGCCACTCGGCGGGCGGCGACCTGGCCACGCTGTACGCGGCGCGCTACCCCAAGCGGCTCCGCACCCTCGTGCTCGTCACCCCGGCCACCATGGCCGTCGGCGGCACGATGACCATCGAGGACCGCGTCGAGGCCGCCGCCCTGCGCAAGGACGAGCCCTGGTACCCGGCGGCCGAGACAGCGCTGCGGGAGATCGCCGAGAGCGGGTCGCCGAGCGCGGGCTGGGACGCCGTCGCCCCGCTCACGTACGGGCGTTGGGACGCAACGGCCCAGGAGCACCGGGCCCGGAGCGCCGCCCAGAGGAACGCGGCGGCCGCCGAGGTCTACTACGGCGAAGCGGCCTTCGACCCCCCGGCCACCCGCACCGCCCTCGCGTCCCTCAAGGCCCCCGTCCTCGTCCTGGCGGGTGCCTACGACGGCGGTCCGACCCCGGCCCGCGCCGCCGAACTCGCCGAGCTGTTCCCCGCGGGCGTCTGCCAAGTGCAGCCGGGCGGCGGGCACTTCCCGTGGCTGGACGACCCGGAGTGGTTCGTACGGCGGGTGGCGGGGTTCCTGGCCCAGGACTGACGAGTTCCGCCTGCTTCCCGCGCCCGCCCCTCAGGGCCGGGGGCCCGGGGCAGCGGGTCGGCCGCCGCCTGGCCGCCGGAGTCCTCGCCGCCGCCAGGCCCGCCGGGACGTACGAACACCTGCGCCCGCCGGCCGGGCTCTTCCAAGCTCGTCCAGCGGGAGCTGTTCCGGCGGTGGGACGCCGCCTCCGGGCGCGCGCGGACGTCACCGCACCGCGGGGGCGCCCGCCGCCACCGCCTTCGCCCACCGGTAGTCCGCCTTGCCGCTGGGGGAGCGCTGGATGTGGTCGGTGAAGACGACCGAGCGGGGGATCTTGTACCCGGCGAGCAGGGCCCGGCAGTGGGTCTGCACCGTCGGCAGGTCCAGGGCGCCCGCGTCGCGCCGCGGTTGGACGACCGCGGCGACCCGGTTGCCCCAGCGTTCGTCGGGGACCCCGGTGACCAGGGCGTCGTAGATGTCCGGATGGGACTTGAGGGCCTGTTCGACCTCTTCGGGGTAGACCTTCTCACCGCCGGTGTTGATGCACTGCGAGCCGCGGCCGAGGACGGTGACGATGCCGTCGTCGTCGACCGTGGCCATGTCGCCCAGCAGCACCCACCGCTCGCCGTCCTTGTGGAAGAACACCTCGGCGGTCTTCACCGGGTCGTTGTAGTAGCCGAGCGGTACGTGGCCGCGCTGGGCGATGCGGCCGATCGCGCCGACGGCCACGGGTTCGTGCGTGGCCGGGTCCACCACCCGGGTGCGCTCGTTGACCTCCAGGCGGAAGCCCTTCTCGGGGCCCGAGTCGTCCGTGGCCTTGCCGTTGGACCCGGACTCCGACGAGCCGAAGTTGTTCAGGAGCAGCGCGTTCGGCACCAGCTCCTGGAACTGGGCGCGCACCGTCTCCGACATGATCGCCCCGGAGGAGGAGACGCTGAACAGGGAGGAGAGGTCGGCGCCCCGCAGGGGTCCGGTCAGCGCGTCGACGAGCGGCCTGAGCATCGCGTCGCCCACCAGCGACACGCTGGAGACCTTCTCCTTCTCGATGGTGCGGATCACCTCCTCGGGCACGTACTTGCGGTGCAGGGCCACCCGCTGGCCGTAGTGGAACGCGATGAACGAGGTCAGCGTGGAGGTGCCGTGCATCAGCGGGGGAGCGGGGAAGAAGGTGAGGCCGGGGCCGCCCGCCGCGACGCGCTCGGCCAGTTCCTCGGGCCGCTTCACCGGTTCGCCCGCGGGGTCGCCGCCGAAGAGCCCGGCGAAGAACAGGTCCTCCTGGCGCCACATGACGCCCTTGGGCATGCCGGTGGTGCCGCCGGTGTAGATGATGAACAGGTCGTCCGCCGAGCGGGGCCCGAAGCCGCGCTCCGGTGACCCCGACGCCTCCGCGGCGGTGAACGCCGTGGCGTCCAGGGCGGGCGCGTCCGCGGGTGGTGTGCCCACACGTACCAGGTGCCGCAGCCGCTCCGCGCGGGGCAGCGCCGCCGCGACGCGCTCCGTGAACTCGGCGTCGAAGACGAGCGCGGCGAGGTCCGCGTCCCGGTAGAGGTAGACCAGCTCTTCCTCCACGTACCGGTAGTTGACGTTGACCGGCACCAGGCGGGCCTTCAGGCAGGCGAGGACCGTCTGGAGGTACTCGACGCCGTTGTACAGGTGCAGGCCCAGATGCTCGCCGGGGCGCAGGCCGCTGCCGATGAGGTGGTGTGCGACGCGGTTGGCGGCCGTGTCGAGTCCGGCGTAGGTCAGTCGGCGTTCCGCGCCCGTGCCGGGGTGGTCGACGTAGACGATGGCCTCGCGGTCGGGGACCACGTCGACGACCGATTCGAACAGGTCGGCAAGGTTGTACTCCACCACGCTCCTCCTGACCCCGGCGTCCACTTCCGTCGGCGCGCTCGGCCGTCATCAGAGCAGAGGCACCGGTAAGTGGGAAGGGCCGCCGCGAGAAAAACTGACTGGCTGTCAGAAAGGTATTGAACTGGCAACCCGCCTACTGCAACCTGTTCCAGATCCGGAAGCGACAGGCCGGCCACGCGGCGGGCCGTCGAGGGAGGGAGCACGGCACATGGGCGGGACGGAACACCTCTCCGTGCGGCGTGAAGGCGCCACACTGGTACTCACCCTGAACAGGCCCGAGGCGAGGAACGCCCTCTCGCTGCCCATGCTCGTCGGCCTCTACGACGGGTGGCTGGCGGCCGACGCGGACGACGACATCCGCTCGATCGTGCTCACCGGGGCGGGAGGCACCTTCTGCGCGGGCATGGACCTCAAGGCCCTCGCGGGCAAGGGGATGGCCGGGGACCACTACAGGGACCGGCTGCGGGAAGACCCCGACCTGCACTGGAAGGCGATGCTCAGGCACCACAGGCCCCGCAAGCCCGTCATCGCCGCGGTCGAGGGGCACTGCGTGGCCGGCGGCACGGAGATCCTCCAGGGCACCGACATCCGCGTGGCGGGGGAGTCGGCGACGTTCGGGCTCTTCGAGGTGCGGCGGGGGCTCTTCCCCATCGGGGGGTCGACCGTGCGGCTGCCCCGGCAGATACCGCGTACGCACGCCCTGGAGATGCTGCTGACCGGGCGGCCCTACCCGGCCGCCGAGGCCGCGGACATCGGGCTCATCGGGCATGTCGTGCCCGACGGGACCGCGCTGGACGAGGCCCTCGCCATCGCCGGGCAGATCAACGCGTGCGGGCCGTTGGCCGTGGAGGCGGTCAAGGCCTCCGTGTACGAGACCGCGGAGCTGTCCGAGGCGGACGGGCTCGCGGCCGAGCTGAAGCGGGGGTGGCCGATCTTCGACACCTCCGACGCGGCGGAGGGCTCCAGGGCCTTCGCGGAGAAGCGGGCCCCTGTGTTCCGGCGGGCCTAGGGCGTGTTGCGAAAGTGGCGTCGCCGGACAGACGGGACTTTCGCAACACGCCCCAGCCCCGGGGCCCTCCTCGGTCGCGGAGCCGCACAAGTCACGGCCCCCCAGGGGGCTTGCCGTGTCGTTCCTCGCGTCGGTGCCGTCCGTCGAAGTCGGTGCCGTCCATCGAAACGGAGTCCTCATGCCAGCCACAGGTCCGTCCGAAGTGCTTCGTGCCCCTCTCGTCGTCGAGTTCCCCTTCACGCGGTCGCTCGGGGCCGTGCAGAGCGCCTTCCTCACCGGGCTGCGTGAGCGCACCGTGCTCGGGGTGCGGACCGTGGACGGGCGGGTGCTCGTGCCGCCCGTCGAGTACGACCCCGTGACCGCCGACGAGATACGTGACCTCGTCGAAGTCGGGGCCACCGGGACCGTCACCACCTGGGCGTGGAACCACGCGCCCCGGCGCGGGCAGCCGCTCGGCACCCCCTTCGCGTGGGTCCTCGTGCGGCTCGACGGGGCCGACACCGCGCTGCTGCACGCGCTCGACGTGCCGGGGCCCGAAGCCGTGCGGACCGGAACGCGCGTCCGCGTGCGGTGGGCCGGCGAACGCGTCGGCGCCATCACCGACATCGCCTGCTTCGAACCGGAGGACCCGGAGGACCCGGAGGACTCGGAGGAGGGCCACCCGGCGGTGCGCGCCGCCGTGCCGCACAGCGGTGTCTTCGATGAGCCCGTCACCGGGATCGTCGCCCCCGCGCGGCTCGACTACACCTACGCGCCGGGACGCGCCCAGACCGCCTACCTCAACGCCCTGTCGGAGCGGCGGACCGTCGGCGAGCGGTGCCCGTCCTGCCGCAAGGTGTACGTCCCGCCCCGCGGCGCCTGCCCCACCTGCGGCGTCGCCACGGCCGAGCGGGTCGAGGTCGGGCCGCGCGGCACCGTCACGACGTACTGCATCGTCAACATCAAGGCCAAGAACCTCGACATCGACGTGCCCTACGTCTACGCGCACATCGCGCTGGACGGCGCCGACCTCGCCCTGCACGCGCGCATCGCGGGGATTCCGTACGACCAGGTCCGCATGGGGCTGAGGGTCGAGCCGGTGTGGACCGACGGCGGGCGCCACCCCGACCACTACCGGCCCACGGGCGAGCCCGACGCCGACTACGACACGTACAAGGAGCTGGTGTAGATGGCGCCCCGCGAGCCGTCCGTGCTGCGGCCCGTCCGCGACGTGGCCGTCGTCGCCTTCGGGCAGAGCGACACCCTGCGCTCCACCGACGAGCTCTCGGAGGTGGAGATGCTCATGCCGGTGCTGCACGAGGTATTCGCGGCCACCGGGCTGCGGACCAGCGACATCGGGTTCACCTGCTCCGGCTCCTCCGACTACCTCGCCGGGCGCGCCTTCTCCTTCACCATGGCGCTCGACGGGGTCGGCGCCTGGCCGCCGATCTCCGAGTCGCACGTGGAGATGGACGGGGCCTGGGCGCTGTACGAGGCGTGGACGAAGCTGCAGACGGGCGAGGCCGACACCGCCCTCGTCTACTCCTACGGCAAGTCCTCGCCGGGCTCCCCGCGCGACGTGCTGACCCGGCAGCTCGACCCGTACTACGTCGCGCCGCTCTGGCCCGACTCCGTGGCGCTCGCCGCGCTCCAGGCGCAGGCGCTCATCGACGCCGGGGAGACCGATGAGCCCGCGCTCGCCGGGGTGGCCCTGCGCAGCCGCACCGACGCCGCCGCCAACCCGCACGCGCAGCTCGGCGGGGCCCGCGCGCAGGGGGAGTACGTCGTACGCCCGCTGCGCACCGGTGACTGCCCGCCGGTCGGTGACGGGGCCGCCGCCGTGATCCTCGCGGCGGGGGAGCGGGCCGGCGAGCTGTGCGGGCGGCCCGCGTGGATCCGCGGCATCGACCACCGCGTCGAGGCGCACGGCCTCGGGGTGCGCGACCTGACCGACTCGCCCTCGACGCGGCTCGCGGCCGAGCGCGCCGGAGTCTTCGAACGCCCTGTGGACACCGCGGAGTTGCACGCGCCCTTCACCTCCCAGGAGCTCGTCCTGCGCAAGGCCCTGCGGCTCGGCGACGAGGTGGTGGTGAACCCCTCGGGGGGCGCCCTCGCCGCCAACCCGGTGATGGCCGCGGGGCTGATCCGGCTCGGCGAGGCCGCCGCCCGCGTCCACCGGGGCGCGTCGGACCGGGCCGTCGCGCACGCCACGTCGGGCCCCTGCCTCCAGCAGAACCTGGTCGCCCTCCTGGAAGGAGACGCGCGATGACCCGTTCGGTGGGCAAGGAGCCCGTCGCCGTCGTCGGGATCGGGCAGACCCGGCACGTGGCCGCCCGGCGCGACGTGTCGATCGCGGGGCTCGTCCGCGAGGCGGCCGGGCGCGCCCTGGCCGACGCCGAGCTGACCTGGGCCGACATCGACGCCGTGGTGATCGGCAAGGCGCCCGACTTCTTCGAGGGCGTCATGATGCCCGAGCTGTACCTCGCCGACGCCCTCGGCGCGGTCGGCAAGCCCCTGCTGCGCGTGCACACGGCCGGGTCCGTCGGCGGGTCCACGGCACTCGTCGCCGCGAACCTCGTCGCGGGCCGCGTCCATGGCACGGTGCTGACCCTCGCCTTCGAAAAGCAGTCGGAATCCAACGCCATGTGGGGCCTCTCCCTGCCCGTCCCCTTCCAGCAGCCGCTGCTCGCCGGGGCGGGCGGCTTCTTCGCCCCGCACGTGCGCGCGTACATGCGGCGGAGCGGCGCCCCGGACACGGTCGGCTCGCTCGTCGCGTACAAGGACCGCCGCAACGCCCTGAAGAACCCCTTCGCGCACCTCCACGAGCACGACATCACCCTGGAGAAGGTCCAGGCGTCACCCATGCTCTGGGACCCGATCCGCTACTCGGAGACCTGCCCCTCCTCCGACGGCGCCTGCGCGATGGTCCTCACCGACCGGGCGGGCGCGGCCCGTTCGCCCCGGCCGCCCGCCTGGATGCACGGCGGCGCGATGCGCAGCGAGCCGACGCTCTTCGCGGGCAAGGACTTCGTCTCACCGCGGGCGGGCAAGGACTGCGCGGCCGACGTCTACCGGCAGGCGGGCATCGCGGACCCGCGCCGGGAGATCGACGCGGTCGAGATGTACGTGCCGTTCTCCTGGTACGAGCCGATGTGGCTGGAGAACCTCGGCTTCGCGGCGGAGGGCGAGGGCTGGAAGCTCACCGAGGCGGGTGCGACGGAACTGGACGGCGACCTCCCGGTGAACATGTCCGGCGGTGTCCTCTCCACCAACCCCATCGGCGCCTCCGGAATGATCCGCTTCGCCGAGGCCGCGCTCCAAGTGCGCGGCCAGGCGGGCGAACACCAGGTGGCGGGGGCCCGCAGGGCCCTCGGCCATGCCTACGGCGGCGGCTCGCAGTTCTTCTCGATGTGGCTCGTGGGGGCGGAGCCTCCCGCCTCGTGAGCGGCCCCCGGGACGGACGATCCGGTGCGCCGGATCACGGCCTTCTCCCGCGGCCTGTCCGGCGCCCGGGGCGAAAGCTAGGCTGACGCCGGACCGACGCATTCGGGAGGAGCACGGACGTGGCCGAAGGCACCATTCAGCAGCATCCGCTCGCGGGCTGGGACAAGCCGGAGCTCGACCTCAGTACGGCCGACTGGCGATCGAGCAGTGAGGGGCGCGGCGACGTGCAGATCGCCTTCGTCGAAGGCTTCATCGCGATGCGCAACGCGGGCCGGCCCGAGAGCCCGTCCCTGATCTTCACCCCGGCGGAGTGGGGGGCGTTCGTCCACGGGGCGCGCGAGGGCGAGTTCGACCTGACGTAGCGCCCTCGGGCGTGTTGCGAAAGTCCCGCCTGTCCGGCGACGCCTGGCACGCACACGCGCGGCGTTGTCGGGATCGCACGCACCGGACGCCGCCGGACCCGCCCTCCGGGCGGACGACGCCACTTTCGCAACACGCCCTAGCTGTATTGATCACGAGCGTTGTTGACACGGGGGTCTTGATCAAAGGCGAAGACCTCCGGTGTGGTGGAGCTGTCTAGGACTGCACCACACGGAGGT
>NZ_JBFAHX010000027.1:0-107992 GCF_040654435.1 Streptomyces sp. NPDC050703
AGACTTCCTCCACACCTACAACCACCACCGCTGCCACACCGCACTCGGCGGCCAGCCGCCCATCAACCGCGTCAACAACCCTGCGGGTCAATACATCTAGCCGCCGGAACTCCACCGTCCCCGCGGCGTCGGCGCGCCGGGCGCGCTCGATCGCGGCGGCCGACAGATCGACCCCGACGACGCGCGGGAACCGGCCGGCGAGGTAGCGGGCCTGGGTGCCGTTGCCGCAGCCCAGATCGATCAGCGGCAGCCCGCCGGAGCCGAGGTGCGGTGCGAAGAGGGCCAGATGCCGGGCCGCGGTGAGGGCGGGCTCGGCGTCCCAGAAGACGGCGCCGCGCCCGGCGGGCGCCGCGCGCCAGAACGCCTCCCAGGCCTCCCTGTACCGACTCGTGACGCTCATGCGCGGCTCCCCGGGGTCCCGTGACGGCGGTCCGGCGTGGCGGTGCCGTCAGATCGGTCTACCGCGCCGGGGGCTCACCCACAAGGCGCGCGCCGTCACCGGGAGGGAAGGGCCAGTTCGAACCAGACCGTCTTGCCACGGTTCGTCCGGCTCGTGCCCCACTCCGCGGCGAGCGCGCTGATGACGCGCAGGCCGCGCCCGGACTCGTCGTCGGGGCCCGCGCTGAGCAGTGTGGGCAGCGTGTGGTCGTCGTCCTCGACCTCGCAGGCCAGCGACCCCGAACGGACCAGACGCAGATCGACGCGGCTGCTGCGCGAGTGCCGTACGACATTGGTGACCAGCTCACTGACCAGCAGTTCCGCGGTGTCGGCGAGCGCCTGGAGCGACCAGTCCCGCAGCTGCCGTCGGACCAGCTCACGGGCCCTGCCGACCTCGCTGGGGTCGGGGGCGAACCGCCACCGCGCGACGTGCTCGCCCGGGACGCCGTTGAGCCGGGCCATCAGGAGCGCCACGTCGTCCTTGCGGGCGCCGCCGGCGTTGAGCGCCCGGATGATCGCGTCGCAGGCGTCGTCCATGGACGCGGCGGGATGCGCGGCGGACTCGGTGAGCGTGGCCAGGCCGACGCCGATGTCCTCGCCGCGCACCTCCACCAGGCCGTCGGTGCACATCAGCAGCCGGTCCCCCGGCGCCACGCGGACGCGGACCGACTCGAAGGGGACGCCGCCGACACCGATGGGCGCCCCGGTCGGCAGGGCGAGGAGCTCGCTGCGGCCGTCGGCCGCGCGGACCAGGACGGGCGGGATGTGGCCCGCGTTGGCGAGGCACAGCTCGCCGGCGATCGGGTCGTAGACCGCGTACAGACACGTCGCGAGATAGTGCTCGCCGAGGCGCTGCGCGAGGTCGTCGAGGTTGCGCAGGAGCTGCTCGGGCGGCAGGTCGAGGGCGGCCATGGTCTGCACGGCGGTGCGCAACTGGCCCATCATCGCGGCGGAGTTGAGGCCGTGCCCCATCACGTCGCCGACGACGAGGGCGGTCCTCGACCCCGGCAGCTTCACGGAGTCGAACCAGTCGCCGCCGACCCGGCCGAGGAGCGTGCCCGGCAGGTAGCGGGTGGCGATGTCGCAGCCGGACATGCGCGGTTCGATGTGCGGCAGCATGCTGTCCTGGAGGGTGTCGGCGACGCTCTCCTGGTAGGTGTACATGCGGGCGTTGTCGAGCACGAGGCCCGCGCGGGCAGCCAGTTCGGCGCCGGTGACGCGGTCCATGTCGTTGAAGACGGGCCGCTCCCTGTGGCGGAGCAGGATCATGAAGCCGAGCACCACGTTGCGCGCCTTGAGCGGGACGACGAGCATCGAGCGGTGGTTGATCAGCGGGCGGATGTCGCGCTTCTCGAACTGCGAGGCGATGGCGTTGCCCATCTCCTCGGTGATGCGCGGTACGAGCACCGGGTCGCCGGAGGTCATGCACTGGAAGAACGGCGTGTGCGCGGGGAAGGGCATGGACTCGCCGACCGGCACGACGTCGTCCCAGCGGCCCGGCTCGTCGGTGTGCTCCACGGCGACCCGGTGCCACAGGGTGGTCTCGTCCGGCGGCCCCTCCGGGAAGCCCTCACCCGCCACGACCTGCTCGCGCAGATAGGTGCCCGCGACATCCGTGAAGCGCGGCACGACCGCCCTGCTGACCTCCCGGATCGTGCGCGACAGGTCGAGCGAGGAACCGATGCGCCCGCTGACCTCGTTCAGGAACTCCAGGCGCTCGCGCACCGCCGCGTACTCCAGGTCCTCGCCCTCGTCGTCCGGCCCGGCCGTCGGGAGACCGCGTGCGGCGTCCCGCGCGGCGCGCTCCTTGCGGGCCTTGCGCTCGGCCCGCCTCGCGACACCCCAGTCGGGGGTGACGGGCACCCGGTCGTGCCGGCTGAACTCAAGCACCGGATAGCCCAGTTCGAGGACCTGGGAGACGATGCGGGAGCTCTCCCCCACGCTCATGCCGGGCAGGATCTCGGGCAGCCGGCCCGCGAGCTCGTCGGCGCCGGGGAAGTCGGTGTGCGGGGCGAAGCCGGGTGCGACGCGCTCGGCCCGCTCTCCGCGTCCGGCCCTCGCGTCCCGCGGCCCGCCCTCGGCCCCGGCCAGCCGCGCGGCGTCGGCCGCCAGCACGAGGAGCCGCCCGGAACCCGGTCCGACCAGCGGATACGCCCACCAGAGCACATCGGCGCGGTCGTCGCGCGCACCGGGTGCCCGCAGCCGCGCGCGGCCGGCCGCCGGGTAGGCGATGCGGCGGTCGAGGGAGGTCTCCAGGTCGGGGCCGAGTCCGTCGTGGGCTCCGTAGGGCGCGTGGTCCTCGGGGATCGCGCCGTGCACGGGCAGCAGATCGCCCACGGGGCGGCCGACGGCCTCGCCCTTGGCGCGTCCGAAGAGGCGGCGCGCGCCGACGCTCCAGTGCGAGACGAGTCCGGCGGCGTCGACGACGACCACGGCCAGCGGTATGCGTCCCGCCACGGCACTCCGCCCCACCGGTCCGTCCGGAGTGCCCTGTCCCATGGCCGTGCTCCTTCCGCGGCGGCGCGAGAAACCTGAGGCGCCATCAACCACGGTACGGCCGGGGCATGTGGCGGTGCGGGGCAATGGGGAATTTGCCGGAGGGCGGAGTCCTCCGGCGCACGCCCCCTCGCCCCGCGCTCCCGGGCGCCCGTCCCCACGCCCCGGGCGCCCGCCCCCGCGCCGTCGGCGCCGGGCCCGCGGCCTCAGTCCTCGTGGCCGAGCAGGAGGTCCCGCTCCGTACGGCCGCCGCCCGCGACCTGGAGGACCGTGGCCACCGGCGGGTAGCCCGCCGCGATGACGGTGTACTCGCCGGACGACAGGTCGACGAAGCGGAACGTGCCGTCCGCCTCCGTGGTGAGGGTGTCCACGACGTTGCCCGCGGCGTCGAGCAGCGTCACACGCGCGTCCTCGACGGGACGGCCGCCGCCCGCGCGCACGGTGCCGCGCAGCGTCGCACCGCCCGCCAGCTCCACGTCCTGGCGGGTCTCGCGCGAGGCCTGCACGCTGACGGGCAGCGCGGCGGGCCGGAACGCGGGGGCGCTGGCCGCCAGGGTGTACTCGCCGGCCACCAGCTCGGTGATGACGTAACCGCCCTCGCGGCCGCTGCGGGTGGTGGCGACGACCTCACCGCGGACGTCGGTGAGGGTGACGGCGGCGTCCCTGACCGGCGTTCCGTCGGCCGTCACCACCGCGCCCGCGAGGCGGCCCGCGCCGCCGAGCACCACGTCGAGCTCGACGGGCCGCTCGCCGACGGTGACGGTCACGGCCTGCGGCTGGTGCCCGCCCGCCGCCGCGATCAGCACGAAGGACCCCGCCCCCGGCGTCACCAGGGCGTACCGCCCGTCATCGCCGCTCGCGCCGCGCCCGATCTGCTGCCCGGCGACGTCGATGAGGGTCAGGGCCGCACGGGGCACCGCGGTGCCGTCGGCGTGCTGCACGGTGCCGCAGACGGGGACGCCCGCGGTGTGCCCCGTGGAGCGGGCGTGCGGGACGGGCGCGGGCCCGGCGGCGGACGTGGATGCGGGCGTGGGCACGGACGCGGACAAGAGAGGGGTCTCCTTGAGGAAGAGGGCGATCAGGGTGCCGAGGACGAGCACCGGCACGAGGTAGAGGAAGATCCGCGGCATCGCGTCGGCATAGGCCTGGACGTACCCCTCGCGCAGCGGCGCGGGCAGCGCGTGGACGAGCTGCGGGGTGAGCGACGCGGCGTCGGGCGGTGCCCCGCCGGCGTCGGCGGGGACGCGGTCGGCGAGGGCGTCGGCGAGCCGGTCGGCGAAGAGGGTGCCGAAGACCGCGGCGCCCACGCTGCCGCCGATCTGCCGGAAGTAGTTGTTGGCACTGGTCGCGGTGCCCAGGTCGGCGGGGCGCACGGCGTTCTGCACGGCGAGGACGAGGACGGGCATGACCAGGCCGATGCCCGCGCCGAGGACCGCCATCCAGAGGCTGTACTGCACCCGAGAGGTGTCCGCCTCAAGGCGCGAGAGCAGCCACATGCCGACGGCGGAGAGGGCGCCGCCGAGGACCGGGTAGACCTTGTAGCGGCCCGTGTGGCTGATGAGCTGCCCGGAGACGACGGAGGCGCCGACGAGGCCGCCCATCATCGGGAGCATCAGCAGGCCCGACTCGGTGGCGCTCGCCCCGTCGACCATCTGCAGGAAGGTCGGCAGGTAGCTGGCGGCCCCGAAGAGGGCGACGCCCACGATCACGCCGACGAGGCCGGTGATGTTGAAGACCGGGTCGCGGAAGAGGTGCGGCGGGATGATCGGTTCTGCGGCGAACCGCTCGGCGACGAGGAAGAGCACGCCGCTCACCACGGCCCCGGCGGCGAGTCCGACGATGACCCGGTCGCCCCAGGCGTACTCGGTCCCGCCCCAGCTCGTGAGCAGCACCAGGCAGGTCGAAGCGGCGGCGAGCAGCAGCGCGCCCAGCACGTCGAGGCGGGCCCGCCCCGTGGGCTTGGGCAGCTTGAGGACGAGGGTGACGACGAGCAGCGTGACCAGGCCGAAGGGCACGTTGAAGTAGAAGCACCAGCGCCAGGACGCGTGGTCGGTGAAGAAGCCGCCGAGCAGCGGTCCCGCGACCGACGCGAGGCCGAACACGGCGCCGATCAGGCCCATGTAACGGCCGCGCTGCCGGGGCGGCACGATGTCCGCGATGATCGCCTGCACGCCGATCATGAGGCCGCCCGCGCCGACGCCCTGGACCGCGCGGAAGGCGATGAGCTGGTCCATCGTCCGCGACCAGCCGGCGAGCGCCGAGCCCACGACGAAGACGACGATCGCGAACTGGAAGACGCCCTTGCGGCCGAACAGGTCGCCGAGCTTGCCGTAGATGGGCAGGCCGACGGTGGAGGTGAGCAGATAGGCGGTGATGGCCCAGGACATCTTGTCCAGGCCGTGCAGCTCCCCGACGATCTTGGGGAGCGCCGTGGCGACGATCATCTGCTCCAGGGCGGCGAGCAGCAGGGCCAGCATCAGCCCGAAGAAGACCATCCGTACGCGGCGGGGGCTGAGCCCGAGCGCCGCCGGATCAGGCGGTGGGGGCGGTGCCTGGCCGGACCGCGGTCCACCGGGCCGCAGCGGCACCGTCTCCACGGCCGCCGCGCCGCTTCGCCCGGCGGCCTTCACCGGCGTCGTCCCGCCCACGTACTGCTCCCCTCGTCGCGCCTGCGCCGCCCATTTCTCGCATTACGCGACAACTACGAGCAAGCGCGACGAGTTGGCCCTGCGGGGGCCGCGCGGACATCAGTGCCGGTGGGAGCCCTACGGCGTACAACGGGACCGAACGGAAAACCACTCGAAACGGTGAGCGTGAAAGCGGTCCGGTCCGGCCGGGGTCGCCGGGCCAGGCGGTCGCCGGGTCAGGCGGTGGCCGGCTTCTCCACCTCGCGGGCGAGGTTGTCGAGCACCGCGCCGTAGATCCGTCCGAGCCCCTTGGGCGCGAAGGTCTTCTCGAAGAAGCCGCCGATGCCGCCTGCGCCGTTCCACACGGTGGAGACGACCACGCGCGACCTGCCCTCGCCCGCCGGGGTCACGGTCCACGTGGTGACCATGGAGGAGTTGCGGTCCTTCTCGACGAGCTCGCCGTCGGTCGGCTCGCTGACCTCCAGGAGGCAGTCGCGGATGCGCTTGCTGGTGGCCTGCAGCTTCCAGTGGACGAGGGTGCCCTCGCCGTCGCCGCCCTCGCGCACCTCGTACTCGCTGAAGTGCTCCGAGAGGAGCTTCGGACGCGTGCCCTCGTAGTCGGCCAGCGCGTCGAAGACCTCGTCCGGCTTCGCCGCGACGACCCGCTCCGTGACCGCTTCGACCTGCGCCATGGGACATCCTCCAGCTTGGTTTCTCGGGGAGTTCACGGAAAGCCAACCACCCGGCACACCGGGCCCCCAAATCGGGGTCGCGCCGCGGACCCTCTCAGCCGGGCAGCAGCTGGAGTCCCGCCCACAGCGCGACGGTCGACAGGACGAGCGCGGCCGGGGTGGTGAGCAGCCCGAGCCGGGTGAACTCCCCGAGGTGGACGGGGTGTTCGTGCTGGTGGGCGATGCGGCGCCAGAGGAGGGTGGCGAGGGACCCGGCGTAGGTGAGGTTGGGCCCGATGTTCACGCCGAGCAGGACGGCGAGGACCGCGCCGGGGCCCGACGGGGCGGCGAGCGGGACCAGGGCGAGGACGGCGGGCAGGTTGTTGATCAGGTTGGCCAGGAGCGCGGCGACGGCCGCGGTGCCGAGCAGCGCGGGCAGGGACGAGCCGTCGGGGAGGAACCCGTCGAGGGCGTCGCCGAGGCCGTGGTCGACGACGGCCCTGACGACGATGCCGAGGGCGAGGACGAAGGCGAGGAAGGGCAGCGAGGCGGAGCGCAGGATCGCGGCCGGCGTGGTGTGCCTCCGGACGAGCGCCCGGACGGCGAGCACGGCGGCCCCGGCCGCCGCCGACCAGGCGGGGTCGACACCGGCGGTGGGGGCCAGCGCGAACCCGGCCAGCGTGGCGGCGACGGTGACCAGGGCGAAGAGCGGCATCTCCGGCGGGTCGCCGGCGTCCTCGCCGCTGACGGGCGCGTCGAGGTCGGCGGCGAAGAACCGGCGGAACACGGCGTACTCGACGGCGATGGCGACCAGCCACGGCAGCGTCATGAGCAGCGCGAAGCGCGTGAAGCTGAGCCCGGTCGCGGTGAACGCGAGGAGGTTGGTGAGGTTGGAGACGGGCAGCAGCAGCGAGGCCGTGTTGGAGAGATGGGCGCTCGCGTAGACGTGCGGTGCGGGGCGGGCGCCCATCCGGGCCGCGGTGGCGAAGACCACCGGGGTGAGCAGGACCACGGTGGCGTCCAGGCTGAGCACGGCGGTGATCACCGAGGCGAGCCCGAAGACGGTGGCGAGCAGGGTGCGCGGGCGGCCCGCGGCACGGCGTGCCATCCAGATCCCGCAGGCGTGGAAGAGGCCCTCGTCGGCGCAGAGCTTGGCGAGGACCAGGACGCCCGCGAGGAAGCCGATCACGGGACCGAGCCGCGCCGCCTCGTCCCGCACGTCCTCCCAGGGGACCGCTCCCGCCGCGATCAGGAGCGCGGCGGCCGGTACGGCGAAGACGGCCTCGGAGCGGCCGAAGGGCCGTACGACGGCGCAGATCAGGACGACGGCCAGGGCGGCGACCGACAGGGACTCGACGAGCATCTCTGCATCATCCCTGGCGCGCCGGGCTCCGCCGCAGGTGGGGAGGTGTGGCGGGCCCGGCGGCCGGTATCGCTCGGCCGCCGGGCCCGCCGTCGGGGCTAGCGCCCCTCGGGCGCCGTGGCGCGGTACCGGACCGTCCCGCCGTCGCTGCCGACGCGGTGCAGCCCGGCCTTCTCCAGGACGCGGACGGACGCCGGGTTGGCGAGTTCGGCCTCGGCGCGGACCTCGGTCACGCCGGGCAGGGCCAGGGCGTGGGCCACGAGGGCCCTGGCCGCCTCCGGGGCGTAGCCGCGGCCCCGCCGGGAGGCGACGACGCCGTAGCCGAATTCCACGGACCCTCCGCGCGGCGGCCAGAACAGGCTGATGGAGCCGACGACGGCACCGCTGCCGCGTTCGACCATCAGCCGGTGGCCGTGCGCGCCGGGGCCGGCGGGGTCCTCGGCGAGCTGCGCGGCGACGACTCCGGCGATGACCCCGTCGCCCTCGGCGGGGAAGTCGTCCGCCCACTGGGCACGGCGGCGGCCGGCGAGCACGTCGGCGACCTCGCCGGCGGTCCAGGGCCGCAGCACGAGGCGCCCGGTGGCCAGGGAGCCGGGAGAGGAGAGGAGGGAAGGAACGGAGGGAGGGAGGTGAGAAGAACGGGACACGTGACACTCCGGGTCGTTGTGTTCGAACGACCGGGCCGCTCTCAGGCGCGTGCGGCCCGGACAGGGGCATGGCGACGAAGGGCCTGGCGGGCCATATTCATCGACCTCCCCGGTCGTGGCGGTGTCGCGCGTGTCGCGCGGGACGGGATCTTACCAAGAGCGGCGTCGCGGACATGGGCTCGCACGATCAAGGGAACATGTGTTCTATTCTGTGGTCAGTGCTACCTAGGAGGCGTCATGCGCTGGGAGAATCTCTCCGACGGACCGCGTCAGGGCCCCGCCGACGCCGCGCTGTTCGGCGCGGACGCGATCACGACCCGCACGTTCGACACCCCGGAGTTCGCGGGGATGACCTTCCACGAGATCCGGGCCAGGTCGATCGTGAACCGCGTGCCCGGCGCGTCACGGATGCCGTTCGAATGGACGGTCAACCCCTACCGGGGGTGCACGCACGCGTGCGTCTACTGCTTCGCCCGCAAGACCCACAGCTATCTCGACCTCGACACCGGCCTCGGCTTCGACAGCCAGATCGTCGTCAAGGTCAACGCCGCCGAGCTGCTGCGGCGCAAGCTGGCCTCGCCCCGCTGGCACGGCGACCACATCGCCATGGGCACGAACGTCGACTGCTACCAGCGGGCCGAGGGACGCTACCGCCTCATGCCGGGGATCATCGGCGCCCTGCGCGACCACGGCAACCCCTTCTCGATCCTGACCAAGGGCACGCTGATCCTGCGCGACCTCGACCTGCTGCGGGAGGCGGCCGCGGTCACGGACGTCGGCATCTCGGTCTCCGTGGGGTTCACCGACCGCGAGCTGTGGCGCACCGTCGAGCCGGGCACGCCCGCCCCCGAGCGGCGCCTGGACGTCGTACGCACCCTGAGCGAGCACGGCATCGGCTGCGGCGTCCTGATGGCCCCCGTCATCCCCTTCCTCGGCGACCACCCCGACCAGCTGCGCGCCACGGTGCGGGCCATCGCCGCCTCGGGGGCGACCTCGGTGACGCCCCTGGTGCTGCATCTGCGGCCGGGGGCGCGCGAGTGGTTCATGGCCTGGGTCGGGCGGCACCACCCGCATCTCGTACGGCGTTACGAGCGGCTGTACGCGGAGGGGGCCTACGCCCCGAAGTGGTACCAGCGGCGCGTCACCCGCCATGTGCACGAACTGGCGGAGGAGTTCGGCATCGGCCCCACGCGCGCGGGTGCCGCCCGGCGCATCCGGGTGCCGGAGCAGCCGGAGTCCGCGGGCCCCGCGCAGCTCACCCTGCTGTAGGGGCGCGGCCCCCGCGCTGCTCCTTTCAGGGCATTCACCCGCAGCGCAACCGGATGCGGACGCGCTCGTCGGGGACGATGCACCCGAGGCCGGGCCGTGCACGGCCCGGACCGCACCGGACAGCTGGGAAGCCGATGAAGAAACGCGCCGCCGCCCTCCGCTCCCTCGCCGCACTCGCCGGGACGGCCACCGCGCTCACCGGGACGGCCGCCGCGGTCGCGCCCGCCGCGCCCGTCACGCCCGCCGCCCCCGGCGTCCGGGACACCACCCGCGCCGCCCCCCTGACATGGGAGAAGTGCGCCACCAAGGCCTACCCGAAGCTCCAGTGCGCGTCCCTGGAGGTGCCCCTCGACCACCGGGACCCCGGCGGCAGGAAGATCACCATCGCCCTGTCCCGCGTCCGGCACACCGCGCGGACCTCGCAGGGGCCGCTCCTGGTGAACCCCGGCGGCCCCGGCGGCAGCGGCCTCTCCATGGCCGGGTTCGTCGCCGAGTCGCTGCCCGCGGAGGTGGCGGCGCGGTACGACGTCATCGGCTTCGACCCGCGCGGCGTCGGCCGGAGCCGGCCCGCGCTGAACTGCCGCCCCGGCCACTTCACCCCCGTACGGCCCGACAGCCTGCCCGCCACGCCCGCGCTGGAGAAGGCCAACACCGACCGGGCCCGCGCCTTCGCCGACGCCTGCCACGCGAAGTACGCGGACGTGCTGCCGTTCATCGACACGGTGAGCACGGTGCGGGACATGGACGCCGTCCGCGTGGCCCTCGGTGCCCGGCGCGTCAGCTTCCTCGGCTACTCGTACGGCACCTACCTGGGGGCCATGTACGGCAGGCTCTACCCACACCGCGTGCACCGCATGGCGCTCGACTCCCTCGTCGACCCGACGGGCGTCTGGTACGACGTCAACCTCCGCCAGAACCGCGCCTTCGACCTCCGCCACAAGGCGCTGATGGCCTGGATCGCCCGGCACGACGGCGTGTACGGGCTGGGCCGCGACCCGGCCGCGGTCGAGGCCCGGTGGTACGCCATGCGCAAGGATCTCGCCGCGCGCCCAGCGGGCGGGAAGGTGGGCCCGGCGGAACTGGAGGACACCTTCCTCCCCGGCGGCTACGACAACCGCCACTGGCCGCTCCTCGCGCGGGCGTTCGCCGCCCACGCCGGCCGGGGCGACGCCCGCCCGCTCGTCGCCGCGTACGAGGACCTCGCGGCGAGCGACACCGAGAAGGAGAACGGCTACAGCGTCTACACCGCCGTGCAGTGCAGGGACGCGCTGTGGCCGCGCGACCTCGGGACGTGGCGCGCCGACCACGCCGCCATCCACCGGACGGCGCCGTTCGCCACCTGGAACAACGCCTGGTTCAACGCTCCCTGCGCCTTCTGGCGCACCCACCACCTGAGCGCCCCCGACGTCTCCGGCGCGAAGCTGCCGCCGGTCCTCCTCCTCCAGGCGACGGACGACGCGGCGACGCCCTACGAGGGCGCCCTGGCCATGCACCGCAGGCTCCCCGGCTCCCGCCTCGTGGTGGAGTCCGGCGGCGGCAACCACGGCGTCACCCTGAACGGGAACGCCTGCCTGGACGCCCACTTGGCGGCCTACCTGGCGTCGGGGAGGCTGCCGCGCGCCGACGGCCGTACCGCCGACGCGACCTGCGCGGCGCTCCCCGAGCCGGAGCCGCACGGCACCCGGACCGGAGCGCGGCCCGTCTCGGCGGCCGGGCGCGCCGCCCCGCCGCCGCGCTGAGCCGCCTCAGTCCGGCAGCCGTGCCAGCGCCGCCGCCGCCGCTGCCGCGAGGCGCGGGTGGTTCCTGGCCGCCGTCAGGACGGGGCGCGCGCGTGCGTCGCCCAGGGCGCCGAGGCCCTCCACGCAGGCCAGGGCGATCTTGCCGAAGGGGTCGTGCGGGACCAGCCTGCGTTCGAGCGTGGTGATCAGGGCGGGGGCCGATTCCGGGGCGCGGAGTTCGGTGAGGAGGCGTACGGGATGGAGGGCGTAGGCGACGCGGAGTTCGTTCGTCGCCAGGGCCGCCGCCGCCCGTGCCGTCCGCGGGTCGCCGAGGCGCGCCAGGGCGTGGGCCGCGGCGGCGCAGCGGGGCGGATCGCGGTGGTTGAGGAGGAGGACCAGGGATTCGAAGGCCCTGCGGTCGCCCGCGACGCCGAGCCGGACGGCGGCCAGCTCCCGGGCCCACAGGGGCTGCCCGGGGGAGACGAGCACCTCGGCCAGCTCGTCGAGGTCCCCCGTGGCGACCAGCTTCTCGTACTGCTCCGCGTGCTCGGGCGAGGCCTCCGCCTCGCGGCGTAAACGCGCCGTCACCGTCCGCAACTCCGCATCCATGGCCGTGAGCCTAATGGGCCGTCGCGGCGGGCGGCGACGTAGATCACAGACACCCGGGGCTGGCGCGCTCGTTACTCGCCGGTTAATCTCAGGTGAGCGGGGCATACTCCCCGTAGCAGTTCCCCTTCCCGCGGTGGCCTGGTGACGCAGCCGCCGCGGTGCTGGTCGGTTCGGTGCCTCAGGTACCAGGTAGTTCCCCGTACGACGTCGGCCCCGGGACAGGGCCCGTCGGCTCCTCACCGGTGTGCGCGGCGACGCCCGCCCGGACACGGCAAGCAGAAACCCTCCGCACGCCCCGAGCGCCTGACGCCGCGCGTGCGCCCCTCAGTCGTCACTCTCCTCCTGGAGTCCACCCATGGACGCTCCCCTGAACACCGTCGCCGTCATCGGGCTCGGCACGATGGGCACCGGCATCGCCGAGGTCCTGGCCCGCGGCGGCCGCGAGGTCATCGGCATCGACATCAGCAGGGCCGCCGCCGACCGCGCGGTCACCTCCCTGGAGGCGTCGACCGCCCGCGCGGTGCGCCGCGAACGCCTCACCGAGGAGGAGCGGCAGGACATCCTGGCCCGCTTCAGCGCCTCCACCGACCTCCGGGCCGCCGCCGACGCCGACCTCGTCATCGAGGTCGTGCCCGAGTCGTACGAGGTCAAGCAGCAGATCATCCGGGGCCTCGACGCCGTCGTGCGCCCCGGGACGATCATCGCCACGGGCACCAACGCGCTCTCCGTGACGCGCCTGGCCGCCGAATCGGCCCGCCCCGAGCGCGTGTTGGGACTGCACTTCTTCAACCCTGCGCCCGCCATGAAGCTCGTCGAGGTCGTCTCGTCCGTGCTCACCGCGCCCGCCGCCGTCGCCACGGTCACCGACCTCGCGCAGGCGCTCGGCAAGAAGCCCGTCGCCGTCGGCGACCGCCCCGGCTTCGTCGCCGACGGGCTGCTCTTCGGCTACCTCAACCAGGCCGCCGCGATGTACGAGGCGAAGTACGCCTCCCGCGAGGACATCGACGCCGCCATGAAGCTGGGCTGCGGCCTGCCGATGGGGCCGCTCGCCCTGCTCGACCTGATCGGCGTGGACACCGCCCGTACGGTCCTCGACGCCATGTACGCCGAGTCCCGCGACCGGCTGCACGCGCCCGCCCCGATCCTCAAGCAGCTCAGCGAGGCGGGCCTGACGGGGCGCAAGGCGGGCCGCGGCTTCTACACCTACGCCGCGCCCGGCAGCGCGGACGTGGTGGACGACGCGCTGACCCCGCGGGAGGGCGAGCGGCGCGTCCGGGGCCGGGCGGTGCGCTCGGTCGGCGTCGCGGGCTCGGGGACGATGGCGTCCGGCATCGCGGAGGTCTTCGCCAAGGCGGGCTACGACGTGGTGCTCGCCGCCCGCACCGACGAGAAGGCCGCCGCCGCCAAGGCCCGTATCGGCACGTCCCTCGCGCGCTCGGTCGAGAAGGGCAGGCTGACGGCCGGGGCCGCCGCCGAAGCCCTGGAGCGCATCACGCCGGCCGCCTCGTACGAGGCGTTCGCCGACGTCGACCTGGCCCTTGAGGCCATCGCCGAGGACCTGGAGGCCAAGCGGCAGCTCTTCGCGGCGCTCGACAAGGTCTGCAAGCCCGGCGCGATCCTCGCGACGACGACCTCCTCGCTGCCGGTGGTGGCCTGCGCCCGCGCCACCACGCGCCCGCGCGACGTGATCGGCATGCACTTCTTCAACCCGGCGCCCGCGATGAAGCTCGTCGAGGTGGTCCGCACGGTGCTGACCGCCGACGACGTGCACGCGACCGTCCGCGAGGTCTGCGCCGGCATCCGCAAGCACCCGGTGGACTGCGGCGACCGCGCGGGCTTCATCGTGAACGCGCTGCTGTTCCCCTACCTCAACAACGCGATCAAGATGGTCGAGGAGCACTACGCCTCGCTCGACGACATCGACGCCGCGATGAAGCTCGGCGGCGGCTACCCCATGGGCCCCTTCGAGCTCCTCGACGTCGTCGGCCTGGACGTCTCGCTGGCCATCGAGAAGGTGCTGCACCGCGAGTTCCGCGACCCGGGACTGGCCCCCGCGCCGCTGCTCGAACACCTGGTGGCCGCGGGCTGCCTCGGCCGCAAGACGGGCCGCGGCTTCCGCGAATATGCCCGGCGCTGAGCCGGCCGAGGACCGCGCGGGCGAGAGGACGGACTGGGGCGGGCTGCTCGGCCCCTCGGGCAGCCCCGTCCCTCAGGAGCACCGCTGTGCGCACATGCAGTACGTTCGTGGCATGTCCAAGGCCGCCAAGTCCTCACGCAACGCAACCCCCGACGCTCCGGAGAGCGCGGCGGGCAACCGCGCCGCCGCCCAGCGGCTCAAGATGCGCAGGGAGCTGGCGGCCGCGGCCATGGAGCTCTTCGCGTCCAAGGGGTACGAGGCGACGACGGTCGACGAGATCGCCGCCGCCGCGGGCGTGGCGCGCCGGACCTTCTTCCGGCACTTCCGCTCCAAGGAAGAGGCGATCTTCCCCGATCACGACGACACCCTGATCCGCGCGGAGGCGGTGCTCAACGCCGCTCCCCCGCACGAGCACCCGCTGGACACGGTGTGCCGCGGCATCAAGGAGGTCATGAAGATGTACGCGGCCTCGCCCGCGGTCTCCGTGGAGCGCTACCGCCTCACCCGCGAGGTGCCCACGCTGCGCGAGCGCGAGATCGCCTCGGTGGCCCGCTACGAACGGCTCTTCACGCGCTATCTGCTCGGCCACTTCGACGAGCAGGCGCACCACGACGGCAACGACGACCCGCTGCTCGCCGAGGTCGCCGCCTCCGCCGTGGTCACCGCCCACAACCACGTCCTGCGCCGCTGGCTGCGGGCCGGCGGCCAGGGCGACGTGGAGACGCAGCTCGACCGCGCCTTCGCGATCGTCCGCAGGACCTTCGGCTCGGGGATCGGCGCGGGCCGCGACGCCGTGCCCGCCCCACCGGCCGCGACGGCGTCCGCGCAGGGTGAGGTGCTGGTCACGGTGGCCCGCACGGACGCCCCGCTCGACGAGGTCATGCGGACCATCGAGAAGGCCCTGCGCGAGCGTTCGTAGCTCCCGTGCGATGACACCGTTCGACCCGTTTTGCCCTGGGGATTCGAGGGGGCGCTACCGACTGGTAGCGCCCCCTCTGCCATGCCGCGCACCTCTCTGACCTGCACTGATCGATCATCGGTCAAAAAGTTCTGGCACCCAGTGTCTTGCCGACTGGCACGCGGTGCCATACGTTGAGGGAAGTCCGGGCGGCCGGCGTACAGCGATCATCCGTACGCCGGCTGTCCCCTCAAGCCACGGCTTGTGCGCCCGGACGCCTGCGTCACAGGCACCTCCCGCGCCCCACCAGGGCGTCGCCGAGCACCACCCTTCGCCGAACCGACGGCACACCTCCACAGCACCGCAAGCACCCCGACGTAACCCTCAAGCAGCGCATCCCCCGATGTGCTTCTTCGCCGGAGGCGAAACCGTGAAGGAAATCCTGGACGCGATCCAGTCGCCGGACGCCACGTCCGCCGACTTCGCCGCTCTCCCCCTGCCCGACTCGTACCGCGCGATCACCGTGCACAAGGACGAGACGGAGATGTTCGCGGGCCTCGACACCCGCGACAAGGACCCCCGCAAGTCGATCCACCTGGACGACGTGCCGGTCCCCGAACTCGGCCCCGGCGAGGCCCTGGTGGCCGTCATGGCCTCCTCGGTCAACTACAACTCCGTGTGGACCTCGATCTTCGAGCCGGTGTCCACCTTCAGCTTCCTGGAGCGCTACGGCCGGCTGAGCGACCTCACCAAGCGCCACGACCTGCCGTACCACATCATCGGCTCCGACCTGGCGGGCGTCGTGCTGCGCACCGGGCCCGGCGTGAACGCCTGGAACCCCGGCGACGAGGTCGTCGCGCACTGCCTCAGCGTCGAGCTGGAGTCCTCCGACGGCCACAACGACACGATGCTCGACCCCGAGCAGCGCATCTGGGGCTTCGAGACCAACTTCGGCGGCCTCGCCGAGATCGCGCTCGTGAAGTCCAACCAGCTCATGCCGAAGCCCGACCACCTGAGCTGGGAGGAGGCTGCTTCGCCCGGCCTGGTGAACTCCACCGCGTACCGCCAGCTCGTCTCCCGCAACGGCGCCGGCATGAAGCAGGGCGACAACGTGCTGATCTGGGGCGCGAGCGGCGGACTCGGGTCGTACGCCACGCAGTTCGCGCTCGCGGGCGGCGCCAACCCCATCTGCGTCGTCTCCAGCCCCCAGAAGGCGGAGATCTGCCGCGCCATGGGCGCCGACGCGATCATCGACCGCAATGCCGAGGGCTACAAGTTCTGGAAGGACGAGCGGACCCAGGACCCGAAGGAGTGGAAGCGGTTCGGCAAGCGCATCCGCGAGCTCACCGGCGGGGAGGACATCGACATCGTCTTCGAGCACCCCGGCCGCGAGACCTTCGGCGCCAGCGTCTACGTCACCCGCAAGGGCGGCACCATCACGACCTGCGCCTCGACCTCCGGCTACATGCACGAGTACGACAACCGCTACCTGTGGATGTCCCTGAAGCGCATCATCGGCTCGCACTTCGCCAACTACCGCGAGGCGTGGGAGGCCAACCGCCTGATCGCCAAGGGCAAGATCCACCCGACGCTCTCCAAGGTGTACGCCCTCCAGGACACCGGCCAGGCGGCCTACGACGTGCACCGCAACCTCCACCAGGGCAAGGTCGGCGTCCTCGCGCTGGCGCCCCGCGAGGGCCTGGGCGTGCGCGATCCCGAGAAGCGGGCCCGGCACATCGACGCCATCAACCGCTTCCGGAACGTCTGAGCGCGAGAAGGAGCAGCGGCACATGACAGAGCGTCAGAAGGACCGGCCGTGGCTGATGCGGACCTACGCCGGCCACTCCACGGCGGAGGCGTCCAACGAGCTGTACCGGCGCAACCTCGCCAAGGGGCAGACGGGCCTCTCGGTCGCGTTCGACCTGCCCACGCAGACCGGCTACGACCCCGACCACGTCCTCGCCCGCGGCGAGGTCGGCCGGGTCGGCGTGCCGGTCTCGCACCTCGGCGACATGCGGCGGCTGTTCCAGGACATCCCCCTGGACCAGATGAACACCTCGATGACGATCAACGCCACCGCCATGTGGCTCCTGGCGCTCTACCAGGTGGTCGCGGAGGAGCAGGGCGTCGACGTCAGCGAACTCCAGGGGACGACGCAGAACGACATCGTCAAGGAGTACCTCTCGCGCGGGACGCACGTCTTCCCGCCGGCGCCCTCCCTGCGCCTGACCACCGACATGATCACGTACACGGTGGCGCACATCCCCAAGTGGAACCCGATCAACATCTGCAGCTACCACCTCCAGGAGGCGGGGGCCACACCGGTCCAGGAGATCGCGTACGCGATGTCCACCGCCATCGCGGTCCTCGACGCCGTACGCGACTCGGGGCAGGTCCCCGAGGAGAAGTTCGGGGACGTCGTGGCCCGCATCTCCTTCTTCGTGAACGCGGGCGTCCGCTTCATCGAGGAGATGTGCAAGATGCGGGCGTTCGGGCGGATCTGGGACCAGGTCACGCGCGAGCGGTACGGCGTCGGGAACGCCAAGCAGCGCCGGTTCCGCTACGGCGTGCAGGTCAACTCCCTGGGCCTCACCGAGGCCCAGCCGGAGAACAACGTCCAGCGGATCGTCCTGGAGATGCTGGCCGTCACGCTCTCCAAGGACGCACGCGCGCGTGCCGTCCAGCTCCCCGCCTGGAACGAGGCCCTCGGGCTCCCCCGCCCCTGGGACCAGCAGTGGTCGCTCCGCATCCAGCAGGTCCTCGCCCACGAGAGCGACCTCCTGGAGTACGAGGACATCTTCGCGGGCTCCCACGTCATCGAGGCCAAGGTCGCCTCGCTGGTGGAGGAGTCCCTCGCGGAGATGGCCCGCATCGAGGAGATGGGCGGCGCGATGGCCGCCGTCGAGTCCGGCTACCTGAAGTCGCAGCTCGTCTCCTCGCACGCCGAGCGCAGGGCCCGCATCGAGTCGGGCGAGGAGAAGATCGTCGGCGTGAACTCCTACGAGTCCACCGAGCCGAGCCCGCTCACCGCCGACCTGGACGCGGCGATCATGACCGTCGACCCGGCGGTCGAGGCCCGTGTCACCGGCGCCCTGAAGCGGTGGCGCGACACCCGCTACCAGCCGCCGTTCAACCACCCGCGCCCCTGCAAGGCCCTCCAGCGCCTGAAGGAGGTGGCCGCGGGGACGGGCAACCTGATGGAGGCCACCCTGGAGTGCGCGCGGGCCGGTGTGACGACCGGCGAGTGGGCGGGCGCCCTGCGGGAGGTGTTCGGCGAGTACCGGGCGCCCACGGGCGTCTCCAGCGCTCCCGTGGCCGTCACCGCCGAGCCGGGCACCCCGCTCGCCGTCGTCCGCGACGAGGTCGCGAGGACGGCCGCCGACCTCGGCGTCGGCAAGCTCCGCTTCCTGGTCGGCAAGCCCGGCCTCGACGGCCACTCCAACGGCGCCGAGCAGATCGCGGTGCGCGCGCGCGACGCCGGCTTCGAGGTGGTCTACCAGGGCATCAGGCTCACGCCCGAGCAGATCGTCGACGCCGCGCTGGCCGAGGACGTGCACGCGGTGGGCCTGTCGGTCCTCTCCGGCTCGCACGCCGAACTCGTGCCGGACGTCCTGGTGCGCCTGCGCGAGGCGGGCGCCCCGGACATTCCCGTGATCGCGGGAGGCATCATCCCCAGCAGCGACGCCGAGGACCTTCTCGCGGCGGGTGTGGCGGCCGTCTTCACCCCCAAGGACTTCGGCATCACGGAGATCATCGGCCGTATCGTCGACGAGATCCGGAAAGCGAACAAGCTCGACCCATCGGAGGTCCCCGCATGACCGTGAACCGTCTCCGCCCCCGGCGCTCCTGCCTGGCCGTACCGGGCTCGAACCCGCGCTTCCTGGAGAAGGCCCAGGGCCTGCCCGCCGACCAGGTCTTCCTGGACCTGGAGGACGCCTGCGCGCCGTTGGCCAAGCCGGAGGCCAGGCACACCATCGTGAAGTTCCTCAACGAGGGCGACTGGACGGGCAAGACGCGGGTGGTGCGCGTCAACGACTGGACGACCGAGTGGACGTACCGCGACGTCGTCACCGTCGTCGAGGGCGCGGGCCAGAACCTCGACTGCATCATGCTGCCGAAGGTCCAGACGGCCGAACAGGTCGTCGCGCTCGACCTGCTGCTCACCCAGATCGAGAAGACCATGGGCTTCGAGGCCGGCAAGATCGGCATCGAGGCGCAGATCGAGAACGCACGCGGCCTGAACAACGTCAACGCCATCGCCGAGGCGTCGCCGCGCGTGGAGACGATCATCTTCGGCCCGGCCGACTTCATGGCGTCCATCAACATGAAGTCCCTGGTCGTCGGCGAGCAGCCGCCCGGCTACCCGGCCGACGCCTACCACTTCATCCTGATGAAGATCCTCATGGCCGCCCGCGCCAACGGCCTCCAGGCCATCGACGGCCCCTACCTCCAGATCAAGAACGTCGACGGCTACCGCGAGGTCGCGAACCGCGCCGCCGCCCTCGGCTTCGACGGCAAGTGGGTCCTGCACCCGGGCCAGGTCGAGGCGGCCAACGAGGTCTTCTCGCCCTCCCAGGAGGACTTCGACCACGCCGAGCTGATCCTGGACGCGTACGCGTTCCACACGTCGGAGGCGGGCGGCAAGAAGGGCTCGGCGATGCTCGGCGACGAGATGATCGACGAGGCCAGCCGGAAGATGGCCCTGGTCGTCTCGGGCAAGGGGCGCGCCGCCGGCATGACCCGCACCTCGAAGTTCGAAGCCCCGGAGGCCTGATCCCATGCAGTTCGGCCGCACCTACGAGGAGTTCGAGGTCGGTGCCGTATACAAGCACTGGCCGGGCAAGACGGTCACCGAGTACGACGACCACCTCTTCTGCCTGCTGACCATGAACCACCACCCCCTCCACATGGACACGAACTACGCGGAGAGGACGACGGACTTCGGCAAGAACGTCGTCGTGGGCAACTACATCTACTCGCTGCTGCTCGGCATGTCCGTGCCGGACGTCTCCGGCAAGGCCATCGCCAACCTGGAGATCGAGTCGCTGAAGCACGTGGCGCCGACCTTCCACGGAGACACGGTCTACGGCGAGACCACGGTCCTAGACAAGACGCCGTCCCGGTCCAAGAGCGACCGCGGCATCGTGTACGTGGAGACCAAGGGCTACAAGCAGGACGGCACGCTCGTCTGCGTCTTCCGCCGCAAGGTGATGGTGCCCACCGAGACGTACATCAAGGAGCGCGGCGGGGAGCAGCCCGGCCGCCCGGAGCCGAAGACGCAGGAGAAGCGGTAACCATGAGCCGACTCGCGCAGACCGCAGGTCTCACCGACATCCAGCAGGAGATCCTCGCCACGGTCAGGGACTTCGTCGACAAGGAGATCATCCCGGTCGCGACGGAACTCGAACACCGTGACGAGTACCCGCAGGCGATCGTCGACGGCCTCAAGGAGTTGGGCCTCTTCGGCCTGATGATCCCGGAGGAGTACGGCGGCCTGGGCGAGTCGCTGCTCACGTACGCCCTCTGCGTCGAGGAGATCGCGCGGGGCTGGATGTCGGTCTCCGGCATCATCAACACCCACTTCATCGTCGCCTACATGCTCAAGCAGCACGGCACCCAGGAGCAGAAGGAGACCTTCCTGCCGCGCATGGCGGCCGGCGAGGTGCGGGGCGCGTTCTCCATGTCGGAGCCGGGGCTCGGGTCCGACGTGTCGGCGATCACGTCCAAGGGCGTCAGGGACGGTGACGACTACGTCCTCAACGGCCAGAAGATGTGGTTGACGAACGGCGGAACGTCCACTCTGGTGGCCGTCCTGTGCCGGAGTGACGAAGGACACCCCCGTCCGGAGGCGGCCACCGCCCCCCACAAGTCGATGACCACGTTCCTGGTGGAGAAGGAGCCCGGCTTCGGCGAGGTCCGGCCCGGTCTCACCATCCCGGGCAAGATCGACAAAATGGGCTATAAGGGTGTCGACACGACGGAACTCATCATGGACGGACTGCGAATTCCGGCCAATCGTGTACTCGGCGGGACCACCGGCCGAGGGTTTTACCAAATGATGGACGGCGTGGAGGTCGGGCGGGTCAATGTCGCGGCCCGTGGCTGCGGCGTCGCTCAGCGTGCGTTCGAGCTCGGTGTCTCGTATGCCCAGCAACGCCACACTTTCGGGAAGGCCATCGCCCAGCACCAGGCGATCCAGTTCAAACTGGCCGAGATGGCTACCAAGGTCGAGGCCGCCCATGCGATGATGGTCAACGCAGCACGCAAAAAGGACTCCGGGGAGCGAAACGACCTCGAAGCTGGGATGGCGAAGTACCTCGCCTCCGAGTACTGCAAGGAAGTCGTCGAGGACGCGTTCAGGATTCACGGCGGTTACGGCTTCTCGAAGGAGTACGAGATCGAGCGCCTCTACAGGGAGGCACCGATGCTGTTGATCGGTGAAGGTACCGCCGAGATCCAGAAAATGATCATTGGTCGTCGACTGCTCGAAGAGTATCGATTCCAGGGCTGATTGTCCGATTCGGGGGGATATCTCCGCGAAGAAGATCACACCCTGTCAACACTCTTCGGCCGCCGACTCGGCTTCCTGGCTTGCCCAGTTGTGGCCCGCAACCGATAGCATCCGGAGAAAGCCGCCGTCCCCCATTCCCTGCGCGGCATCATCCGCTACGAAGGTCATCCATGCCCCACAGCCAAACCTCTGCACCACGCGACGGCATTCTCCAGGGACGCCTTGCCCGCGGAGCATCGCCGTGGCTCCTGCCGACCGTCGCCACCGCGGCACTCAGCCTCGTCCGCGCGCGACACTCCAAGGGTGCCGCGGCCGTCGCCGTGCCCGCCACCGCTCTCGCGGCGGGCATGCTGTGGTTCTTCCGCGACCCCGAGCGCGAGATCGCGTCGGGCCGGGTCATCTCCCCCGCCGACGGCGTGGTGCAGAGCATCATGCCGTGGAAGGACGGGCGTACCCGCGTCGCCATCTTCATGAGCCCGTTGAATGTCCACGTCAACCGCGCGCCCCTCGCGGGCACGGTGACGTCCGTGGAGCACATCCCCGGCGGGTTCGTCCCGGCGTTCAACAAGGAGAGCGAGAACAACGAGCGCGTTGTCTGGCACTTCGACACCGAGCTCGGCGACATCGAGATGATCCAGATCGCGGGCGCGGTCGCGCGGCGCATCGTGCCCTACGTCCCGCAGGGCACGAAGGTGGAGCAGGGCGAGCGGATCGGCCTGATCCGCTTCGGCTCACGTGTCGACATCTACCTCCCCGAGGGTGTCGAGGTGGACGTCGAGGTCGGTCAGAAGACCGTGGCTGGGGTGACTCGCATTGACCGTGGTTGATCCCGAGACACAGGCCGGCTGGGTGCCCGAGGCCGTGGAGGACGAGGCCGACGAGGAGATGCCCCTCTCGCTGCGCCTGTCGATAGCGGACACGCTCACGCTCGGCAACGCCACGTGCGGCTTCATGGCGGTGTACTTCACCACCACCGGCATCCTCATCCCGTACGTGCAGGGCAGCACCGAGAGCGGCATGGCGCGGCACTCCGCCGCGACCGCCGTGATCCTGATGCTCTGCGCGGCGGTCTTCGACCTCTTCGACGGACTCGTGGCCCGCAAGCTGCGGTCCTCGCCGATGGGCGCCGAGCTGGACAACCTCTCGGACCTGATCAGCTTCGGTCTGGCCCCCGCGTACTTCGTCCTGGTCTACGGCATGGTGGCCGACGACGCGCACCAGCGGGTGGCGGCGGTGGGCGCGATCGTGGTGCTCCTGGCGGTGGTGCTGCGGCTTGCGCGGTTCAGTTGCGTGACCGTGAAGGACGGCACCTTCCAGGGCATGCCGTCTCCTTTCGGAGCGCTGACGGTGGTCTCCATCGTGCTCCTTGAGCTGCCCTTCATCGCGACGCTCCTGGCGATCATCGGCACGGCCTGGCTCATGGTCAGCCGCGTCGAGTACCCCAAGCCGCGGGGCCCCCTCGCGGTGGCCATGCTCTCGTGGATCGTCGCGGCGATGGGGCTGCTCGCGGCGTGGGCCTTCGAGGCGCCGGGCGGCCAGCTGCTCCTCCAGACCGGCTGTGCGCTCCAGCTCGTCCTCGGTGCGGTGATCCCGCTCTTCGCCACGGCTCGGCGGGTGAACAACTTCCGGGACAACCGGCGTGAGGCGCGTGCCGCGCAGCTGCCGTAAGCGGTATCGGAAAGGGGCCCGGATCGTATGATCCGGGCCCCTTTCGCGTGCCGTCCTGCCGTCGTGCCGCCCTGCCGCCTTTCATCGTGCTACGTCCTTCGGACGCGTCCTCAATCGTCCGACGGGCGGTACGTGGCTGCCTGTTTCGCCGCCTCGGGCTCCCGTACGACCCTCATGCCGCCCGTCGCCTTCTCGTCGGGCCGGAGGATGACGCTCTGCCGGGACGACGGGGCCTTCGGGTCGCTGAAGTCCTGGGGGACGCCGAAGCCCGAGTCGAAGGCGTCGATGGCCAGCAGGGCCTTGCCGACGCCGGCCCGCGTGAGGTCCTTGTCCGCGCATGCCTTCTTCAGGGCCTCGCCGAAGACCGCGGCGGCCGTCCAGCCGGCGACGACGCCGTTGTCCAGGGTGTCCTTGGGGTAGGCCTTCCGGTAGTCGGCGACGAGCTTCTTCGCCGCCTCCGTGTCCGCGCCGATGGGCAGCGTGGGCGAGGCGACGTAGTAGTTCTTCTGCAGGGCGGGGCCCGACTGCGTGGCGAGGAGCTGCGGGGCGAACGCGGAGTTGTTGCCGATGACCGGGACGTCGAAGCGGCCCGCCGCGGCGACGCCCACCAGGGACGCGGCCTGGCGCGGACCCGCACTGACCACGATGCCCTTGACGCCGGCCTTCTTCAGCGCGGAGACCTGGGCGGTCATGTCGTTGTCCGTCGGCTTGATCTTCTGCTCGACGACCGTGAGGCCCGCCTCGTCGGCCATGTGCGCGGAGCCCTTCAGGGCGCTCTCGCCGTAGTCGCCCTCGAAGTAGACGTGGCCGATCTTGTCGCCCTTCTTGAGCCCCTTCTCCTTCATCAGGAAGTCGATCGCGTTGATCGTCTCCAGGTCGTACGTGGAGCCGATCACCCGCACGTAGGCGTTGCCCAGGAGGTTCGACGACCAGGCCTGCGGCAGGACGAGGCCCTTGTTGCCCTCGATCCGCTGCTCGACGGCGGCGACGAACGGCGAGCCGATGAACTGGGCGAAGCCGAGGACCTTCGGCTCCAGCTCGGTGTAGGCGGCGACGGCCTTCTGCGGGTCGTAGCCGTGGTCGCGGACGGTCAGCTTCAGCTCGCGGCCGCAGATGCCGCCGTCGGCGTTGGTCTGGTCGACGTAGAGCTGCTGGGCCTGGGTGACGCTCTTGCCGAGGGTGGCGTAGACCCCGGTCATGTCGGTGAGCACCCCCAGGTCGATCGTCTTGCCCGAGACGCCCTCGCCGGTCTTCACGCCGCCGGCGCTCCGGGACGCGTCGTCGCCGTCCTCCGCCTTCGAGCTGCACGCGGTCAGCGCGAGGAGCGCCGCCAGCGCGGTGGCGGCCGCCGTGGCCCTGGTCAGTGTGTTCATGCTGTCTCCCCTGAGGTGCCTGGAGTGGGTTTGCTGCGCCGGGCGGTGATCCTCACCAGGCCGCCGGGCAGGAAGAGGACGACCGCCACGACGGCGGCGCCGTACAGGTACCGGGACGCCTCGCCCGGTGAGACGCCGCCGCTGCCGGGGGCCGAGACGAGGGGCAGCGCGTCGCTGTACCGCGTCAGGAGCTGCGGCAGCAGGGAGACGAGGGCCGCGCCCGCGACCGCCCCGGAGACCGAGCCGAGGCCGCCGATGACGATCATGGCGAGGTATTCGAGGGACAGCGTCATGCCGAAGTAGTCCGGCACGGTCCGCTGGAAGACGAGGGCGAGCAGCACCCCGGCGAGGCCCGCGTACATCGACGACAGGACGAAGACCCCGGCGCGGTAGCGGGCCACCGGCACGCCGATGACGCCCGCGGCGACCCGGTGGTCCCGGATGGCGTTCATGGCCCGGCCCGGACGTCCGCGCAGCACGCCCCTGGCGAAGAGCCCGCAGGCCAGGAGCAGCACGAGGCCCGCGTACCAGAGTTTCTCCGCGGTCCCGAACGGGACGGCGGCCACGACGGCCTCGCTCTCGTCGAAGGTGAGGCCGAAGAGGTGCAGGGGCGGGACGTCGCGCCCGTTGGAGCCGCCCGTCAGATCGTGGGCGTTGAACAGCACGTGCTGCCCGATGAAGATCAGCGCGAGGGTCGCGATGCCCAGGTAGGCGCCCCGCAGGCGTCCCGCGATGGGGCTGAAGAGCCCGCCCGCGAGCCCGGCGAGCCCCACCGCGAGGGTGGCCGCGAGCCAGGTGGGCAGACCGAGGCCGGTCAGGCCGTCGCCGCCGTCCCCGGCGAGGACGCAGTACCCGTACGCCCCGATGGCGAGGAAGAAGGCGTGGCCCATGGAGAGCTGGCCCGTCGCGCCCGTGAGGAGGTTGATGCCGATGGCGCCGATCGCCGCGGCCATCGCGAACAGGCCCGCCTGGAGCCAGAAGCGGTCGAGGTAGAAGGGCAGGGCGAGGAGGACGGCCGCGACGGCGGCCCAGGCGTGGGCGCGGCGGCGGGTGAGCAGGTTCCGGCCCGCGGAACGGGCGGAGCGCGCGAGGACGTCAGACACGGGCCAGCTCCTTCGTGCCGAAGAGCCCGGCGGGCCTGATCAGCAGGATGACGGTCATCACGAGGTAGGGCGCGAGGTCGCCGAGGCCGCGCCCGAGGAAGGTCAGCTCGCTCTGGTAGCCGGTGGCGAGGGCCTCCGTCACGCCGACCACGAGGCCGCCGACGAGGGCGCCGGTCGTGGAGTCGAGGCCGCCGAGGATCGCGGCGGGGAACGCCTTCAGGGCGGCGAGGGACGTGGCGCGCTCCAGGCCCGGCGTCGGGAAGACGGTGAGGAACAGCGCGGCCACGGCCGCCAGCGCCCCCGCGACCGCCCACGCGCCCAGTGACACCCTGCCGAGCCGTACGCCCATCAGCGCGGCGGTCTGGGGGCTCTCGGCGGCGGCGCGCATGGCCACGCCCCAGGAGGTGTAGCGGAAGGCGAGCAGGAAGACGGTGATGAGCAGGGCCGCGGTGACGAGGGCGGCGACGCGGGTGTGGGCGATGGAGATCGGCCCGACGGTCAGCACGGCGTCGCCCCAGGGGTCGCCGAGCGGCAGCACGTCGGTGCCGAGACGCCGGGCCAGCTCGGTGGTGAGCAGGATGTCGACGCCGATGGTGACGATGGCGAGGACGCTGTGGTCGCTGCCCCGGTAGCGGCGCATGACCAGGTACTCGACGGCCGCGCCGACCACGGCGGCGCCCGCGACGCCCACGAGCAGCGCCGGCCAGAAGCCGAGGTCGTCGTGGAGGGACGCGGTGATGTAGCCGCCCGCGAGGAGCAGGGAGGCGTGCGCGAAGTTCACGACCTCGGTGGCGCGGAAGATGACGACGAAGCCGAGGGCGATGAGGGCGTAGACGGAACCCATCGACAGGCCGTTGAGGAGGAGCTCGAAGAACGTGCTCATGGGCGGGGCTCCCCTTCGTCCGTACGGTCGTCCGCGCGCTGGTCCGCGCGGTCGCCCTCGCCGAGGTAGGCGCGGACGACCGCGGGGTCGTTCTGTACGTCGGCGGGGGTGCCGTCGGCGATCCTGCGGCCGAAGTCCAGTACGGTCACCGCGTCCGCGAGCCGCATCACCACCCCCATGTCGTGTTCGACCAGGACGATCGAGATGCCGAGGCTGTCGCGGACGCCCGCGATGACGGCGGCGGTGCGGCGCCGCTCGTCGGCGGTCATGCCCGCCACGGGCTCGTCGAGGAGCAGCAGGCGCGGCTCCATGCACAGGGCGCGCGCCAGTTCGGCGAGCTTCTGCTGGCCGTAGGGCAGGGCGCCCGCGGGCAGGTGGAGCTGGCGTTCCAGGCCGACGAAGGCCGCGATCTCGCGGACGCGTTCGCGGTGCCTTCGCTCCTCCTTGGCCGCCGAGGGGAGCCGCAGGCCCGCGGCGACGAAGCCGGTGCGGGTCAGCCGGTGGCGGCCGAGCAGCAGGCTGTCGGCGACCGTGGCGCGCGGCGGCAGCGCGAGGTTCTGGAAGATGCGGGCGACGCCGAGGCCCGCGATGCGGTGGGGGCGCATGCCGGTGAGTTCGTGCTCCCCGAAGCGGACGCTGCCGCTGGTGGCGCGGTAGACGCCGGACAGGACGTTGAAGCAGGTGGACTTGCCGGCGCCGTTGGGGCCGATCACGGCGTGCACGGTGCCGGGGCGGACCGTGAAGCTGACGGCGTCCAGGGCGGTGAGCCCGGCGAAGCGGACGGTCACGTCGCGCACGACGAGTGCGGGGGTCCCCGGCGTCATCGGCCGGCCTCCCAGCGGGGCAGCTCCGGCAGTGCGCCGAGGCCCCGGGAGGCGTCGGCCGCCGCGTCCTCGTCGACCACGCCGAGGTAGCGGCGGCGTACCTCGTCGGAGGCGGCGAGTTCGTCCGCGGGGCCCGAGAGGGCGACCTCGCCGACGTCGAGCACGTACGCGTGGGAGGCGAGCCGCAGTGCGAGCGCGGCGTTCTGCTCGACGAGGAGCACCGAGGTGCCCTGTGCGTTGATCTCCCGGATGGTGTCGGCGATGCGGGCGGCCATCAGCGGGGCGAGCCCCAGGGACGGCTCGTCGAGGAGCAGCAGGCGCGGCGAGGCCATCAGGGCCCTGCCCACGGCGAGCATCTGCTGTTCACCGCCGGAGAGCAGCCCGGCGCGCTGTCCCGCGCGGTCGGCGAGGACGGGGAACAGCTCGTGGACGCGGCGCAGGGCCCGCGCCCTGGCCGTGCGCGAGCCGGTGGAGCCGAGGGCTCCGGCGCGCAGGTTGTCGGCGACGGTCATCCGGGCGAACACCTGTCTGCCCTCGGGGACCTGGGAGATCCCCGCCGCCACGACGCGCTCCGGCGCGAGGCCGTCGGTCCGCCTGCCCTGGAAGCGGACGTCTCCCGAGGTGAGCGTCCCGCCCTGGAAGGAGAGGGTGCGGGAGACGGCGCGCAGGAGCGTCGACTTGCCCGCGCCGTTGGAGCCGAGCACCGCGACGACGGCGCCGTCCGGCACGTCGAGCGAGACCCGGCGCAGCGCGCGCACGGGGCCGTAGCCGACCGACACCTCCCGTACGGCGAGACCGCCGCCGGGCGCGGCGCCGCCGCCCTGTCCCGGGGCGCGCGCGCCCGTGCCGAAGCCCTTCACGATCCTGCCGCCCACGTACCGACCCCCAGTTCCCGCACGGCCCGTCCGCCGTCGCGTGGCGCTCACCCCAGCACCGCGGGACCCGGCCGTCCACGGCCCGGCGGGGAAACGCTGCGGGGGACCAGCGGCGGTGCCCCGCCGTTGTGCAGCCGCACAACACCGCGTGTCAGGGGCCTGACCGAGGGGCCCGCCCCATGGCATCCTCCGCACCAACGACGTCCCGGTGACCTCCGCGGTGACGTCCGGGAGCGCGGCGACGAGGGGGAACCATGACCGGACCCACGAACGGGCGCAGGCCACGGACCGGACACGACTGGCGTCTGCTGAAGGAGGCGTGCACGGCGCTGCTGCCGCGCGTGCCCGAACTGGTCGACGAGCATCTGCGCCAGCTCTCCGACCACTCACCGGTGTTCGGCCGCGTCCTGCCCCACGACGTGCACTGGCGGGAGGCCGAGGAGGCCATGCGGATCGGCATCGAGGCGATCTCGGCGCCGCGGGCCTCGCCGCGCCGCGACCTGGAGTACGCGGAGGAGGCGGGGCGGCGCAGGGCCCAGCAGGGGCTCCCGCTCGACCTGCTGATCCACTCGTACCGGAACGCGGGCTACCTGGTGTGGGACTCGCTCCTCGAAGGCGTCGCCGGCCGCGACCCCGAGAAGCTGGCGGTCCTGATGCGGTCGGCGACGATGGTGTGGTCGGCGGTGGACGCCCAGGCGGCGGTCGCCTCCGACGCCTACCGCGCGACGGAGCTCGAACTGCGGCGCCGCACGGACGAGCAGTTGCAGGCGCTGCTCGACGCGCTCCTGGAGGGCCAGGCCACGCCGGGGCTCGCCGCGCGCGCGGCGGCCGGGCTCGACCTGCCGGAGCACGGCCCCTACGCGGTGGTGGTGCTGCGGGTGGAGCGGCGCGACGGGCGCGAGGCGTTCCACCGGCAGATCCAGCGGACGGGGTTTCGCTTCATCTGGCGGATGCGGACGGACTGCGAGGTCGGCGTGGTCGCGCTGCGTGCCGAGGAGGGCCTGGACGGGCTCGCCCGGCTCCTGGACGGGCGGTGTCCGGGCCCCGGCGGGATCAGCCCCGTGGTGGGCGGCCTCGCGGACCTCGGCCACGCGCGCCGCCTCGCGGAACTGGCCCTGCGCACCTGTCCCCCGGACGCGACCGGCATCGTCCGGCTCGACCAGCGGATGCCGGCCGCTCTGGTGGTGAGCCAGCCGGAGCTGGCGGGGCGCCTCGTGGCCGACGTGCTCGGCGAAGTCCTCACCGTGGAGCCGTCGGACCGCGCGGTCCTCCTGGAGACCCTGGACACCTGGCTGGACTGCGAGGGCTCGGCGGGCCGGGCGGCGGCCCGCCTCTACTGCCACCGCAACACGGTCTTCAACCGCCTGCGCCGCCTGGAACAGCTGACGTCACGCTCCCTGACGAGACCGAGGGACCTGGTGGAGGTCACCCTGGCCCTGGAGGCCCACCGCCTGGCGGGCGCCCCGTGAGGGGCGCGGGGAACCGCGCGAGCGACCCGGAACAACCCGCACCCGCGCAGAAGCCCCGGCCGGGCGGACGCCCCGGGCCGCGGGACCCTAGGCCAGGTAGTCCCGCCCCAGGGCCTCCGCGAGCTGCTCAAGCAGCGGCCCCGCCTCGGCGATGCACCGCTCGACATCCGGCTCCACGTCCGTGAGGGCGTACGCACGCCGGATGCCGGCGCGGCCGAGCGCCTCCGCGGGAAGGGCGAGCCGCCCGCAGACGGCGACGACCTCGATCCCGGCGGCCCGGGCCGCCGCGGCCACCCCGGCGGGGGCCTTGCCGTGGAGGGTCTGCTCGTCGAGCGAGCCCTCCCCCGTGATCACCAGCGTGGCCCGCTCCAGCGCGGGCGCGAAGCCGAGGACGTCGAGCATGACGTCGATGCCGGCCCGGAAGCTCGCCCCGAGCCCGACGAGCGCCCCGTAGCCGATGCCGCCCGCGGCCCCCGCGCCGGGCGCCTGCGCGTACTCGGCGGCCCGGGGCCCGACGGCCTTCTCCAGGACCGTCGCGAAGTGCGCGAGTGCCGCGTCGAGCGTGGCGACGTCCTCCGGGGTGGCCCCCTTCTGCGGACCGTAGACCGCGGGCGCGCCCTTCGGCCCGGTCAGCGGGTTGTCGACGTCGCTGGCGAGGACGGTCTCGACGTCCCGCAGCCGCGGGTCGAGGCCCGAGAGGTCGGCGGTGGCGAGTGACGCGAGCGGCCCGCCGCCCGGACCGACGGGCGCGCCGTCCGCGTCGAGGAAGCGGGCGCCGAGCGCGGCCAGCATGCCCGCGCCGCCATCGGTCGTCGCGCTGCCGCCGACGCCGAAGACGATGGTGCGGGCGCCCGCGTCCAGCGCGGCCCCGATGAGTTCGCCGGAGCCGTACGTCGTGGCCGTGAGGGGCGCGAAGACACCGTCGGGGAGCAGTTGCAGCCCCGATGCCTCGGCCATCTCCACCACGGCGGTGCCGTCCTTCAGCGCGTACGCCGCCGTGACCGGCTCGCCGAGCGGGCCCGTGACGCGCACCTCCCGGCGTTCGAAGCCGCCCGCGACGGCCGCGGCGACCGTGCCGTCACCGCCGTCGGCGACCGGCAGGGCCTCGACCCGCACACCGGGGGCGGCGCGGTGGAGCCCGGCCGTCACACGCTCCGCGACCTGCACGGCCGTGAGCGAACCCTTGAACTTGTCCGCGGCGATGAGCACATGGGGCGCCCGCTCGCGCCGCGCCTGCTGCTCGCTTCCCGCCGTCCCTGCAGCGTCCGCCACCTTGCATTCCCCTTGCTACTTGGGCCTTGCTCACGTCAAGGCAGTCGCGCCGCTGCGACCATAACCGCAGGAGGGGCTCCCTGCCCATGGCCGCCCGCGCGGCGAGACGGCACGGCGGGTGGGATCGTCATGCTTTCGCACTACATTTCGGGCGCCGTCACGGGAGAAATGATCGATCAGACCCTGGGTACGCTTCCCGGATGAGCACCCAGGACTACGCCACGTACATCGCCGGACTGCCGCGCGTCATCGTCGGAGCCGCCGCGCTCTTCCGGGACGCGGAGGGCCGCGTGCTGCTCGTCGAGCCCAACTACCGCGAGGGCTGGGCGCTGCCCGGCGGCACCGTGGAGTCGGACGACGGGGAGACGCCGCGCCAGGGCGCCCGCAGGGAGACCGCCGAGGAGGTCGGCCTCGACGTCGCGCTCGGACGGCTGCTCGCGGTGGACTGGGTCCCCGCGAGGACGGCGGACATCCGGCCACCGCTGGTCGCCTACCTCTACGACGGCGGCGTGCTCACCCCGGAACAGCTCAAGTCGATCCGCCTCCAGGAGGAGGAGCTGCTCTCCTGGCGCCTGGTGGACCCCGAGGACGTCACCGAGCTGCTGTCCGCCTCGCTGGGCCGCCGCGTGACGGCCGCGCTCGGCGTCCTCGCGCGCGGCGACCACACGGCGGAGCTGGAGGACGGGCACCGGGTCGGCTGACCCGGCGCCTCGGTGGTGTCAGAACAGGGCGTCGGGACGCCCGCCGCCCGGGCTTCCGCTCTCGAAGGCGAGGAGCCGCTGCTTGCGGTCGAGCCCGCCGCCGTACCCCGTCAGGCTGCCGTTGGCGCCGACGACGCGGTGGCACGGCACGATGACGCTGATGGGGTTCTTGCCGTTGGCGAGGCCGACGGCGCGGGACGCGCTGGGCCTGCCGAGGAGTCCGGCGAGTTCGCCGTACGTCCGGGTCTCTCCGTACGGGATGCGGAGGAGTTCGTCCCAGACCGTGCGCTGGAACGGTGTCCCGTCGAGCCGGAGCTCCAGGTCGAACTCCGTCAGCTCCTCCGCGAAATAGGCCTCCAGCTGGCTGATCGCCTCTCCGAAGGGGCGCTCGTCGCGGGCGCCGAAGGTCTCCTGCCCCGGCCGGTGGCGCTGGTCGGTCATGTACAGGCCGCTGAGGACGCCGTCGGTGGCGACGAGCGTCAGCTCCCCGTAGGGGCTGTCCAGCACGGTGTGCACACGTTCCATGGTCACGTCCTCACTCACGCATCCCGCCCGGGGATGGAGTTGATCGGGTGGTCGTCGACGGCCCAGAGGTACTGCACCGCGTAGGCCCGCCAGGGCCGCCAGGCGGCGGCGCGCGCGGTGAGCGCGGCGGGGGTGTGCGGCAGGCCCAGCTCGCGCGCGCTGCGCCGGATGCCGAGGTCGGAGGGGAGGAAGGCGTCGGGGTCGCCGAGCGCGCGCATCGCGATCACCTCGACCGTCCAGGGCCCGAACCCCGGCAGCGCGGTGAGCCGGTCGCGCGCCTCGTCCCAGCCGGTGCCCGAGCCGAGGCTGATGCCGCCGTCGGCCAGATGGCGCACGAGGGTCGTCAGGGTGGTGCGGCGGCTGCGGGGCAGCGCCAGCGAACCGGGGTCGAGGGAGGCGAGCCGCTCCGGTCCGGGGAAGAGGTGGGTGAGGCCGCCCTCCGGGTCGTCGACGGGCTCGCCGTACGCGGTCACCAGGCGTGCCGCGTGGGTGCGGGCGGCGGCGGTGGAGACCTGCTGGCCGAGGACGGCGCGCACGGCGAACTCGGCCTCGTCGACGGTACGGGGCACCCGTCGCCCGGGAGCCTTGTCGACGAGAGGGGCGAGCAGCGGGTCGGCGCGCAACTGGCCGTCGATGGCGGCCGGGTCGGCGTCCAGGTCGAGCAGGCGGCGGCAGCGGCTGATCGCGATGGTCAGATCGCGCAGGTCGGTCAGGCTGAGGCGGCAGCCGATGTGGTCGGGGTGCGGGGTGAGGGCGGCGATGCCGTGGCCGTAGGGCAGGCTCAGGGTCCGCCGGTAGGCGCCGTCGCGCCACTCCTCCACCCCCGGCACGCCGGTCGCGATGAGGTGCCCGAAGAGGTTGTCGGGGTTGAGCGGCGCGCGGAACGGCAGCCGCAGGCTGAGCACGCCGGACGTGCCGGACGCGGCGGTCCCGGCGGCGGCCCGCTTCGGCACCCGGGCCCGCAGCTCCCCCGGGGCGAGCGCGAAGACCTCGCGGACGGTGTCGTTGAACGTACGGATCGAGGAGAACCCGGCGGCGAAGGCGATGTCCCCCATGGGCAGCGCGGTCGTCTCGATGAGCAGCCGCGCGGTCTGCGCGCGCTGGGCGCGGGCGAGCGCGAGGGGGCCCGCGCCCAGTTCGGCGAGGAGCTGGCGCTCCACCTGGCGGGCGCTGTAGCCGAGCCGGGCCGCGAGACCGGGGACGCCTTCGCGGTCGACGACGCCGTCGGCGATGAGACGCATGGCGCGGGCCACGAGGTCGGCCCGGTGGTTCCACTCGGGCGAGCCGGGGCTGCTGTCGGGGCGGCAGCGCTTGCAGGCCCGGAACCCGGCCTGCTGGCAGGCGGCGGCGCTCGGGTAGAAGGTCATGTTCCGGTCCTTGGGCGGCACGACCGGGCAGCTCGGGCGGCAGTAGATGCGGGTGGTGAGGACGGCCGTGAAGAACCAGCCGTCGAAGCGGGCGTCCTTCGACCGCACGGCACGTACGCAGCGCTCGGTGTCGGTGTGCATGTGCTCAAGCATTTCGGATTCCCCGACCCCTGACTGGCGAGAATCCGACATCAACCTCGCGCGGCCGGGACCGGCGCGTCACCCATCGCCCTGGGTGGCCGGCTCCGCCGCGAACACCTCGTACGCGGCGCGGTCGTGGAGCACGAACCGCACCTCGTCGAGGTGCTCGGGGTCGGCGGCCTCCCGGACCGTGCGGAGGGCGATGCGGGCGGCGTCGTCGACCGGCCAGCGGTACACCCCGGTCGAGATCGCGGGGAACGCGACCGTACGCGCCCCCAGCTCGGCGGCGACGCGCAGCGACTCGCGGTGGCAGGAGGCGAGCAGCTCCGAGCGGTCCTCCGTGGCGGACCAGACGGGCCCCACGGTGTGGATGACGTGCCGCGCGTGGAGGCGGCCCGCGACGGTGGCGACGGCACGGCCGGTGGGCAGCCCCTTGCCGTACCGCGCGGCGCGCAGCCGCCGGCAGTCGGCGAGGATCTCGGGTCCGCCGGCGCGGTGGATCGCGCCGTCGACGCCACCGCCGCCCAGGAGCGAGGAGTTGGCGGCGTTGACGACGGCGTCCACGCGCTGCCGGGTGATGTCGCCCTGGACGAGCACGACGGGCACGGGCACGACGGGCACGGGCTCGCTTTCCTCCTTCATGCGGCGCGCAGCCGCTTCCAGACCGCCTTGGCGGCATTGTGCCCGGACATGCCGTGGACGCCGGGGCCCGGTGGTGTCGCCGACGAGCAGATGAAGACGGCCGGGTGCCGGGTGCCGTAGGGGAAGAGGGAGAGCTTGGGCCGCAGCAGCAGTTGCAGCCCTCGCGCGGCGCCGCAGGCGATGTCACCCCCCACGTAGTTGGCGTTGCGCGCGGCCAGTTCGGGCGGGCCCGCCGTGGCGCGGGCGAGGACGCGGTCGCGGAAGCCGGGCGCGAAGCGCTCCAACTGGCGCTCGACGGCGTCGGTCAGATCGCCCCGCCAGCCGTTCGGCACATGGCCGTACGCCCAGAAGACGTGCTTGCCCGCCGGGGCGCGGGAGGGGTCGACGAGGCTCGGCTGCGTGGTGATCAGGAAGGGGGCGTCCGGCGCGCGCCCCTCGCGCGAGACGGCCCGCAGCGCGGCGCCGATCTCGCGGCTGTCCGCGCCGACCTGCACGGTCCCCGCGGAGCGCGCCTCTTCCGCCGTCCAGGGGACGGGGCCGTCGAGGGCGTAGTCGACCTTGAAGACACCGGCTCCGTAGCGGTAGTTCTCGTACACGTTCCCCAGGTCCGCGATCCGGGCCAGCGCGGTCGGCGAGGTGTCGAAGACGTAGGCGCGCGCGGGCGGGAGGTCGTCGAGCCGCTTGACCTCGTAGTCCGTGTGGACGGAGCCGCCGAGGTCCGTCAGGTACCCGGTGAGCGCGTCGGCGATCGACTGGGAGCCGCCGCGGGCGACGGGCCAGCCGCGGGCGTGCGCGGCCAGCGCGAAGACCATGCCGACGCCGCCGGTGACGATGCCGTCGAGGGGCGCGATGACGTGTGCGACGAGACCGGCGAAGAGGGCGCGGGCCCGGTCGTCGCGGAAGCGCCGCATCAGCCACGTCGACGGGGGCAGCCCGGCGAGCCCGAAGCGGGCGAGGGTGACGGGGTCGCGCGGCAGGGCGCTCATCGGCAGGGACATGAAGTCCTTGAGCAGCACGTCCCAGTGCGGCAGGAAGGGCTCCACCAGGCGGCGGTACGCCCCCGCGTCCCGGGGGCCGAAGGAGGCCGCGGTCTCCGCCACCGAGCGGGAGAGCACGGCGGCGCTGCCGTCCGGGAAGGGGTGCGCCATGGGCAGCGGGGCGTGGAGCCACTCCAGGCCGTACCGGTCGAGGGGCATGTCGCGGAAGGCCGGGGAGTTGATCGCCAGCGGGTGCGCCGCTGAGCAGGGGTCGTGCCGGAAGCCGGGCAGCGTCAGCTCCTCGGTGCGCGAACCGCCCCCCACCGTGCTCTTCGCCTCGAAGACGGCCACGGAGAGGCCGCGCCGGGCCAGCTCGACGGCGGCGGTCAGCCCGTTGGGCCCCGCCCCCACGACGACGGCATCAAGCATCGACGGCACCTGGACTCCTTCGTCAGCCGGTGGCCACTGCCGCACAGGATAGGCCGGGGCCGGGCCCCGGGCTCTCAGGCCCCCGCGGCGAGGAGCTCCACGACCCGGCGGGCGGTGGCGGCGTCGCGCGCCGCGGTGAACGGCAGCGCGTTGCCACCGGCCAGGCGGAAGGGCTCGCCGCTCAGCGTGAGCGAGGCGCCTCCCGCCTCGGCGACGAGCAGCAGCCCGGCGGCGTGGTCCCAGGCCAGCTCCCACGAGAAGGCGACGGCGTCCAGCGCGCCCCTGGCGATGGCCAGGTATTCGAGACCCGCCGAGCCGCACGGCCGGGGGCGCACGCCCTCCGTCCGCAGCCCGAGGAGTGCGTGCTTCTGCTCCTCGGTGGTGAAGTCGGGGTGCGAGGTGGCGACTTCGAGCGTCCGGCCGGCGCCGGGCGAGCCCGCGGTCAGCCGCTGTCCGTCGAGCCAGGCTCCCTTGCCGCGGACCGCCACGGCGAACTCGTCGAGCGCCGGGGCGTACGTCCAGGAGGCCCGGACCTCGCCGCCGACCGAGAGGGCGACGAGCATGCAGAAGCCGGGGTCGCCGTGGACGAACTGCCGGGTGCCGTCGACGGGGTCGACGATCCAGACCGGGGCGTCGCCGCCTATCGCCTCGTAGATCGTCGGGTCGGCGTGGACGGCCTCCTCGCCGACGACGACCGAACCCGGCAGGAGGGCGGCCAGGTCGGCGGTGAGCTGCTCCTCCGCGCGGCGGTCGGCCACGGTCACCATGTCGTGGGGGCCGCTCTTCTCCACGACGTCGCCCTCGGCGAGCTGCCGGAAGCGGGGGGTCACCTCGGCCGCGGCGGCCTTCCTGAGGGCCTCCTCGACATCGTGGACGCCTTGGGTCAAGAACTCTTCGATCATGCCTTCCATGAGAGCACGCCCCACTGACAACGCGGACGCCCCGGGTGAACGCGGGGCGAATCCCGGGGGAACCCCTGGCTCCGCCCCCGCCGGGCCGGGGCCCCGCGCGCCGCGCTCACCGCCCCACCGCGTACCCCTGCATCCCGCGCGCGTTCGCCGCCGCCGAGAGGACCCCGCTGCGGGGGTCGCGCGCCACCGCGCACAGCCTGCCCTCCGACCACGGGCCGCCCACCAGGACGTCGTGTCCGCGGCGCCGCAGCTCCGCCACGACCTCCGGAGGCGTCCTCGACTCCACCGTCACGCTGCCGGGCCGCATGCCACGGGGGTGGAAGGAGCCGGGGAAGCTGTCCGTGTGCCAGGCGGGGGCGTCGATCGCGCCCTGGAGGTCGGGGCCGCCCCGCACGGGGTCGCGCAGCGCCACCCCGAGGAAGAAGTGGACCTGCCACTGGTCCTGCTGGTCGCCCCCGGGCGAACCGAAGGCCATGACGGGGACGCCGTCCCGCAGGGCGAGCGACGGGGTCAGGGTGGTGCGCGGCCGCCGGCCCGGGGCCAGGGAGTTCGGCAGGCCCTCGTCGAGCCAGGCCATCTGGAGCCGCGTGCCCAGCGGGAACCCCAGCTCGGGCACGACGGGGTTGGACTGGAGCCAGCCGCCGCTCGGCGTGGCGGAGAGCATGTTCCCCCAGCGGTCGACGACGTCGACGTGGCAGGTGTCGCCCCGCGTCCCGCCGTCCCCGGCCACGGTCGGCTCCCCGCCCCCGAAGGCGGCGGTGGCCGCGGCCGCCCCGTCGCCGGCCGCCACCGCGAGGGCGTGCGCGGACAGCCGCGGCGGGCGTCCGCCGGGCGCCCCCGGCCGCAGTGCGTACGAGGCCGTGTCCCCGATCAGCTTCCTGCGCCCCGCGTTGTACTCCGCCGACAGCAGCTCGTCCACGGGGACTCCGCCGTCCCCCGCGTCCCCGTACCAGGCCTCCCGGTCGGCCATGGCCAGTTTGCACCCCTCCACCAGCAGGTGGACGTACTCCGCCGACCCGTACGCCGGAAGCTCCGCGACGTCCGGCAGCAGCGCGAGCTGCTGCAGGAACGCGGGCCCCTGGCTCCAGGGCCCCGCCTTGCACAGCGTCCAGCCGTTCCAGTCGTAGGTGACCGGGTCCTCGTACGAGGCGGACCAGCCCCGCAGGTCCGCCGCCGACAGCGTCCCCGCGTGGCGCGACCCGCTGGTGTCCATGGCCGGCACCCCGGCCTGCCGGACCAGGGCCTCGGCGATGAACCCCGTGCGCCACACCTCCCGCGCGGCCTCGATCACCGCGACGCGCTCCCCCGCCCCTGCCCCGGCCCGCGCCGCCGCCTCCGCCTCCGCGAGCAGCCGCCGCCACGTCGCCGCGAGCGCCGGGTTGCGCAGCGGCTCACCGGGGCGCGGCGGCTCGCCGCCCCGGAGGTACACCTCGGCCGAGGAGGGCCACTCGGTCGCGAAGAGTTCCCGTACCGTCTCGACGGTCTCGGTGACCCGCTCCACCGGCGGGTGCCCGTCCTCCGCGTATCCGATGGCGTACGTGAGGACGTCGGCGAGCGGCTTCGTGCCGTGGTCGCGCAGCAGCACCATCCACGCGTCGAACGCCCCGGGCACGGCGGCGGCGAGCGGCCCGGTGCCGGGCACGAGGTCGAGGCCGAGCGAGCGGTAGTGGGCCGGGGTGGCCCCGGCGGGCGCGGGGCCCTGGCCGCAGAGCACGCGGACGTCGCCGCCGGCCGGCGCGAGGATGATCGGCACCTCGCCCGCGGGCCCGTTGAGGTGCGGCTCGACCACGTGCAGGACGAACCCCGCGGCGACGGCGGCATCGAAGGCGTTGCCCCCGTCCTCCAGGACGGCCATCGCGGACTGCGAGGCGAGCCAGTGGGTGGACGACACCATGCCGAAGGTGCCCTGGAGGGTCGGTCGCGTCGTGAACACAGTGCCTCTTACCTCGCTGTCTGCGGACGTCGGCCGGATGATAGGCGCTCGGAACGGATCTCGGGGAGGGCCGGGGCCGTACCGAACGACCGGATACAACACACGCGTTCGAGTACGCGGAGGCCGTTCAGGCATGATGAGGGGGTGCGGGTGCCGGAGGCACCTTGTCGGAGGGAGCGGGAGTGGCGGAGAGTCCGGCGCGGGGGCGGAAGGGCGGTCCTGCGGCACCCCAGTTGCGGCTGGACGAGCTGCTGGAGGGGCTGCAGGCGCAGGTGGAGCAGGTCCGCGCGACCCGGGACCGGGTGCACACGCTCCTCGACGCGGTCCTCTCCATCGGCACGGACCTGGATCTCGACGTGGTGCTGCGCCGGATCACCGAGTCCGCCGTCACGCTGGTCGACGCCCGGTACGGGGCCCTCGGCGTGCTCGGCGACGAAGGGAAGATCCGGCAGTTCATCACGGTCGGCATGGACGAGGACACCATCCACGCGCTCGGCCACTACCCCGAGGGCAAGGGCATCCTCGGGCTGCTGGTCCGCGAACCGGAGCCGCTGCGCCTGACCGACCTGGGCCGCCATCCCGACTCGGTGGGCTTCCCCGCCGGGCATCCGCCGATGACCACGTTCCTCGGGGCGCCCGTGCGCGTGCGCGACCAGGTCTTCGGCAACCTGTACCTGACCGACAAGCAGGGCGGCGCGGAGTTCGACGAGGACGACGAGGCGGTGCTGCGCACGCTCGCCGCGGCGGCCGGCGTCGCGATCGACAACGCCCGCCTGTACGAGGACTCCCGCCGCCGGGAGCGGTGGCTGGCCGCGAGCAGCGACCTGACCCGGAGCCTGCTGTCGGGCACCGACCCGGCCCAGGTGCTCCGCAAGATCGCCTCGACCGTCAAGGCCCTGTCGGGGGCGGACCTGGTGACGCTGGCGGTGCCGTTCGACGGCGGCGACGAGCTGGTGGTCGAGGCCGCCGACGGTGCGGGCGCCGAGCGGGTCCACGGCCTCGTGCTGCCTGCCACCTCGCCGGCCGCGGACGTCTACCGCTCCAACCAGCGGATCACCAGCGGTTCGCTCTCCGACGAACCGCGGGCGGGGGGCGGCTCCGCGGCGCCGGCCGGCCTCGGGCCCGGCTTCCTGCTCCCCCTGGGCGGCGGCGAGCACGTCCGCGGGGTCCTCCAGGTCGCCAACCTCCCCGGCGGCGCGGAGTTCTCGGAGACCACCATGGCGATGATCAGCGGCTTCGCCGACCAGGCCGCGCTGGCCCTGGAGATCGCCGAGCACCGGCGCGAGGCCGACCAGTTGCTGGTCCTCACCGACCGCGACCGCATCGCCCGCGACCTGCACGACCTGGCCATCCAACGCCTCTTCGCCTCGGGGCTGACCCTGAACTCGGTGCTGGGCAGGGTGGCCGACCGCCCCGAGGTGACCGAGCGCGTCCAGCGGGTCGTCGACGACCTCGACGACACCATCAAGACCGTGCGGGCCACGATCTACGCCCTGCGCGAGCGTGACCGCTCCGACGGGCGCGGCGGGCTGCGCGCGAAGCTGCTGGCCGAGACCGACCGGGCCGCCGCCGTACTCGGTTTCGCTCCCGCCCTGCGCATGACCGGCCTGCTCGACACCGATGTGCCCGCCGAGCACGGCGGCCAGCTGCTCGCGGTGGTGCGCGAGGCGCTGTCGAACGCCGCCCGGCACGCGCGCGCCACCGCCGTCGAGGTCACCGCGGAGACGGACGGCAGCAGGCTGCGGCTGCGCGTCGCCGACAACGGCACCGGCATCGATCCGGCCACCGACCGGCGCAGCGGCCTGGAGAACCTGCGCCGCCGCGCCACCGACCTCGGGGGCACCTTCACCGTCGGGCCGAACGGGCCCGCCGGCACCGTCGTGGAGTGGACGGTGCCGCTCCCCGCGCGGGACGGGGCCTGAGTCAGGCCGCGGCGCGGACCCCGGTCAGGGTGAGGACGAGCGCCGCGGCGGCCACGAGCGCGAGGAGCGCGAGACCGGCCGCGTAGGAGCCGTACGCGCCGTACAGCGAGCCCATCACCAGCGGCGGCAGGAAGCCGCCCAGGCCGCCCGCGGCACCGACCACGCCGGTGACCGAGCCGACCTGGTCCGCCGGGCACACCCGGGCCACCAGGGCGAAGACGGCCCCGCTGCCCGCGCCGAGCGCGGCGGCCAGGGCCAGGAAGGCGACGGTGCCCGTCGGCGCGAGGGCCGGGGTGAACGACTGCACGGCCGCACCGGCCGCCACCACGGCCAGCGACCCGGCGAGGACCCGGACCGGGCCCACGCGGTCCGAGAGCCAGCCGCCGGCCGGGCGCATCGCGACCGCGAGCAGCACGAACCCGGCCATGCGGTTCGCGGCGTCCGCCTGCGTGAGGCCGTAGCCGGTCTTGAGGTAGGTGGGCAGGTAGACGGAGAAGGCCACGTAACCGCCGAAGGCCACCGCGTACAGCGCCGAAGCCTGCCAGGTGATGCCGAGACGGAGCGTGGCGGCCAGGCGGCGCCCCATCGACCCGGTCGGCACGGCGCAGCCGGGGGCGTCGCGCAGCAGCGTCGCGGCGGTCACCGCGTACACGGCGAGGACCCCGGCGGTGATCAGGAACGGCGTCCCCATGCTGTGCGCGTCGACCAGCTTCACGGTGGTCAGGGCGCTGATGGCGGTGCCGCCCATGCCGGCGCCGAAGACGCCGATGGCGAGGCCGCGCCGCTCGGGCGGGAACCAGGCGGTGACGAAGGGCACGCCGATGGCGAAGGCGGTGCCGCCGATGCCGAGGAAGAACCCGCCGGCCAGCAGCGCGGCGAGGGAGGAGTGCCCGGCCTGGCCGAGGTGGAGCACCGGCACGATGGTGGCCGCCGACACGATCGGGAACATGATCCGGCCGCCGAACCTGTCCGTCAGCGCGCCCACCGGGACGCGTCCCAGGGAGCCGACCACGACCGGCACCGCCACCAGCAACGACTGCTCGAACGACGACAGGCCGAGGCCGTCCTTGAACCGCGGGCCCAAGGGGCTCAGCAGCGCCCAGGCCCAGAAGTTCACGGCGAAGCCGACCGTGGCCAGGGCCAGCATCAGCCAGGCCCGGCGCGGCACCGGAGTGCCCGACGGCGCGCTCCCGCTCCTCGACTGCAACGACGACTGGACCATGTTGCCCGTCCTCTTCTGTAAGTTCCGCAAGTTCTGTGGGGTCTACGGGGTCTGTGGGGTCTACGGGGTCTGTGGGGTCTACGGGGTCTGTGGGGTCTACGGGGTCTGTGGTGTCTACGGGGTCTGTGGGGTCTGCGTGTAGTGCGGGTTCCAGGGTTTCGTCCGCGGAGGGAGGGCCGGTCGGCCCCTGGCCCCGTGCCGCGTCCGCGTGGACCATGGCCTGATGTCCCAGAACGACGCCTTTCGCGCACTCGACCGGCAGGAGTGCCTGCGCCTGCTGGCCGAGGTGCCGGTCGGCCGCGTGGTGTACACGCGGCAGGCGCTGCCCGCGGTGCTCCCCGTCAACTTCTCCCTGGACACGGACGCCTCCGTGCTGCTGTGCACCTCGCCGGACTCGGACCTCGTGGACGCCGTCGACGGCGTCGTGGTGGCCTTCGAGGCGGACGAGTTCGACACGGTGGCCCGCTCCGGCTGGAGCGTGGTCGTGACCGGCCGGGCCACCGTGGTGACCGACCCCGCCGAGCACGAACGCCTGGCGCGGACCGGTCCCGGCTCCTGGATGCCGCTGCATGACGCGGCGTTCGTACGGATCGAGTCCGAGATGGTGACCGGGCGGGAGCTCAGGGGATCGCTCGGGGTGTCCTGCCGCCCTCCGGGCCGTAACCGAAGCGGATCAGCATCTGCGGGCAGCGTCCGCGCCTCGGCCCGGCCATCGCCGCCCGCAGGTCCCGCCACTCCATCGCCTGGTGCAGCATCGAGGTGCGCACCCCGCGCCGAGTGGCCGTGAGCAGCACGCGCTCCAGGGCCTGCCCCGCCCGCAGCCAGTCCTGCCGCCGGTCGCGCGCGGTCCACAGGAGGGCCACCTGGGCGTGGCGTTCGAAGGGCAGGGGAGGCAGGCGCGGCACGGACGGCGCGCCGGTGAAGTCCCGCACCGGCAGCCGCCCGGACGCGTCCCGTGGGCCCAGGGCCGGCAGGGGGATGCCGTAGGGGCTGTCCGCGCCCGGGGCGGTGATCCACGCGCGGGTCTCGGCCGCGCGGCCCGGGTGGCGCGCGTTGCGGTCCTCGGCCGCGCGGGTCAGGCGCAGCAGGCGGCGGGTCCCCATGATGTCGGGGACGTCCAGGTGCGCGCCCTCGACGCGGGCGGCGCCGATCAGCTCCGCCACGACCTGCTCCGCGACCGGGCGGCCCGTGAACGGCATCCGGCTGGTGTGGCGCCGCCCGATGGCCTCGTACAGGCCGTCGTCCATGGTCGGCCGTCCGTCGGACGGGGGCGCGGGTGTCAGCCGCACGGTGGCCGGCGGCTCGGAGCCGTCCGTGGCGGGGAGCAGCCGTACGACGGGGTTCCAGCCCAGGTGGGCGGCGGCCATACGGAGGTTGAAGACGGCCGCGCCCACCGACAGGTGCTGGGCGCGGCCCTCCGGGTCGGCCCCCGGCAGGGACCGCTCCCGGTCGATGCGGACCACGATGGAGCGGCTTTCGGGGTCGAGGCGGAACCGCCAGGGCTGGGTGTTGTGGATCGACGGTGCCGCCACGGCCGCCGCGAGCAGGGCCTGAACGGCTGTGGCGTCGACTTCCCGGGTCTGCATATCGGCTCCTTTGCGGGCTGCGCCTCGTACCGGACAACCCTCCGCGCCCGGCCCGCTTCCGGGGAGGGTTGACCGGCCCCTCGCGGCGGGCCGGGCGGGTCCCGGCTCCGGCCCGCGGAACGGGGCCGGAAAGCCGTCCGGCAGGGACCACCGGCCCCGGGTGCCCGCGCCCCGCGGCTCCTAGCGTTCACCACCATGGAGAACGATCAGAGCGCACGGCGTCAGGCACCGCCCGCCGGCGCGGGCTGGCCGCTGGCGGCGCGCAGGCTGCTGACGCGCCGTGAGGTGTCGGCCGACGGACGCGCCGTGTTCGGCGAGGGTGACCCGGAGTGGGAGGGCTTCTACCGGAAGCGGTGGGCGCACGACAAGGTGGTGCGCTCCACGCACGGCGTGAACTGCACCGGTTCCTGCTCGTGGATGGTGTACGTCAAGGACGGCCTCATCACCTGGGAGCACCAGGCCACCGACTACCCCTCGATCGGCGCCGACTGCCCCGAGTACGAGCCGCGCGGCTGCCCACGGGGCGCGTCGTTCTCCTGGTACACCTACTCGCCCGGCCGGGTCCGCCACCCGTACGTGCGGGGCGCGTTGCTGAAGCTGTGGCGCGAGGCCCGCGGGCGGCTCGGCGACCCGGTCGCGGCCTGGGCCGAGATCACCTCCGACCCGGCGAAGGCCCGCGCGTACAAGCGGGCGCGCGGCAAGGGCGGCCTGGTGCGCGCCGACTGGGACGAGGTGTCCGAGCTGATCGCCGCGGCCCATGTGCACACCATCAAGGAGTACGGTCCCAACCGCGCCGCCGGCTTCTCACCGATCCCCGCGATGTCGATGGCGTCCTTCGCGGCCGGTGCCCGCTTCATGTCGCTGATCGGGGGCACGCTGCTCTCCTTCTACGACTGGTACGCCGACCTGCCGGTCGCCTCCCCGCAGGTCTTCGGCGACCAGACCGACGTGCCGGAGGCCGCGGACTGGTGGAACGCCGGGTACCTGGTCATGTGGGGCTCCAACATCCCCGTCACCCGCACGCCGGACGCGCACTTCCTGACCGAGGCCCGCTACAACGGCACCAAGGTCGTCGCGGTCAGCCCCGACTACGCAGACAACGTCAAGCACGCCGACGAGTGGCTGGCCCCGCATCCCGGCACGGACGGCGCGCTGGCGATGGCCATGGGGCACGTGATCCTGCGGGAGTTCCTCGTCGACCGTGAGGTGCCCTACTTCCGGGACTACCTGCGGCGGTTCACCGACGCGCCGTTCCTGGTGGCCCTGCGCGAGCACGGCCGCGGGCTCGTCCCCGACGGCTTCCTGACCGCCGCCGACCTGGGCCGTGACGAGGAGCACGCCGCGTCCAGAACGGTCGTCCTCGACGGCGCCACCGGAGAGTACGTCGTGCCCAACGGTTCGCTCGGCTTCCGCTGGGCGCAGCGGGAACAGGGCCGCTGGAACCTCGACCTCGGGGCCGTCGTGCCCGCGTTGAGCCTCCTGGAGTCGGCCGAGGACACCGCGGCCGTCGCCCTGCCCCGCTTCGACGAGGGGCCCACCGAGGGCGGCTCGGTGATGCTGCGCGGCGTGCCGGTCCGCCGGGTGGGCGGCCGTCTCGTCACCACCGTCTTCGACCTGCTGCTCGCCCAGTACGGGGTGCGGCGCCCCGGCCTGCCGGGCACCTGGCCCTCGTCGTACGAGGACGCGGCCGAGCCCTGCACCCCGGCCTGGCAGGAGACGATCACCTCGGTGCCCGCCGTGCAGGCGGCCAGGATCGCGCGCGAGTTCGCCCGCAACGCCGAGCGCACCAACGGCCGCTCCATGATCGCGATGGGGGCCGGCACCAACCACTGGTTCCACTCCGACACCATCTACCGCGCCTTCCTCGCGCTGACCACCATGACCGGCTGCCAGGGCGTCAACGGCGGCGGCTGGGCGCACTACGTGGGCCAGGAGAAGGTCCGCCCGGTCACCGGGCAACAGCACCTGTCGTTCGCCTTCGACTGGCAGCGGCCCACCCGGCACATGGCGGGCACCTCGTACTGGTACCTGAACACCGACCAGTGGCGGTACGAGGCGTTCGGCCCCGACGAGCTGGCCTCGCCGCTCGGGGAGGGGCGGTTCCGGGGCAAGGGGTTCGCCGACTGCCTGGCGCAGGCCGTGCGGCTCGGCTGGACGCCGGGTCATCCCGGCTTCAACCGCAACCCCCTCGACCTCGCGGACGAGGCCGCGGCGGCGGGCCGGCCGGTCGCCGAGCACATCGTCGACGAGCTGCGGTCCGGGCGGCTGCGGTTCGCCGCCGAGGACCCCGACGACCCGGCCAACTTCCCGCGCGTGCTGACCGTGTGGCGGGCCAACCTGCTCGGCTCCTCCGGCAAGGGCAACGAGTACTTCCTGCGCCATCTGCTCGGCACGGACGCGGCGGTCCGCTCCGCCGAGACCCCGCCCGGGCAGCGGCCGAAGGACGTGGTGTGGCGGGAGGAGGCGCCCGAGGGCAAGCTCGACCTGCTGGTCACCATGGACTTCCGGATGACCTCCACCGGTCTGCTCTCCGACGTCGTCCTGCCGGCCGCGACCTGGTACGAGAAGGACGACCTGTCCTCCACGGACATGCACCCCTTCGTGCACGCCTTCACCCCGGCCATCGCGCCGCCCTGGCAGGCCCGCACCGACTACGACACGTTCCTGACCCTCGCCGACAAGTTCAGTGAGCTGGCCGCCGGCCACCTCGGCAGCCGCACCGACGTCCTCGCCGTACCGCTGCTGCACGACACCCCCGACGAACTCGCCCAGCCGGGCGGTGCCGTACGGGACTGGAAGGCCGGCGAGTGCGAGCCCGTCCCCGGGCGGACCATGCCGAAGCTGGTGGTCGTCGAGCGGGACTACGCGGCGGTGGCGCAGAAGATGCGCGCCGTCGGCCCGCTCCTCGACACCCTGGGCACCACCACCAAGGGCGTCACCGTCCACCCGGACCGGGAGATCGACGACCTCCGGCACCGCAACGGCACCGTCAGGGACGGCGTCGCCGCCGGGCGGCCCTCGCTCGCCACCGCGTCCCACATGTGCGAGGCGATCCTCGCCCTGTCCGGCACCACCAACGGACGCCTGGCCACCGAGGGCTTCAGGGAGCTGGAGCGGCAGACCGGCAGCGAGGGCCTGGTGGCGCTCGCCGCCGAGCGCGAGGCGGAACGCATCACGTTCGCCGACACGCGCACCCAGCCCCGCCCCGTCATCACCTCCTACGAGTGGTCGGGCTCGGAGACGGGCGGGCGCCGCTACTCGCCCTTCGTCATCAACACCGAGCACAAGAAGCCCTGGCACACCCTCACGGGCCGCCAGCACTTCTTCGTCCAGCACGACTGGATGACCGAACTCGGCGAGCAGCTCCCCGTCTACCGGCCGCCGTTGAACGCGCTCCGGCACCACGGCGACGAGCACCTGCGCGACGAGGGGCGCGCCGAGGTCACCGTCCGCTATCTGACTCCGCACTCGAAGTGGTCCATCCACTCCAACTACCAGGACAACAAGTACATGCTCGACCTGTCCCGCGGCGGCCCCACCATCTGGATGTCCCCCGCGGACGCCGGGAAGATCGGCGTCGCCGACAACGAGTGGGTCGAGGCGTACAACCGCAACGGCGTCGTCGCCGCGCGGGCCGTGGTCAGCCACCGGATGCCCGAGGGCACGGTGTACATGCACCACGCGCAGGACCGCAACGTGAACGTGCCGAGGACCGAGATCAGCGGGAAGCGCGGCGGCATCCACAACTCCCTGACCCGCCTGCTGCTCAAACCCACCCACCTCGCGGGCGGCTACGCCCAGTTCACCTACGCCTTCAACTACTACGGCCCGACCGGCAACCAGCGTGACGAGACCACCGTCATCCGCCGCCGCTCGCAGGATGTGGAGTACTGACATGCGCGTGATGGCCCAAGTGGCGATGGTGATGAACCTCGACAAGTGCATCGGCTGCCACACCTGCTCGGTCACCTGCAAGCAGACGTGGACCAACCGCACCGGCGTCGAGTACGCCTGGTTCAACAACGTCGAGACCAAGCCCGGCGTCGGCTACCCCCGCCGCTACGAGGACCAGGAGCAGTGGAAGGGCGGCTGGACGCTCGACGAGCGCGGACGTCTCGTCCTGCGCTCCGGCGGCCGGGTCAGGCGGCTGCTCTCGCTCTTCTCCAACCCCGACCTGCCCGCCATCGAGGACTACTACGAACCGGTCACCTACGACTACGACAACCTGGCCGGCGCCCCGGCGGGGGACGACATGCCCGTCGCCCGCCCCCGCTCCGTCCTGACCGGGAAGCCGACGGCCATCACCTGGGGCGCCAACTGGGAGGACGGCCTGGGAGGCGCCCCCGAGAACGCGGGCGGCGACCCGAACCTCTCCGGGGCCTGGGCGGAGAAGGTCAGGTTCGAGTTCGAGCAGACCTTCCTCTTCCACCTGCCCCGCCTGTGCGAGCACTGCCTCAACCCGGCCTGCGTGTCCGCCTGCCCGTCCGGCGCGATGTACAAGCGCGTCGAGGACGGCATCGTCCTGGTCGACCAGGGCCGCTGCCGGGGCTGGCGGATGTGCGTCACGGCGTGCCCGTACAAGAAGGTGTACGTCAACCACGCCACCGGCAAGGCCGAGAAGTGCACGTTCTGCTTCCCGCGCGTCGAGGCGGGGCAGCCCACCGTCTGCTCGGAGACCTGCGTGGGCCGGCTGCGCTACCTCGGTCTGCTCCTGTACGACGCCGACCGGGTGGGCGAGGCCGCCGCCACCCCGGACGACAAGGACCTCCTGGACGCCCAGCGCGGGGTGTTCCTCGACCCGCGCGACCCGGCGGTGCGCGCGGCGGCCCGCGCGTCGGGCATCCCCGACGACTGGCTGGACGCCGCCCGCCGCTCCCCCGTGTACGACCTGGTCGCGCGCCACAAGGTGGCGCTGCCGCTGCACCCGGAGTACCGCACCCTGCCGATGGTCTGGTACGTGCCGCCGCTCTCCCCCGTCCTGGACGCCGTCGACGCGGCGGGCGGCGACCAGGACGACCCCGACCACGTCTTCGCCGCCGTCACCCGGCTGCGCATCCCGCTGGAGTACCTGGCGGAGCTGTTCACCGCCGGGGACGCAAGCGCCGTCGCCGGTGTGCTGATGAAGCTCACCGCGCTGCGCTCGTACATGCGCGGGCGCGCCCTCGGCGGGGAGGGCGACGAATCCGTGCTCGGGGCCGTCGGCCTGACCCCCCGGGAGGCGCGGGACCTGCACCGGCTGCTCGCCGTCGCCAAGTACGCCGACCGGTACGTCGTGCCCGCCGCGCACAAGGAGGACGCCGCGGCGCCGACCGCCATGGAGGGCGGCTGCCCGGTCGGGTCCTCCGGCGCCCCCGGACCGCGCACGACCCTGCTCGGCATCCCCGTCCTGCGCCGCGACACCCCTGCCGGAGGCCGTCCATGAGCCCGCTGCCCGCCACCATTCCCGCCCTCGTCCGCGCCCGTGTCCGCGCGGCCGTACGCCGCCCGGCCCGGCACACGCCCGAGGAGACGGCGGACCGGGCCCTGACGCTGCGCCTCGTCTCACTGTTCCTGCAGTACCCCGACAAGGCACTGTGCGCGGGCCGGGCGGAGTTGACGGCCGCGGTGGAGGCCCTCCCGGCCACCCCCGCGGCGGAGCGCCTGGCCCGGTTCACCGCGTGGTTCGCCGCACAGGACGCCGAGGCGCTGGAGCGGCACTACGTCGAGATGTTCGACCTGCGCCGCAGGAGCGGTCTCCACCTCACCTACTACCTGCACGGCGACACCCGCCGCCGGGGCATGGCCCTGCTCACCCTGAGCCGGCGGTACCGGGCCGCGGGCTGGGACACGGACGGCGGTGAGCTGCCCGACCATCTCCCGGTCGTCCTGGAGTTCGCCGCCCTCGCGGGCCCGGGGCGCGGCGAGGCGCCCCTGCGGCGGCACCGGCGCGGGATCGCGCTGATCCACCGGGCGCTGACCGACGACGGGTCCCCGTACCGGCACGTCCTGGCCGCGCTGCTCACCCTGCTGCCGCCGCCCTCCGAGGCCGACCGCGCGGAGGTGGCCCGGCTCGTCGCCGAGGGCCCGCCGGACGAGGAGGTCGGCCTCGACCCCTACGGGACGTACGGGGGCGGCGGGTTCGCGCCGCCGAGCGCCTTCGTGCCCCCGGCGCCCGCCGCGCCTGCCTGTGTGCCACCCGCTCCGACCAGCCGTACGGAAGGCCCCCGATGAACGCCGTACCCGCCCCCCTGGCCGCCGCGTCCACGAGCGGCGCGGACCTGCTGCTGTGGGTCGCCGTCCCCTACGTCTGCCTCGCCGTGTCCGTGGTCGGGCACGTCTGGCGCTACCGGCAGGACCAGTTCGGCTGGACCTCCCGCACCAGCCAGCTCCTGGAACACCGCTGGCTGCGCTTCGGCGGCCCGCTGTTCCACGTCGGCGCCTTCATGGTGATCGCCGGGCACGTGGTGGGCCTCGCCGTCCCCGGCTCGTGGACGGAGGCCGCCGGCATCGGCGAGCACGCCTACCACACCACGGCCGTGTGGGCGGGCTCGGTGGCGGGTGCCGCCATGGTCGCGGGGCTCGGCATGCTGTGCGCCCGCAGGCTGCTGACCCGGTCGATCCGGCTCGCCACCGACCGCAGCGACAAACTGCTCTTCCCCCTGCTCGCCGCCACCGTCCTGCTCGGCATCGCCGCCACCGCCGCGCACAACGTCTTCGGCCCGGGCTACGACTACCGCTCCACCGTCTCCGTGTGGTTCCGCGGCCTGTTCGCCCTCCAGCCGCGGCCCGAGGCCGTCTCCGGCGCCCCGCTGCTGTTCCGGCTGCACGCCGTGAGCGCCTGCCTCCTCTTCGCCGCCTGGCCGTTCACCCGCCTCGTCCACGTGTGGAGCGCCCCTGTCGGCTATCTCGTCCGCCCCTACCTGGTCTACCGGCGGCGTACCGTACCGGCCGGCCGGCGTCTTCCTACGTCAGCCGGTCCTGGGCCCGGGTCGCGATGACGGCGGCCTGGATGCGGCGCTCCACGCCGAGCTTGGCCAGCAGCCGCGAGATGTGGTTCTTCACCGTCTTCTCGGCGAGGTAGAGCCGCTGCCCGATCTGACGGTTGGTCAGTCCTTCGCCGATGAGGGCCAGGATCTCCCGCTCCCGCTCGGTCAGGCCCGGCAGGGCGTCGGGTTCGGGCTCCGGCTCCTCGGCCTGCCGCAGGCGGGCCATCAGCCGGGCGGTGGCGCTGGGGTCGAGGAGGGACTGGCCCGCGGCGACCGTGCGCACGGCCGACACCAGGTCGGAGCCCTGGATCTGCTTGAGCACGTACCCGGAGGCGCCCGCCATGATCGAGTCGAGCAGTGCCTCCTCGTCGTCGAACGAGGTCAGCATCAGGCAGGACAGCTCCGGCATGCGCGAGCGCAGCTCCCGGCACACGGTCACCCCGTCGCCGTCGGGCAGCCGCACGTCGAGCACCGCCACCCGCGGACGCAGCGCGGGCACGCGGACGAGGGCCTGCCCGACGGTGCCCGCCTCACCGACCACCGTGATGTCCGGCTCGTCGTCCAGCAGGTCGCGCACCCCGCGCCGCACCACCTCGTGGTCGTCCAGCAGGAAGACCCGGATCGGGTCCTCGGGTCCTGGCCGCTCGCCGTCCGCCATCGGATACTCCTCGTTCCACGCCCTACGAATGCCGCACCGGGCGCCCCGCGGGCGCGACCGGTCCTGTCCACCGCGAATTTTCCGTGTTCCCCGGCCGGACGGCCAGGGCCGGTCGGCCCTACTCCGCCCTCGGGTCTCCCGTCCGGGCCGCACCCGGGGGTGCGACGCCCGGTACCGAGTGGCCCGGCCGGAAGGCCGACCGGCCCATGGGCGGGGGCGGGGCGCTGCAAGAACCTGGGGAGCGACAGGCCGACAGCTCCCTACCGGAGGCACACCATGACCGCTTCCACCATGACGCCCAGCATGCTCCAGGCACTGCCGGCCGAGCACCGGCAGCGGCTGATGCACTTCGCCCGGGAGGTGTCGATCCCCCAGGGCGCCCGGCTCTTCGAGGAGGGCGGCCGGGCCGACCGCTTCTGGATCATCCGCACCGGCACCGTCCACCTCGACCTGCACGTGCCGGGCCGCCGCGCCGCGGTCATCGAGACCCTCCGGCACAACGAACTCATCGGTTGGTCCTGGCTGTTCTCCCCGCACGCCTGGCACCTGGGGGCCGAGGCGACGACCCCGGTGCGCGCCCACGAGTTCGACGCCACCGCCGTCCGCTCGCTGTGCCGGGACGACCCCGCGTTCGGCCTGGGCATCGCCCTGTGGGTGGGCGACGTCCTCGTCCACCGCCTGCGCTCGTCCCGCACCCGGCTCCTCGACCTGTACGCCCCCTACGGCAGCGGCAGCCTCCTGTGACCGCTGCCCCCACTTCTGCCGCCCCGCCTGGAGGCCCCATGCTGTCCGCAGAGTCCGCCGCCGTGGTCCGTGCCACGCTGCCCGCCGTCGCCGGAGCACTCGACGAGATCACGACGCGCTTCTACGGCACGATGTTCCGCGACAGGCCGGAGCTGCTCGACGGGATGTTCAACCGCGGCAACCAGGCCAGCGGTGCCCAGCGCCGCGCCCTCGCCGGCTCCATCGCCGGGTTCGCGTCGGCGCTGCTCGACGACCCCGGCACCCGCCCGGACACGCTCCTGGACCGGATCGCGCACAAGCACGCCGCCGTCGGGGTCACCGACGACCAGTACACGATCGTCCACAAGTACCTGTTCGGCGCGATCGCCGAGGTGCTCGGCGACGCGGTGACCCCGGAGGTGGCGGCCGCCTGGGACGAGGTGTACTGGCTGATGGCCGGCGCGCTGATCAGCAGGGAGGCCCGCCTCTACCGGGACGCGGCCGTGGAGCCCGGCGAGGTGTGGCGGCAGTGGACCGTCGTCGGGCGCCGCACCGAGACCCCCGACACGGTGTCCTTCCTGCTCCGCCCCGCCGACGGCCTGCCCGCGCCGCGGGCCAGGGCGGGACAGTACGTGAGCGTGCGCGTGCGCATGGCCGACGGCGTGCGCCAGCTGCGGCAGTACAGCCTGTCCCGCGACCCCGGCGGCGACCTGCGGCGCATCACCGTGAAGCGGGTCGCGGGCACGGCCGGCGCGCCGGACGGCGAGGTCTCCGCCCTGCTGCACCGGCAGGTCCGCGAAGGCGACGAGCTGACCCTGTCCGCGCCCTTCGGCGACGTCTTCCTCGACGAGCGGGACGACTCCACCGCACCGGTCCTGCTCGTGTCCGCGGGCATCGGCTGCGCCCCCATGACCGGCATCCTGGCCCACCTCGCCGCCATCGGCTCCCCGCGCCCGGTACTGGTGCTGCACGCCGACCGCTCCCCCGCCGCGCACGCCCTGCGCGCCGAGACCCGTGAGCTGGTCGGGCGGCTGCCCGACGCCCGCGCCGAGTTCTGGTACGAGCGGCCCGGCGCGGAGGAACCGGGCGCCCGCAGCGGGCTGATGGACCTCGCCGGGGTCGCACTCCCCGAGGACGCCTCGGTCTTCCTGTGCGGCCCGCTGCCGTTCATGCGCGAGGTGCGCGGACAGCTGCTGCGCGCCGGCATCCCGGCCCGGCGCATCCGCTACGAGGTCTTCGGCCCCGACCTGTGGCTGCCCGGCACGGCGGACCGAGAGCCTGTGTCATGACCCCGGCCCGGCGGGCGCGCGCACCCCGTCACCCGATCCCCCGCGCCCGCCGGAACCGCGCGAGCCCCTCCGCGAGGCCGACGACCGGCTCCGGGTAGTCGTAGCGGGCCCGCTGGGCCGCCGGCAGCCTCCACGGCTCGTGCACCGCGCCGCCCGCGAGCCCCCGCAGCTCGGGCACCCAGCGCCGTACGTAGTCGCCGCTCGGGTCGTAGCGCCTGCCCTGGCGCACGGGGTTGAGCACCCTGTTGGGCCTGCTGTCGGTGCCGGTGCCCGCGATCCACTGCCAGTTGAGCTGGTTGTCGGCCAGGTCGCCGTCGACCAGGTACCGCCGGAAGTGCCGGGCCCCCACGCGCCAGTCGACGTAGAGCGTCTTGGTCAGGAAGCTCCCGGTCAGCAGCCTGCCGCGGTTGTGCATCCAGCCCTCGTGGAGCAGTTGCCGCATGGCGGCGTCGACGACCGGATAGCCCGTGCGGCCCTCCTGCCACGCGCGGATGTCCCCGCCCGCCGACCGCTCGGTGCGCCAGCGGTCCTCGCGCGGACGGTAGTCGTGGGACGCGGCCCCCGGCCTGGCCGCGAGCACCTGGTGGTGGAAGTCGCGCCAGCAGAGCTGCCTGACGAAGTCCTCGGCGCCCGCGCCCTCCCGGCGGCGGGCGTCGCGGAGGAGTTCGGTCGCGGAGACCGTGCCGAAGTGCAGATGCGGCGAGAGCCGCGACGTGGCGTCGCCCGCCAGATCGTCCTGGCCGCCCTCCCCGTACGCGTCGATGCCGTCCCGCAGCCATGCCTTCCACCGCGCCCGGCCCACGCTCTCGCCGCCCCGCGCGAGCCCCGGCGAGACGCCGTCGACGCCGTCACGGCCGGGCACCGGCTCCGAGCCGACGTGGCCGGGGACGCGGACGCCCCGCGGCGGCCCGAGGACGTCCCGGGGCCGCTGGGCGCACCACTGGCGGTGGTACGGGGTGAAGACGGCGAAGTGGTCGCGGCCCGCCGGGGTCACCGCGCCCGGCGGGAGCACCGTGACCACCCCGTCGTGGACGAGCACCTGCCCGCCGTCGCGTTCCAGGGCCTCCCGCAGCCGCCGCTCGCGGGCGTGGGCGTATCCGCTGACGCCGCCGGACAGGTGGAGTTCCGTGGCGCCCGTCTCCGCCATCACCGCGCGCACCTCGTCGACGACGTCACCGCCGCGGACGACGAGCCGGCCGCCCCGGTCGCGCAGCCGCCGGTCCAGGTCGGCCAGGCAGTCGGCGAGGAACGCCTCGCGGTTCGGCCCGGTGGTTCCGGTGTCCTCGATGGCCCGGTCCCGGACGAAGAGCGGCACCACGGCGTCCGCGCGGGTCACGGCGGCGCGCAGCGGCGGATGGTCGTGGACCCGCAGGTCGGAGGTGAAGAGGACGACCGAGGTCTTCATGGTGCTGCTCCGTCACGCGTGGTCCGTACCGCCTTGTCTCCCGCTGCTTCCCCCGTCCTGGCCTCCTGGGATGCGGCGCGCGCGATGTTCCTCGCCATGCCGCCGAAGACGACGGCGTGGAAGGGCGAGACGCTCCACCAGTAGGCGTGGCCGAGCAGTCCGCGCGGGTGGAAGAACGCCTGCTGGCGGTAGCGGACGCGGCCCGCGGGGTCCCGGTCGGCGTGCATCTCCAGCCAGGCGAGTCCGGGCAGCCGCATCTCCGCCCGCAGCCGCAGCATCCGGCCCGGCTCGATCTCCTCCACCCGCCAGAAGTCCAGCGAGTCGCCGACCCGCAGCCGGGCGGCGTCGCGGCGGCCCCTGCGCAGCCCCACGCCGCCGACCGCGCGGTCCAGCCAGCCGCGGACCGCCCAGGCGAGCGGGAAGGAGTACCAGCCGTTGTCGCCGCCGACGCCCTCGATGATGCGCCACAGCTCTTCCGGCGAGGCGTCGACGGTGATCTGGCGCCGGTCGGTGTAGAGGCTGCCGCCCGCCCAGTCGGGGTCGGTGGGCAGCGGGTCGCTGGGCGCGCCGGGCAGCGCCGCCGACGACCAGCGGGTGGCGACCTGCGCCTCCTTGACGCGGCGCAGCGCGAGGGCGAGCGCCTCGTCGAGGGCGATCGGTGTGCCGGGCGGGTCGGGGACGTGGCGCGCGATGTCGTGCTCGTCGCAGACCACCTCGTGGCGCAGCGACTCGGCGAGGGGGCGGGCCAGCGCGCGGGGCACGGGGGTGACGAGGCCGATCCAGAGGCTGGAGAGCCCGGGGGACAGCATGGGCACGCGCAGGATGAACCGGTGCGGGAGCCCGGCCACGCGAGCGTAGCGCCGCATCATCTCCTCGTATGTGACGACGTCGGGGCCGCCGATGTCGAACGCGCGGTTCACCTCGGGCGGCATGCCCGCGCTGCCGACGAGGTAGCGCAGGACGTCGCGGACGGCGATGGGCTGGATGCGGGTGCCGATCCAGCTCGGCGTGACCATGACCGGCAGCCGCTCGGTGAGGTGGCGGAGCATCTCGAAGGAGGCGGAGCCCGAGCCGATGATGACGGCCGCGCGCAGCACGGTGGCGGGGACCTCCGCGGCCAGGAAGATGTCGCCCACCTCGGCCCGTGAGCGCAGGTGCGGCGAGAGCTGGGCCGGCGGTACGCCGGTGGGGACGAGGCCGCCGAGGTAGACCACGCGGCCGACGCCCGCGAGGGCCGCCTGCCCGGTGAAGGTCCGCGCCGCCGTGCGGTCGGTGTCCTCGAAGCCGGGGCCCGTGGTGAGCGCGTGCACCAGGTAGTACGCGACGTCGATGCCCCGCAGGGCCGCGGCGAGCGACCGGGCGTCGGTGACGTCGCCCCGTACGACCTCCACCCGGGAGGCCCAGGGGTGGTCGCGCAGCTTCACCGGGGAGCGGGCCAGGCAGCGCACGCGGTACCCGGCGTCGAGCAGTTCCGGCACGAGGCGCCCGCCGATGTAGCCGGTCGCCCCGGTCACGAGGACGTGCCGTCCCCGCTCGCCGCCCGTCTCCGCCTGCCCGTCCATCGGCTGCTCCGCGTGCTCGCCCGTGGTGGTCCCTGCCGCCTCGCCCCATCTTCCGCCGGATCGGACGTTCCGGCACTCGGTTAGCGTGGAGGGCGATCACGGAACAGCGGGGCATGGAGGCAGCACGGTGCACGGTGAGTACAAGGTTCCCGGCGGCAAGCTCGTCGTGGTGGACCTGGACGTGGCGGACGGCGTGCTGCGGCACGTGCGCGTGGCCGGCGATTTCTTCCTTGAGCCGGACGAGGCGCTGGAGGCGATCAACGGCGCGCTCGACGGCGCCCCCGCCGACACGGACGCCGCGGGTCTCGCGGCCCGCGTCGACGCGGCCCTGCCGGAGGGCACGGTGATGTACGGCCTCACGTCGGAGGGGCTCGGCGTCGCGGTGCGCCGCGCCCTGGCGCAGGCCACGAACTGGACGGACTACGACTGGCAGCTCGTCCACGAGGGGCCGCAGTCGCCCGCCCTGCACATGGCCCTCGACGAGGTCCTGACCCAGGAGGTCGCGGCGGGCCGGCGCCCGCCGACGCTGCGGGTGTGGGAGTGGGCGTCGCCCTCGGTGATCATCGGCAGCTTCCAGTCGCTCTCCAACGAGGTGGACCCCGACGGTGCGGCCCGGCACGGCGTCGACGTCGTGCGGCGCGTCTCCGGTGGCGGGGCGATGTTCGTGGAGCCCGGCAACACCATCACGTACTCCCTCTCCGTGCCGGACGCGCTCGTGCAGGGGCTGTCCTTCCAGGACAGTTACGCCTACCTCGACGACTGGGTGCTCGGCGCCCTCGCGGACATGGGCATCAAGGCGTGGTACCAGCCGCTCAACGACATCGCGACGGACGCGGGGAAGATCGCGGGGGCGGCGCAGAAGCGGGTGGTGGCTCCCGAGGGGGGCACGGGCGCGGTCCTGCACCACGTGACGATGTCCTACGACATCGACGCCGACAAGATGCTGGAGGTGCTCCGCATCGGCAAGGAGAAGATGTCGGACAAGGGCACGAGGAGCGCCAAGAAGCGCGTCGACCCGCTGCGCCGCCAGACGGGCCTGCCCCGCGAGGCGGTGATCGACCGCATGATCGGTTCCTTCCGCGGCCGCTACGGTCTGACCGCAGGCGGGGTGACGGACGCCGAGCGCGCCCGCGCGGCGGAACTGGTCAGGACGAAGTTCACGAACCCGGAGTGGACGGCGCGCGTTCCGTAGCGGGGCGGGAGGCGGCGGGCGCGTCGTCCCGCGGGCTCCGCTGCCACGCCGTGGTGCCGAGCATGCCCGTCTCGCCGATGTCGAGGCCGCCGTCGGGTTCGACGGTCTGGCGCGCGGCGCCCTCGGTGGGGCCGATGTCCACGTAGACGCCGCTTCCCTCGCGGGTGGCGGCGTCGACGGCCGAGTACCGCCAGACGAGCGAGGTGTACGCCGACTGTCCGGGACGCAGCCGCACGCGCCGCGGTCCCGGGTCGTCCATGGAGGTCACCGGTTCGGTGCCCTTGAGCACCGTCACGGCGAAGAGCCGCCGGTCCAGGCCGCGCACGCGGATGTCGGGGTAGCCGTTCACCTCGCGCACGCCCGTGCCGCAGTTGGTCAGCGTCACGGACATCGCGCGCAGCCCCATGGCGGCGGTGACCATGCCGGGTGACATCCGCCAGCCCGAGTCGGGGCAGGGGCCGGCGGCGGGCGGCTCGGTGGGGCCGGGCGCGGGGCCGGACGGCTCGGCGGGGCCCGACGGCCCGGCCTCGGGCGTCGTCGCCTCGCGCGCCGGATCGGCCTCGCGCTCCAGCTCCGCGGCGAGCCCGCAGCCGGCGAGCAGCAGCGGGGCCACGGCGAGGATCACGGCGCGTCGGAGCGGTCTCGGCGTGACGGTCACGCCGAGATCATGCCATGGCCACGGCATGGGGGCGGGGGCGCCGGGATCAGGTCAGCCGGGGGATGACCTCCGTGCCGTACGCGTCGATGACCTCCTCCCTGGCGTCGTGCATCGCGTACACGGCGAACTGGTCGACGCCGAGGTCCCGTAGCTCCCGCAGCCGTTCGACGTGGGACTCGACGGGGCCGACGAGGCAGAAGCGGTCGACGATCTCGTCGGGCACGAAGGCGGTGTCGGGGTTCCCGGCCCGCCCGTGGTGGCTGTAGTCGTAGCCCTCGCGCGCCTTGATGTAGGCGGTCAGGGCCTCGGGCACCATCGCGGAGTGCTCGCCGTACCTGGCGACGAGGTCGGCGACGTGGTTGCCGACCATGCCGCCGAACCACCGGCACTGCTCGCGGGCGTGTGCCAGGTCGTCGCCCACGTACGCGGGCGCGGCCACGCAGATCTTCACCCCCGCCGGGTCGCGCCCGGCCTCGGCCGCGGCCTCCCGCACGGCCCCGACCATGTACGCGGTGAGGAAGGGGTCGGCGAGCTGGAGGATGAAGCCGTCGGCCCGCTGCCCGGCGAGCGCCAGCGCCTTCGGGCCGTACGCCGCCATCCACACCGGCAGCTTTCCGTCCCGCACCCACGGCAGCCGCAGCGCCTGCCCGTCGATGTCGGCCTCGCGCCCCTCGGCCAGGTCGCGGATGGCGCCGATCGCCTCGCCGAGCCGGGCCAGCGTGTTGGGCCTGCGGCCCGCCACCCGCATCGCGGAGTCGCCGCGCCCGATGCCGCACACGGTGCGGTTGCCGTACATGTCGTTGAGCGTGGCGAAGGTCGAGGCGGTGACCTCCCAGGTCCTGGTGGAGGGGTTGGTGACCATGGGGCCCACCGTCAGCCGCGTGGTGTGCTCCAGGATGCGGCTGTAGATGACGAACGGCTCCTGCCACAGGACGGCGGAGTCGAAGGTCCAGCCGTACCGGAAGCCGTTGCGCTCCGCACGCCGCATGAGCCCCACGACCGTCGAGGCGGGCGGGTCGGTCTGCAGCACGAGTCCGAAATCCATGGTGGCCGCCTCCTAGTCCACGTACTGCGAAAGGCCCCGCGGCACGAACGCCCCATGGCCCGCACGCCCCTTGAACTCGCGCCGTTCGACGACGGGTTCGCCGCGCGAGAGGACCGTCTCCACCTGGCCGCGCACGCGCTTGCCCTCGTACGCGGAGTAGTCGACGTTCATGTGGTGCGTCGCCGCCGAGATGGTCTGCTCGGCCGCCGGGTCGTAGATGACGACGTCCGCGTCGGCGCCCGGCGCGATCGTGCCCTTCTTGCCGTAGAAGCCGAACATCCGCGCCGGCGCGGCGCACGCGATCTCGATCCAGCGGCGGCGCGTGATGTGGCCGTCCACGACGGCCTGGTGGAGCAGGTCCATGCGGTTCTCCACGCCGGGGAGCCCGTTGGGGATCTTCGAGAAGTCGCCGCGGCCCAGCTCCTTCTGGCCCGTGAAGCAGAACGGGCAGTGGTCGGTGGAGACCACCTGGAGGTCGTCGGTGCGCAGGCCGCGCCAGAGCGCCGCCTGGTGCTCGCGGGGCCGCAGGGGCGTCGAGCACACGTACTTCGCGCCCTCGAAGTCCGGCTCCGCGAGGTTGTCCGTGGAGAGGAACAGGTACTGCGGGCAGGTCTCGCCGAAGACCGGGAGCCCCTTGTCCCGCGCCGCCGCCAGCTCCGCCACCGCCTCCGCGGCCGAGACGTGCACGACGTACAGGGGCGCCTCGGCGACCCGGGCGAGCTGGATGACGCGGTGCGTGGCCTCCGCCTCCAGGAGCGCCCTGCGCACCTCGCCGTGGTGGCGGGGGTCGGTGTCGCCGCGGGCGAGTGCCTGCTGGACCAGGACGTCGATCGCGATGCCGTTCTCCGCGTGCATCATGATCAGCGCGCCGTTCGTGGCGGCCTTCTGCATGGCGCGCAGGATCTTCCCGTCGTCGCTGTAGAACACCCCGGGGTAGGCGGTGAAGAGCTTGAACGACGTCACGCCCTCGCCCACGAGGCCGTCCATCTCCTTGAGCGACGACTCGTCGACGTCGGAGACGATCATGTGGAAGGCGTAGTCGATGGCGCACTTCCCGGCCGCCTTCGCGTGGTAGGCGTCCAGGCCCTCGCGCAGGGAGCGCCCCACGGACTGCACCGCGAAGTCGACGATGGTGGTGGTGCCGCCCCAGGCCGCCGCCCGGGTACCGGTCTCGAAGGTGTCCGACGACGCGGTGCCGCCGAACGGGAACTCCATGTGCGTATGGGCGTCGACCCCGCCGGGGATGACGTACCTGTCCGTGGCGTCGATGACGCGCTCGGCGGTCCACGCCCGCGCCGCCGCGCTGCCGCTCGCGGCGAGGGCGGCGATCCTGCCGTCCTCGATCAGCACGTCGGCGTGGGTCTCCTCGGCGGCGGTGACGACGAGGCCGCCGCGGATCAGGGTGCGGTCGCTCATGTGGTGCGCTCCCTTCGGGTGGATGCGCCGTCAGGCGCTGCGCAGGGCCTCTGCCAGGATCGACGCTCCCTCTTCCGCCTCCGCGACGGTCAGGGAGAGCGGCGGGGCGACGCGCAGGACGCTGGTGTCGTGGCCGCCGCCCTTGCCGAGCAGCAGGCCGCCCTCGCGGGCCGCTTCGAGCACGGCGGCCGCCGCCCGGGGGCGGGGGCCGCCGGTGCCGGGGTCGACCAGTTCGATGCCGATCATCAGGCCGCGCCCGCGCACCTCGCGTACGGCGGGCACCTGGGCGCAGACGGCCCTGAGCCGCTCGATGAGGAGCCCTCCGACGCGCCGGGCGTTGCCCTGGAGGTCGTGCTCCAGGAGGTACGTGAGGTTGGCGAGGCCGGCCGCCATGGTGACGGGGGAGCCGCCGAAGGTGGAGATGGAGTTGGCGTCGAGGCCGTTCATGACCTCGGCGCGGGCCACCACGCCGCCGATCGACATGCCGTTGCCGATGCCCTTGGCGAACGTCAGGATGTCCGGCGGCCCGCTTGCCGCGTGCGCCTGCCAGCCCCAGAAGTGCTCGCCCGTGCGGCCCCACCCGGTCTGCACCTCGTCGGTGATCCAGAGGATGCCGTGCTCGTCCAGGACCTCCTTGAAGGCGGCGTAGAGCCCGTCGGGCGGCGAGGTGAAGCCGCCGACGCCCTGGATCGGCTCGGCGATGAGCGCCGCCACTCCCCCGCGCCCCTGCCCCAGCATGTCCCGCAGGTCGGCGACGCAGGCCGCGGTGAACTCAGCGTCGCTCAGCGCGGCGTACGGTCCCCGGCTGCGGACGCCCCCGTGCACGTACAGCGTCTGGAGGGGCGAGAGGCTGGTCGGCGACCAGGCGGCGTTGCCGGTGATGCCGACGGCCGTGAAGCTCCGGCCGTGGTAGCTGTTGCGCATCGCCAGGATCTGGTTGGAGCGGCGGTGGGCGGTGGCGAGGAGCAGCGCCGCGTCGTTGGCCTCGGTGCCGGAGGTGGTGAAGAAGACGCGGGCGTCGGGGATGCCGGAGAGGGCGGCGACGCGCTCGGCGAGGTCGACCATCGGCCGGTTGAGGTAGAGCGTCGAGGAGTGGATGATCCGTCCGGCCTGCTCGGCCACGGCCTTGGTGACCTCGGGCAGGGCGTGCGCGGTCATGGTGGTGAGGATGCCGCCGAAGAAGTCGAGGTACTTGCGGCCCTCGGCGTCCCAGACGTACCGGCCCTCGCCGTGGGTGATCTCGATGGGCCGCTGGTAGTAGAGGGCGAGCCAGTCGGGCAGGACCGCCTTGTGGCGGTCGTACAGGTCGGTCATGGCCGCACCAGCCCTTCGTAGGCGTCGGGGCGCCGGTCGCGGTAGAACGCCCACTGCTGACGTACTTCCTCGATGACCGCGAAGTCCAGGTCCCTGACGACGAGTTCCTCGTCCTTGTCGCTCGCCGGGTCGCCGACGAACTGGCCGCGCGGGTCGACGAAGTACGACGTGCCGTAGAAGTCGTTGTCGCCGTACTCCTCCTGGCCGACGCGGTTGATCGCGGCGACGAAGTACTCGTTGGCGACGGCCGCCGCGGGCTGTTCGAGCTGCCACAGGTACGCGGAGAGGCCGCGTGAGGTGGCGGAGGGGTTGTAGACGATCTGGGCGCCGTTCAGGCCCAACTGGCGCCAGCCCTCGGGGAAGTGGCGGTCGTAGCAGATGTAGACGCCGACCTTGCCGACCGCGGTGTCGAAGACGGGCCAGCCGAGGTTGCCCGGCTTGAAGTAGTACTTCTCCCAGAAGCCCCTGACCTGGGGGATGTGGTGCTTGCGGTACTTGCCGAGGTAGCTGCCGTCGGCGTCGATCACGGCCGCCGTGTTGTAGTAGAAGCCGGACTGCTCGACCTCGAAGACGGGGACGACGATCACCATGCCGGTCTCGCGGGCCAGCTCCTTCATGCGCGTGACGGTGGGTCCGTCCGGCACGGGCTCGGCCCAGCGGTAGTGCTCGGCCTCCTGGACCTGGCAGAAGTAGGGGGCGTTGAAGACCTCCTGGAACCCGATGACCTTCGCGCCCTGCCGGGCGGCGTCCCTGGCATGCTCCTCATGCTTGGCGATCATGGATTCGCTGTCGCCTGTCCAGGTCGCCTGGACCAGTGCGGCGCGTACGACGTTGACCATGAGCTGCTCCTTCACCTGCCCTTGGAGGGACTGCCCTTGAGAGGACGTCAGAGAGCCTCTACGCACGTAGACCGGGTGCGTAGAGAGGAAAACGTAAGCCTGTCCGGCGGGCTGGGCAAGACCATCGCCGCCAACCGCCGGAGTCGATCATGATTCGTACCCGAGCGGGCGAGAACGGGCACCGGGCGCCGGCGGAACGGTCAGGCCGGATCGGGGTCAGGCGCTGAACCCGGCCACGCGCAGGGCGTGCACCAGGTCCCAGTGGTGCTCCTCGGAGACCGCCCGCGCCGTCTCCAGGAGCAGGGGGATGAGCCGGTGGGGGTCGGTGTGCGCGCAGGCCGCCGCGTCCTCGGGGGTGCGCACGCGGTGGTAGGAGTCGAGCAGGGCGCGCGCCTCCCGCTCGCGGCCCGCGTCGAGCAGCGCGAGGATCGCCTCGGCGATCTCCGGGGCGGGGCGCGCGACGCCCTGCCGCAGCAGTTTGCGGCAGTCATCGGCGCGGCCCGCCCCCGCGAGGGCGTCCGCGAGGGCCACCAGGCGGTCGGGCGGCAGGGACGCCGCCTCCCACAGCAGGGTCGCCCAGTCCGCGCCGAGCCCCGCGCGGTGCAGCTCACCGGCCAGCTCGGGCAGCCGCTCGGCGGGCCACCCGGCGATCTCCACCAGGACGCCGTGCGCCTCACCGCTGCGGCCCTCCTTGCGGAGCCCGGCGAGCAGTTCGACGGTGGCCGACGTGTCGTGGTGGGGGGTGCCGGTGACGGCGCCGTGGAGGGCGTCCGTGCCGGGGGGTTCCGGAGCGTGCCGGCCGTCCGGCTCGGCCGAGGGGCTCGTGCCGCCCGAGCCGCCCACGCCATCCACGTCCTCGGGGCCGGGCGGGGCCGGTTCGAACCAGGGGCCGGGGTGGGCGGACGGCGCGACGGAGTCCCGCTGCGCCGGGAGCCCGGGGTCATGGGCCGCCCCGGGGGCGGACGCCGCCGCGCCGGGGCCGAACTCCACCCACGTGGGGCGTTCCGCCGCGTCGAGGCGGTCCATGCGCTCCCGCAGTTCCACGCACCGCGCGGAGGCCCGCTCGTGGTCGTCGCGCACCCACGCCAGGTCGAGGTTGACGCGGTCGGCCTCGTCGGGGTCGGTGGCCGCGGCGAGCCGCCGGGCCAGCTCCGCCTCCCGCTCGGCGGCGATCCGCTGCTCCCCGAGCATCATGTCGAGCCGGTCGCTCAGGAGCTCGCGGGCGCCGGGTCTCGCGTCGTACGCCGTGAGCGAGGCGCGGTGCAGGGTGCGCGCCCGCTCCGCCTCCCGCTCGGCCTCGGGGACGCCGCGGTCGGCCGCGAGGTCGTGCAGCAGCGCCTGCACCACGTCCCAGGGCGGGACCTCGACGCCGTCCAGGCAGGCCCGCATGCCGTCCGGGTCGCGCTGCCAGAACACGCCGCACCAGCCGGCGTCCTGGTCGAGACGGCCCAGCAGTCCCCGCAGGTACTTCGCGAACTCCCCGACCTGATCCGGGAGTTGTCCCACTCTCATGCGACCAGCTCCACCCCGTGCAGACAGGAGTATTCCGGTCCGGAAGATAACACCAGATGTGTTACGGGACGACTACACGCGGTTCGCCGCGGGCACGGCGCTTCGCCGGCGGCGCCCCCATGCCGCAGGGCCCGCCGGGTTACCGCCGGTTCAGGCCGGCAGCAGCTCGCACCGCTCCACGAGGTCGTCCAGCGAGAGCCCCAGCACGGAGGCGAGCGCCGCCACGGTGAAGAGCGCGGGGGTCGGGGCCCGCCCGGTCTCGATCTTCCGCAGCGTCTCCGCGGAGAGGCCCGCCTCGGCGGCCACCGCCACCATGCTCCGCACGCCCCGCGCATCCCGCAGCAGCCGCCCGAGCCGCTCGCCGCGCTCGCGCTCCTCAGGTGTCAAAGGTGTCCGTACCATGCCGCCATCGTACGACCCCCATTTAAATACCGGTATAGTAATTGGCATGGTGGAACTCAAGACGAACGAATCGATCGACGCGATGCGGGAAGCGGGACGTGTCGTGGCACAAGCGCTGACCGCCGTCCGCGAGGCGGCCGGCGTGGGCGTCAGCCTGCTCGAACTGGACGAGATCGCGCACGCCGTGCTCCGCGAGGCCGGTGCCTCCTCGCCCTTCCTCGGCTATCACCCGCACTTCGCGCCCGTCCCCTTCCCCGCCGTGCTCTGCGCCTCGGTCAACGACGCGATCGTGCACGGCGTCCCGACCTCCTACCGGCTGCGCGACGGCGACCTGCTCTCCGCCGACTTCGGGGCGCACCTCGGCGGCTGGGCCGGCGACTCGGCCATCAGCTTCACGGTGGGGACGCCGCGCCCCGAGGACGTACGCCTCATCGAGACGGCGGAGCGCGCCCTGGAGGCGGGCATCTCGGCCGCGGTGGTCGGCAACCGCATCGGCGACATCGCCCACGCCATCGGCACCGTGTGCAGGAAGGCGGGGTACGGCATCCCCGAGGACTTCGGCGGCCACGGCATCGGCCGCAGCATGCACGAGGACCCCGGCGTGCCCAACGAGGGCCGCCCCGGCCGCGGCATGCCGCTGCGCCACGGCATGGTCATCGCCATCGAGCCGATGGTGATCGCGGGCGGCGGCGACGGCTACCACGCGGCGCCGGACGGCTGGACGCTGCGCACCGACGACGGCAGCCGCGCGGCTCACGCCGAGCACACCGTGGCGATCACGGAGGAGGGGCCCCGCATCCTCACGGCACTGTGACGCCGCGCGGGGGCCGGGCCCCGGAGGCGCGCCGCAGACCGGCCCGCCCCGGAGGCCCGCCGGGGGCCGGGCCCGGCGCGGCCCGGCCCCCGGCCGTGTCTCACTTCTCGGGCCGCACCACCATGGCGGAGCCGCCGCCCCTGCGCTCCTTCTCGGCCGCGGCGAGCCACCTGCCGCCGGGGAGGCGCTGGACGCCGGTCGCCGCCCCGATCTCGGGCGTGCGCTTGAAGGAGTGCCCGATCTTCTCCAGGGCCGCCCTCAGCGGGCTGTCCCAGAGGCCCGGTTCCAGCTCGGTCTGCGCGGCGTTGCGCTGGCTCGCGCGGGGCGCCGCGATCGCTTCGACCAGCGGCAGCCCGCGGTCGACGAAGCCGGTCAGGGTCTGCAGGACGGTGGTGATGATGGTCGCGCCGCCGGGTGAGCCGAGCGCCACCACGGGCTTGCCGTCCTTCAGGACGATCGTCGGCGCGATCGAGGAGCGCGGGCGCTTGCCGGGCCCCGGCAGGTTCGGGTCGTGGACCGCCGGGTTCGCCGGGGCGAAGGAGAAGTCCGTCAGCTCGTTGTTGAGCAGGAAGCCGCGGCCCGGCACGGTGATGCCGCTGCCGCCGGTCTGCTCGATGGTGAGGGTGTAGGCGACGACGTTGCCCCACTTGTCGGCCGCCGTGAGGTGCGTGGTGTTCTCACCCTCGTACGTCGTCGGCGCCGCCTCGTCCCCCGCGGCGCACGCCTTGGGGCGGCGCGGGTCGCCGGGCGCGAGCGGGCTCCTGAGCACGGCGTCGTCCTTGATGAGGCACGCGCGCGTGTCCGCGTACCGCTGGGAGAGCAGCTCCTTGGCCGGGACGTCCTCGAAGGCGGGGTCGCCCACCCAGCGGCCCCGGTCGGCGAAGGCGATGCGGCTCGCCTCGATGTAGCGGTGCAGGTACCTGGCCTGTGAGGCCCTGGAGAGGTCGGTGCGCTCCAGGATGTTGAGGGCCTCGCCGACCGTGGTGCCGCCCGACGAGGAGGGCGCCATGGAGTACACGTCGAGGCCGCGGTAGGAGGTCTTCGTGGGCTTCTGGCCCTTCACCGCGTACCCGGCGAGGTCCTTGAGGGAGAGGTCGCCGGGGCGGACCTCGCGGCCGGAGTCCGGGTCGACGGGCGGTTCGTTGACGGTGCGGACGATGTCCTCGGCGAGCTTGCCGCGGTACAGCGCGCCGACACCCTTGCGGCCCAGCTCCGCGTACGTGCGGGCCAGGTCGGGGTTCTTCAGGGTCGAGCCGACCTTCGGGAGCTCGCCGCCCGGCAGGAACAGCTCGGCCGTCGCGGGGAAGTCGGCGAACCGCTTCTGGTTCGACGCGGTCTGCGAGCGGAAGGTCGCGTCGACGGTGAAGCCGTCACGTGCCAGGCGCTCGGCGGGCTTCAGGAGCGTGCCGAGCCGTTTGCTGCCCCACTTGTCGAGCGCCGACTGCCAGGTGGCGGGCGTGCCGGGCGTGCCCACGCCCAGGCCGCTGGTGACCGCGTCGGCGAAGGGGATCGGCTTGCCGTTCTCCAGGAAGAGCTTGGAGTCGGCGGTGCGGGGGGCCGTCTCGCGGCCGTCGATGGTGCTGACCCGGCGGGTCTTCGCGTCGTAGTGGACGAAGTACCCGCCACCGCCCACGCCCGCCGAGTACGGCTCTGTGACGCCGAGCGCGGCGGCCGTGGCGACCGCGGCGTCGACGGCGTTGCCGCCCTTCCGCAAAATCTCGATGCCGGCGGCCGACGCGTCCGCGTCGACACTGGCGACCGCCCCGCCGTGGCCGACGGCGACCGGCACCTTCTGGACGGGCGTACCGGCCGCCGGGGCCGGTTCCGCTGAGCGCGTAGCCGAAGGGGGCGCGGCGGCACCCACCGACACCAATACCCCTCCGACCGCCCATAGCGTCAGATTACGTACGACAGCGCGACGCATTCGTACCTCCTGTCAACAGCCGTCCGCGCAGCGTAACTTCGCGCCCCCGATCGCGTAAGGACCGACCCGAGCAGAGTTTCGGCGTGCCGCTAGCATGCGCCCCCATGACTGGAGACGTGCGCATCATCGTCCTCGGCCTGATCGCGGCCGGCGTCAGTGCCGTGCTCGGCTGGCTCGCCCGGAGCCGGCTGTCCAAGCACCGGCTCCGCCGCGAGCAGGCCTTCTTCGGGCTGCCCGAGAACGCGGAGTCGCTGCTCGTCGTCAACCGCGACGCGAACGGACCCGAGCAGAGCGTGGTCCGTCACGACGTGTCGGCGCTCATCGAGCTCGCCGGGGTGATCAGGGAGTGCGGGGCCCACGCGCAGATCGTCGCCCATGACGCGGCCCAGCAGAGCTTCGGCGAGCGCACGGAGTTCTGCGTGGGAAGCCCGGTGGCCAATCGCCGCATGGCCGCGCACATGCACTCGCTGCTGCCGGGCGTCCGGGTGAACACCGAACCGGAGCCGATACCGGACCGCGGGGCGTTCCAGGTCGGCCCGGACCGCTACCGCCTGGAGGCGGGCCTCACCGAGTACGTGCTCCTCGCGCGGCTCACCGTCGACCGCGGGCAGGAGACGAGGCCGGTGTTCCTCTTCTGCGGCCAGCGCGCGGTCGCCAGCCAGGCCGCCGCCCGGCACCTCGCCCGCCACCACGAGAAGCTCGCCCGCAAGTACGGCGCCAACGCCTTCGTGCTGCTCCTGAAGGTCGTCAACTCCCAGGCGTACGGACCCGACGTGGTGGAGCTGGTCGCGGACGTGACGCGCGCCGCCCGGACGCCGCTCCCCGTGCCGTCGGCCCGCACCTCCCATCGCGCGAAGTGACGGCGCGTCATCGCGGTTCGGGACCATCCGGGGTCCTAAGGTGACGTGGCGGTCATCTTCCGCACATCAGACAACCGTCGGCGTCCGCCGCGCTCTCTCCATGGAGTCCCCATGCGCACCCTCGCGGCCGCCGCGGGCCTCGCCGTCCTCGCCGCCGCCCTGAGCGCCTGCTCGGGCTCCGGCGGGGAGCCGGAGATCTCCGTGAACCTCACGGGCCGGGACGCGAGGGCGGGCGGCCCGGTGAAGGTGCGGCTGGCCGAGGGCACGCTGGAGCGGGTGGCCGTCACCGACGGCAAGGGGGAGAGGCTGCCCGGCAGGGTCGCCGCGGACGGCAGCTCCTGGACCTCCGGGCGCAGGGCGGCGCCCGGCACCGCGTACAGGGTGCGGGCGGTCACCGAGGAGGGCGGCAGGGCCGGGGCGTTCTTCGCGACGGCCGAGCCCGACCGGGTCAACAAGGTGACCCTCGCCCCGGCCGCGCGCAGCACCGTGGGCATCGCCCAGCCCCTGTCGATCACCTTCGACCACCCGGTGGGGAACAAGGCCGCGGTCGAGAGGCAGCTCAAGGTGACGACCTCGGACCACACGGCGGGCTCCTGGGGCTGGATCAGGAACTACGACGGCAGGGACCGCGTCGACTGGCGCCCGAGGAGGTACTGGAGGTCCGGCACGAAGGTGCGTCTCGACGCACGGCTCAACGGCGTCGACTCCGGCACCGGCGGCTGGTTCGTGCGCGACTACTCCACGAGGTTCACGGTCGGCAGGAGCCAGATCGTCAGGGTGGACCTGGACAGCAGGACGGCGACGCTGGTGCGGGAGGGCGTCTGGGTCAGGACGCTCCCGGTCTCCGCGGGCACCCCCGGCGGCCAGAAGGCCTCCTGGGGCGGTACCTCCGTCCTGATGGCGAAGGAGGGCACGGTCAACATGCGCTCCGAGACGGTCGGCCTCACCGGCGGCGACAGCTACGACAAGATGGTCGACCACTCCATGCGCCTGACGTGGTCGGGCATGTACGCGCACGCCGCCCCGTGGAACGCCCGCTACTTCGGCAGCGCCAACCGCAGCTCCGGCTGTGTCGGCATGAGCGACGGCGACGCGGGCTGGCTCTACGGCCAGGTCCGCCCCGGCGACCCCTTCGAGATCGTCGGCAGCGGCTCGAAGGGCGCCCCCGCCCCGGGCAACGGCTACGGCGAGTGGAATCTGTCCTGGCCGGAGTGGCGGTCCAGGAGCGCCCTGCACTGAGGTGCCACCGGGGTTCGCCCCGGTCCACCGCCCACCAATCGTTACCGGGGCGTAACTTACCGACGGGTTACCGCTGGTAAGCCCTCGCGGTTACCGTCAGGTCACTTTGCACCGTCCGACCGAGGAGTGACCCGTGGGACTGCCGCACCCCGCCCTGCGCACCACCGCCGTGGGAACCGTATCGGCGACTCTCGTCGCCGGCGCCGCCTTCGGCCTCGCGCCCGTGGCGCGGGCGGTTCCGGCCGCCGCGCCGCCCACCGCGGGCTCCGCCGCCGTGCGCTTCGTCGACATCCCCGGCGACGGCGGCACGGTCCTGAAGGCGAACGTCTTCACGCCGAAGGGCGCCAGGCAGGGCGCGAAGTACCCCTCCATCGTGCTGCCCACCAGCTGGGGCATGCCGCAGATCGAGTACGTCGCCCAGGCCCAGCGGCTCGCCGACTCCGGCTACGTGGTGGTCAGCTACAACTCGCGCGGCTTCTGGCAGTCCGGCGGCGAGATCGAGACCGCGGGCCCCGAGGACGTCGCCGACGCCTCCAAGGTCATCGACTGGACGCTGGAGAACACCCCGGCCGACCCGGCGAAGGTGGGCATGGCGGGCGTCTCGTACGGTGCGGGCATCAGTCTGCTCGCCGCCGGGCACGACAAGCGCGTCAAGGCCGTGGCCGCGCTCAGCGGCTGGGCCGACCTGATCGACTCGATCTACAGCGGCCGCACCCAGCACGTCCAGGCCGCCGCGCTGCTCGGCGGGCTCGGCGCCGTCACCGGCCGGCCGAGCGCCGAACTCCGGCAGACGCTGAAAAACTTCCTCGCGTCGAACCTGGACAAGGAGGACGAGATGATCGCCTGGGGCGCCGAGCGGTCCCCCACGACCCACCTCGACGAGATCAACGGCAACGGCGCCGCCATCATGCTCGGCAACGCCTGGGGCGACTCGCTCTTCCCGCCCAACCAGTACGCCGAGTTCTACGAGCGCCTGACGGGACCCAAGCGCCTGGAGTTCCGCCCCGGCGACCACGCGACCGCCGAGGCGACCGGCCTCCTCGGCCTGCCCAACGACACCTGGACGTCGACCCGCCGGTGGTTCGACCACTACCTCAAGGGCGAGGCCAACGGCATCGACAAGGAGCAGCCGGTCCGGCTCAAGAGCCGGTCGGACGGCGGCTACGAGGGCTACCCGGACTGGAAGTCGGTCGGCCCCACCCGCGAGAAGATCGCCATGGCGGGCTCCACCACGATCCGCGCCAACGTCGACTCCGGCGCCAACGGCGGCACCGCGATCCTCTCCAACGCCCTGGACCAGTTCCTGAAGATCCCGCCGATGACCTCGGTGCCGCTGCTCCCGCGCCGCCACACCGGCGTCTGGGAGTCCGAGCGGTACACCACCGCGCAGCGGGTGCGCGGCACGGCGAAGCTGCACACGACCCTGTCGAGCACCAAGGAGAGCGGCACCCTCGTCGCCTACCTCTACGACGTGGGGCCGCTCGGCCTCGGCAAGCTGGTCAGCAACGCGCCGTACACCTTCCACGGCAAGACGCCGGGCAAGCCGTTCGGCGTCGACCTGGAGCTGTTCTCCACGGCCTACGACGTACCGGCGGGCCACAAGCTCGCCCTGGTCGTCGACACGGTCGACCCGCTCTACATCGAGCACAACCCGTCCGGCGCGCAGCTGACCTTCTCCTCGCCGGAGGCGGACCCGTCCTACGTGTCCGTTCCCCTGCGCGAGCAGTGATCTCCGGCTGCCGCCGGCCGGGCATGGCCCTGCGAGCTACTGCTCCCCCCAGATCTCAGTGATCCGGGGGGACCCCCTTCGGCAGCAGCGTTCCTGGTTCGGCCGGTGCTACTTCCGCGGCCTCGGTCTTCGGATTGCGCCGCTGACGCTTGGACACCCATTGGGCGAACCATGACAGCAACATGCACATCCCGATGTAGATCGGTGAGATCACCATGACCACGGGGATGAAGGGCAAATCGTAGTCGAGATTCGACGCGATCAGCTTCCCGGCGTGGAGGAACTCCTCGTAGGTGATCAGAAAGCCGAGCGAGGTGTCCTTGAGGGCGACCACCAACTGGCTGATGATGGCGGGCAGCATGGCGCGCACGGCCTGGGGCACGAGCACATGGCTCATGACCTGGGACTTGCGCATGCCCAACGCGTAGGCGGCCTCCTTCTGCCCGTGCTCCACGGAGTTGACGCCGGAGCGGAAGACCTCGGCGAGCACCGAGCCGTTGTAGAGCGTGAGTCCGGTGACGAGCGCGGGCAGCGGCTGGACCTTCAGCGCCACGAAGACGAAGAAGATCATCACCAGTACCGGCATCGCGCGGAAGAACTCGACGACGAGCGTGGCCACCCAGCGCACCGGGCGGTGGTCCGAGAGCCGCCCCATGGCGAGCAGTCCGCCGAGGGCGAGCGCGAGGACGGCGGAGATGGCGAACGCCTTGAGCGTGTTGCCGAGGCCCCTGAGCAGCAGTTCCTGGATGCCCTTGTACTCGAAGGGCGTCCACTTGGTGGCGGTGAACTGCTCGGTGTCGAAGAGCAGGTAGAGCAGCCAGGCGACGAGCGCGAGCAGGACGAGGGTGGAGACCACCCCGTAGAGCCGGTGCCTGCGCACGGTCCTGGGGCCGGGGATGTCGTACAGGGCGGTGGAATCGTGGGAGACGGCCTTCATCGTGCGACTCCCCAGCGCTTTTCCAGGACATTGAAGACGGCACTGATGGCCAGGGTGACGATGAGGTAGCCGAGGGCGATCCAGACGAAGGTCCAGATGATGTCGTAGCCCAGTTCGTTGAGCGTCTTGTAGGTGCCGAGCAGTTCGGTGACGCTGAACGCGCCGGCGATCGCGGAGTTCTTGGCCAGCGCGATCAGGTTGGAGCCGACCGGTGCGACGACCGAGCGGAAGGCCTGCGGGAGCACCACCGCCGACAGGGTCTGACCGAAGGTCATGCCGAGGCTGCGGGCCGCCTCGCCCTGCCCCTTGGGCACGGTGTTGATGCCGGATCTGAGGGCCTCGCAGATGAAGGCGGAGGTGTAGCAGCCGAGGGCGAGCACCGCGAACACCTCGAACGGCAGCACGAGCCCGAAGCGCGGCAGGCCCAGCAGCACGGCGAAGAAGAGCAGCGTGAGCGGGGTGTTGCGCAGGACGGTCACCCACGCCGTGCCGAAGGCCCGGAAGGAGCCGACGGGCGCGACCCGGAAGGAGGCCACGAGGAAGCCGAGCACGAGCGCGAGGAGGGAGGCGAGGACGGTGAGTTCGACCGTGCCGAGGAACCCTTCGCCGAACGTGGAGAAGTTGTCTGTCAGTACGTCCACGACGCCTCCTCAGCTCGCCGGGTAGCGGTCGATGGCGGGCGGTTGCGGCGCGGGCACTCCGGAGAGGCCGAGCGTGGCGTCATAGGCCTTCTTCCAGTCGCCGTTCTTCTCGCCGGCGGCGAGGGCGTCGTCGATGGCCAGGCGCAGCGCGTCGTCGCCCCTGGGCACCCCGATCCCGTACGGCTCCCGCGAGAAGGGCTTGCCGGCGACCTTCAGCTCCTCGGGCACCTTGGCGGCGTAGCCGATCAGGATCGCGTCGTCGGTGGTGACGGCGTCGACCTGGTAGGTCAGCAGGTTGTCGACGCAGATCGAGTAGGTGTCGTAGGCGACGAGGGTGGCCTTCGGGTAGTCCTTCCGGACGCGCTGGTACGGGGTGGACCCGGCCGCCGAGCAGACGCGTCTGCCCGCCAGGTCCCCGGGGCCCTCGATGTCCTTCTCGTCGGAGCGGACGAGGAGGCCCTGGCCCGCCATGTAGTAGGGGCCGGCGAACCCGACGAGCTTCTTGCGGTTGTCGTTGATGGTGTAGGTGCCCACGTAGTAGTCGATCTGCCCGTTCTGCAGGGCGGTCTCGCGGTTGGCGGACGCGATGGTCCTGAACTCGACGCGCCGGGGGTCGAGGCCGAGCGAGGCCGAGACCATCCTGGCGATCTCGATGTCGAAGCCGGAGTAGGTGCCCGACGCCGGGTCCTTCTCGCCGAGGTAGGGCTGGTCCTCCTTGGCCCCGACGACGAAGTGGCCGCGGCTCCTGGCCTTCTTCCAGGTCCCGGACTGCGGGAGCCGGAAGTCCTTCGCGACGGAGTACTCCGGCAGCTCGTCGCGCGCCGGGCCCTTGGTCGGCGGGCTGCCTTCCTTGCCGCAGGCGGCGGAGGCGAGCGCGGTCAGGACGAGGGCCGCGAGCAGCCGGATCGCGGGCGCGGTGGGTCGTGTCAGCAGCACGTCGCCCCCTCAGTGCTTGAGGATCTTGGAGAGGAAGTCCTTGGCGCGCTCGCTCTCCGGGTGGGTGAAGAAGTCCTCGGGGGACCGGTCCTCGACGATGCGTCCTTCGGCCATGAAGACCACGCGGTTGGCGGCGGAGCGGGCGAAGCCCATCTCGTGGGTGACGACGACCATCGTCATGCCCTCCCGGGCGAGCTGCCGCATGACTTCGAGGACCTCGTTGATCATCTCCGGGTCGAGTGCCGAGGTCGGCTCGTCGAAGAGCAGTGCCTTGGGGTCCATGGCCAGGGCGCGGGCGATGGCCACGCGCTGCTGCTGGCCGCCGGAGAGCTGGGCCGGGTACTTCTCGGCGTGCGCGGCGAGCCCCACCCGTTCGAGGAGTTCGCGGGAGCGCTTGTCCGCCTCGTCCTTCTTGCGGCCGCGCACCTTGATCTGCGCCAGGGACACGTTCTGGAGCACGGTCTTGTGGGCGAAGAGGTTGAAGGACTGGAAGACCATGCCCACTTCGGTCCTGAGCCGTGCGAGCGCCTTGCCCTCCGCGGGCAGCGGCTGCCCGTCCAGCCGGATCTCGCCGGACTGCACGGTCTCAAGCCGGTTGATCGTCCTGCAGAGCGTCGACTTGCCCGACCCCGAAGGGCCGATGACGACGACCACCTCCCCCTTGCCGACGGTGAGGTCGATGTCCTGAAGGACATGCAGCTCACCGTAGTACTTGTTCACATCACGCAGCTCGATCAACGGATCGACGGCCATGGCAAGACCTGCCCACTTTCTGCTGTGTACGTCCGCGCAAACTATCCACGTCAAAACGGGACTAACTGGACGACACGCATGCAGGGGCATTAACCGTATTTGCGGCAATCAGGGGCAGAGGTGCTCAGGCCTCCGAGGCCTCGGCGTAGACCTGGGACAGCTCCGGCGCCCCGTGGACCGCCCAGTCGAGCCCCGCCTCGACGACCGCGATCTCGCGCCCCGAGGCGAGCCGCACGACGGCGCTGCCGCCGGGCCAGACGTGCCAGGTGGCGCCCGGCACCGTCCGCACCACGACCGAGCCGAGGTAGAGCCCCGCGTCGTTGCCGAGCCAGGGCAGCAGCTCCGGGTCGTCGCGCCAGCGCGGCAGGAGCTGGTCGAGGGCCGCGAGCGACGCGGGGGTGTCGTCGAGCTCCAGGCCCGCCACCGCCGCCTGGGACCGGAGCAGTTCGCACTCGGCGAGGAGCGCGGCCACGCCGTCGGGGTCGGCCTCGAACGCGCCCGCGAGCCCCGCGCCCGCCGGCTCGGCCCCCGCGTGCCGCCTGCGCCACCTGTCGAGGAACGGGATGTTCATGGTCGGCCTCTCCGTCGATGACACCCGCCGGGTGCGCGGCCGGGCGCGCACCCTCACCCGTCCGCCGATCCGAAGGCCCGCCCATCCGTATGTCCAAGAATGTACCTGGCATCAGTCGATCACGGAATCGGGCGGATCACCCGCGCTGGTAGGCGGCCCGGGGGCGCTGAAGGACCCGTACGCGGGTACGTATGACTGTCAGGTGCTCGATCCGGGAGGTGGACGGATGGCGTGGTGGGTGTGGTGCGTTGCCGTGATCGCCGTGGTGGGTCTGCTGGCGGCCGTCGTGCTCGGCGTGCAGGCGCGGCGGCGGCGCGGCGGGGTCATCGTGGTGCGGCGCGGCAGGCGCTCCGGGCGAGGGGGCGCGCGATGAGACATGAGCTGGGCAAAGGAGACCCGGTGAGGGAGTTGATGCCGGCCGCGGGGCTGACCGGGCGCCCGGTCGTCACGCTCGGCGGTGAGGCCGTCGGCCAGGTCAAGGACGTCGTGCTGGACGGGACGAACGGCAGGATCGCCGGGTTCACGCTCGCGGGGCGCGGCCTGTTCTCCGGGCCGCTGCGCAAGAGCCTGCCGTGGGCGGGGGTGCACGCGCTCGGCGCCGACGCCGTGATGATCGCCTCCGAGGAGGCCCTTGAGAACAAGGCGGCCGTCGCCGGCTGGGAGGAGGCGTCCGGCGGCCTGGTGCGCGGGGCCCGCGTGCTGACCGACCTCGGGGTGCAGGTCGGCACCGTGCGCGACGTGGTCGTCGAGGCGGGCGCGGAGGGCGCCGTGGTCGGCGTCGAGATGTCGTCCACCGAGGCGCTCGGCCACCACGAGGCCACCGTCTTCCTGGCGCTCGGCGGCCACCCCGCCATGACGGGCGACACGCTGATGGTCCCCGCGCGGGACACCGAGGACATCGCCGGGGACCTCACGGGCCTCGCCGCCTCCGTGCGGCGCAGGCGGCTCGGCGGTACGGGCGGCCCCGGCGCCGTCGGAGAGGGGCGGACGCCGTGATGCTGCTCAGTCAGACCGTGGGCCGGCCGGTCGTCAGTTCGGCGGACGCCTCGCGCGTGGGCACCGTGGCCGGGCTCGTCGTCGACCCGGAGTCGGGCCGGATCACCGCGCTCCGCCTGGAGGACACCAAGGTCGGGGGCGATGTCATCGCCTGGGAGGACGTGCACGCGGTGGGGCCCGACGCGGTCGTCGTCGCGACGTCGTCGGCGGCCCGCTTCACCGCGGCCGACGCCGCGGGGGACCAGAAGCTCCTCGGTCAGCGTCTGCTGACCGAGCTGGGCGACTCGGCGGGGACACTCGCCGACATCACGTTCGACCCGGCGACAGGGCTCCTCGACGCCCTGCACACCTCGCGCGGCGACCGGATACCCGGCCGCCTGCTGCTCGGCTGCGGCTCGTACGCCGTGGTGGTCCGCGTGGCCGCCGGGGACGGCCCCGAGGCCCCGGCCGCGCCCTGACCCGCGTGCCTCACAGGTCGCGGCGGTCCACCGTCCCCACGGTGACGGCCGCCGCGGCGAGCGACCAGAGGGCGAGGGTGAGCCAGGCCCCCGCGGCCGTCCAGGGGTAGCGTGCGGTCGCCTCGCCGGCCTCGGCCAGGCGCAGCCATGCCTGGTACGGCGTGGCGTGGCCGGCGACGGCCGTCCAGTGCCGGTCGTCGCCGAGCATCCCCGGCAGCAGGAGCAGCAGCGCGAAGACGGCGACCAGGGCGGCTCCGACGTGCCGCAGCAGGGCACCGAGCGCCATGCCGGTCAGCGCCGAGACGGGCGCGAGCAGCGCGGAGGCGGCGACGAGCCGCCACGCGCCGGGGTGGCCGATGGGGACGCCGAGGCCGCGGCCGTCCAGGATCGTCTGCGTCAGCCAGAAGGACAGGCCCGCGGCGACCGCGCCGGTGGCGGCCGTGGCCGCGGCGACCACCAGGACCTTCGCGGTGACCAGGGACCGCCGGGCGGGCACGGCCGTGAACGTCGTGCGGATCAGCCCGGTCCGGTACTCCCCCGCCACCGCGAGGGCGCCGACGGCCCCGGCCGCGAGCATCATGACGAGCATCGCGTTGCCGTTGAAGGCCTCCTGGAGCGCGATCCCGTCCCGGGCGAAGCGCGCGCGGCCTTCCGCGTCGTTCTCCCGCCAGTAGCGGTACGTGTCGTACGCCGTCCCCGCGTTGAAGGCGAGCACGGCGAGCACGGTGCCCGCCAGGGACCAGGCGGTCGAGCGCGGCGAGCGGAACTTCAGCCACTCGGCGGCGAGCAGGTCGGTGAACCGGGGGCGCGGTTCCCCGGAGCCCGGGGACGCCGCGGGGGACGTGCGGGCCGCGGCTTTTGCGACGGGGGTCATCGGTCCCCTCCCGCCGCGTACTCGACGTCGGGGGCGGTCAGTTCCATGAAGGCGTCCTCCAGCGAGGGCGTGGTCGTGGTCAGCTCGTGCAGCAACACCCGGTGCCGCAGGGCCAGTTCACCGACGCGCTCCGCGTCGAGGCCGCTGACCAGCAGCCTTCCCTCGTCGTCGGGCACGACCGTGGCGCCCTCCGCGGTCAGTGACGGCGTCAGGACGGCCGCGTCCGGCGTACGCACCGTCACGGCACCGCGGCCCGCGCGGGCCGCGAACGCGGCGAGGCTCTCCGCGGCGATCAGCTCGCCCCTGCCGATCACCACCAGGTCGTCGGCGGTGTGCTCCATCTCCGACATGAGGTGGCTGGAGACGAACACGGTCCTGCCCTCGGCCGCGAGGCGCCCGAAGAGGCCGCGGACCCAGCGCACCCCCTCCGGGTCGAGGCCGTTCAGCGGCTCGTCGAAGAGCAGCACGGGCGGGTCGCCGAGCAGGGCGGCGGCGATGCCCAGGCGCTGGCGCATGCCGAGCGAGAAGCCGCCGGCGCGGCGGCGGGCCGCCTCCGCGAGGCCGACCTCCGCGAGGACGTCGTCGACCCTCGCGTACGGGATGCCGTTGCCCCGGGCCAGGATGCGGAGGTGGGTGCGCGCGCTGTGGCCGCCGTGCACGTCGCCCGCGTCGAGCAGCGCGCCGACGTGCCGCAGGCCGCGCGGGCGGTCCCGGAACGGGCGGCCCCCGACGGTGACCCGGCCGCTGGTGGCCGCGTGCAGGCCGAGGATCAGGCGCAGGGTGGTGGACTTCCCGGCGCCGTTCGGCCCCAGGAAGCCGGTCACCCGGCCCGGACGCACCCGGAAGCCGAGGCCGCGCACCGCGGTCGTGGTGCCGTAGCGCTTCGTCAGTTCATGGACTTCGATCACGGTGACCAGGCTGCCGTGCGCCGCTCCGCCGGTCGTCGGACCGGCGCTGACACCTGGCGCGGCGGATGTCGACCCCGGTTGTACACCCCGGGTCCGATGCCCCTCGGTGACGGGGTGGCTACGATCACCGCATGTCCGCATCGCCGCCGCTCCCCCTGGCCACGTACGCCTCGCCCGGCACGTGGGCCGCCGCGTCCTGGTGCCTGGGCATGGCCTTCGCCGCCCGGGCCCACCTCGGCCTCCCGCTGATGCCGACGAGCGCGCTCCCCGGCCCCACCCCCTGGGACTGGCTGGTCATCGCCGCCGCCGTCGGCGGGGCGCTCTGCGCGGGCCGCCTGCTGCGGCGCAGGCCGCTCTCGGCCCTCACGCTGCTGATCGCCTGCTCGTACGCGGCGACGGCGGCGGTCGGCGAGGTCGCCGTCACCTTCCTCCAGTACGTGGCCGTGGACATCGCCCTGGGCTTCGTCGTGGCCACGCGGGGCGCACGGGCGCGCGCCGCCGCCTGTGCCCTCGCGCTCTGCGCCCTGCCCGGCTTCGCGGTCCTGCGGCAGGTCCTCGGGCTGCCCTTCCGGCTCCCCCACTCCACCGAGAGCAGCTGGTCGGGGTGGCAGGCGTACTGCCTGCTCGCCGCCGTGGCCTGGCTGACCGGCGACTCGGTGCGGCGCACCCGCGTCTACACCGAGCGGCTCGGCGCCCAGGCCACGGCGCAGGCCGTCACCGCCGAGCGGCTGCGGATCGCCCGCGAGATGCACGACACGGTCGCGCACAGCATCGGCATCATCGCGCTCCAGGCGGGCGCGGCGGCCCGGGTCGCGGAGACCCAGCCGGCCAGGGCGCGCGAGGCGATGGTCGCGGTGGAGACGGCCGGGCGGGAGACCCTGGCGGGGCTGCGGCGGCTCCTCGGGGCGCTGCGGGAGAGCGACGCGGACGGGACGGCGCCGGACGGCTCGGGCCGGGGCCCCGGTGCCGGGCGCGAGGCGGTACCGCTCGGACCCGCCGCCGGGCTCGCGGACCTCGGCCGGCTCGCCGCGACGACGACGGCAGCCGGGGTCCGCGTGGACGTGCGGTGGCGGGGCGAGGCCCGGGCGCTGCCCCCTGACATCGACCTGTCGGCGTTCCGCATCGTCCAGGAGGCCGTCACCAACGTGGTGCGGCACGCGGACGCCGCGTCCTGCGCCGTGACCGTGGAGTACCGGGAAGAGGAGATCGTCATCGGCGTCGAGGACGCGGGACGCGGCACGGCCGTACCGCCGCACGGCCCGGGGTACGGGCTGGTCGGCATGGGTGAGCGCGTGGCGCTCCTGCACGGCGAACTGCACGCCGCGCCGCGCCCCGAGGGCGGCTTCCGCGTGACGGCCAGGCTGCCGCTGCCGGCCCCGGCGGGTGCGCGATGACGGTGCGCGTCCTGCTCGTCGACGACCAGCCCCTGGTCCGCGCGGCCCTGGCCATGGTCATCACCGACGCCCCCGACATCGAGGTCGTGGGCGAGGCGTCCTCGGGCGAGGAGGCGGTCCGGCGGTGCGCGGAGCTGCTCCCCGACGTCGTCGTGATGGACATCCGCATGCCCGGCATGGACGGCATCGAGGCCACCCGCCGCATCGCGACGGGCCCGGCGCCCGCGCACGTCGTCGTCCTGACCACGTTCGACGACGACGACTACGTCTACGGGGCGCTGCGCGCGGGCGCCGCGGGGTTCCTCGTCAAGGACATGGCCCTCGACGACATCCTCGCGGCGGTCCGCGTGGTCGCCGCCGGGGACGGTCTGATCGCGCCGAGCGTCACCCGCAGGCTCATCAGGGAGTTCGCGGGCCGCCCCGAGACGGGGCCGCCGCGCGAGGTGACGGTCGAGGGCATCACCGACCGCGAGCGCGAGGTGCTGACCCTGGTGGGCCGCGGCCTGTCCAACACGGAGATAGCCGAGGAGCTCTGCCTCAGCGTCGCCACCGCGAAGACGTATCTCACCCGCCTCCTGGCCAAGCTCGACGCCAGGGACCGCGTGCAGCTCGTGATCCTCGCGTACGAGTCGGGGCTGGTACCCGGCCCGTACAGGTGAGTTCGCGCCGTGTTCACGCGCGACGCGTTGACGCGCCTCCGACGCCTCCTTAGCTTCATGGCGCATCCGTCATCACCGGGCGCCTGCCACCACGGCGGGGGCCACCCGAAACGGGAGGGGTCCGTCGTGCGCCGACGTATCCGGGGAGCGGCCGTCGTGGCCGTTCTCCTCACCGGCATCGTCCCCGTGGCCGCCGCCGAGGCCGCGGCCCCGCACAGACCCCGGCCGCTCCCCCTGGAGCGGCTCTTCGACAACCGCGCGGTCAGCGACGACGCCCGTCCCGGCGAAGCGGACTTCGACGGGGCGGGCGCCTCGCTGTCCGCGCGGGACCTGGCGGCCGCGGGCTGGACCCCGGGGCGCACCCTCGGCGTCGACGGGGCGGAGCTGACCCTTCCGCGCAGCGGCCCCGGCGAGCGGGACAACGTGGTCGCCGACGGCCAGACGGTACGGGTGCGCGGGCGCGGGGACGCCCTGGCCTTCCTGGTCGCGGGGACCGGCGGCGAGGCGAGCGGCACCGGCACGGTCCGCTACCGGGACGGCTCGCGCGGCGGCTACCGGCTCACCGCGCCGGACTGGCGCTCGGGCCCGCTCGCCACGAAGTCCGTGGCCCTGCCGCACATCAACACGCCCGGCGGACAGCTCGCCGAGAAGGCCAGGCTGTACGTGGTGACCGTGCCGCTCGCCCGGGGGCGCGAGGTCGCCTCGGTGGTCCTGCCGCGTGACAGGAGCGCCACGGACCTGCACGTCTTCGCCCTGTCGGTGCGGTCGCCCGCCAAGGGGTGGACGGGCAGCTGGGCCGCTTCGACCTCCGGGTACACCGCGGTCGGCGACTACAGCGACCGGACCGTGCGGCTCGTCGTGCACACCAGCACGGGCGGGCCGCGGGTGCGCGTCCGCCTCGACAACACCTTCGCGGCGGCCCCGGTGAGGATCGGCGGCGCGACCGTGGCGGTGCAGGAGGCCGGGGCGGAGGCCAGGGGCGAGCCCCGGCGGCTGACCTTCCGGGGCGGCCGGACGGGCACCGGGATCCCGGCGGGCGCCCAGGCGTACAGCGATCCGCTCGACTTCGACGTCCCCGCCGACAGCAATCTGCTGGTCAGCTTCCACCTGCCGGGGCAGGTGACGACGGCCCCGGTGCACAGCCAGGCGATCCAGCGCTCGTACGTCAGTTCCCCCGGCGATCATGCCGCGGACGGCTCCCCCGCGGCGTACTCCTCGACGATCACGACATGGCCGCTGCTCACCGGCGTCGACGTGAGCGGCGGGCCCGGCTCGGTGGTGCTGCTCGGCGACTCGATCACGGACGGCGTCCGCTCGGCCCAGAGCGCCAACCGGCGCTGGCCCAACGTCCTGGCGACCCGCCTCCTGAACCAGTCCGACGTGCCGCGCTACGGCGTCCTCAACCACGGCATCTCCGCCAACCGCGTCGTCGCCGACCGCTACCCCGGCGACGGCGTCTCCACCGACACCGGCGGGGTGAGCGCCCTGCACCGCCTGGACCGCGACGTCCTCGCCCAGACCTCGGCGCGCACGGTCGTCGTCTTCGAGGGCGTCAACGACGTGCGCTGGGGCGCCTCCGCGGACGAGGTGATCGCGGGCCTGCGGAAGGTCGCCGACCGCGCCCACGCCCGTGACCTGCACGTCGTGGCCGCCACGATCGCGCCCTGCGAGGGCGAGTCCCTGTGCACGGCGGCGGCCGACGCCCAGCGGGAGGCGGTCAACGCGTACATCCGCGAGGGCGGGGACTTCGACGCCGTGCTCGACTTCGACGCGGTGCTCCGCGACCCCGCGCACCCCGCGCGCATGCTGCCCGCCTACGACAGCGGGGACCACCTGCACCCCGGGGACGCGGGGCTCGCGGCGCTCGCGAACTCCGTCGACCTGCGGAAACTGGAGCCCTGAGCGTCTCGGGCCGCCCGGGGTCCCCGGGTGGCCCTCAGACGTCCAGGTCCACCACGACGGGCGCGTGGTCGGAGGCGCCCTTGCCCTTGCGCTCCTCACGGTCCACGTAGGAGTCGGTGACGGCCTTGGCGAAGGGTTCGTTGCCGTAGACCAGGTCGATGCGCATGCCGCGGTTCTTCGGGAAGCCGAGCTGGCGGTAGTCCCAGTAGGTGAACGGGTGGTCGTACTTCAACGGGCGCGGCACGACGTCCGTCAGGCCCGTCCCGCGCAGGTCGGCGAGGGCGGCGCGCTCGGCGGGGGTGACGTGCGTGGAGTCCACGAAGAGCGAGGGGTCCCAGACGTCGTCGTCGGTCGGCGCGACGTTGTAGTCGCCGAGGACGGCGAAGGGGCGGGAGCCTCCCGCGTCCCCGGCGACGGCGGCCTTCAGGGCCTCGAACCACTGGAGTTTGTAGGCGTAGTGCGCGTGGCCGACCTCCCGGCCGTTCGGCACATACACCGACCAGAGGCGGACCGGGCCGCAGGTCGCGGAGATGGCGCGGGGCTCCCGCACCCCGTCGTACCCGGGGTCGCCCGGCAGGCCCTTGACGACGTCCTCCAGGCCGACCCGGGAGACCAGCGCCACGCCGTTCCACCGGCCCGTCGCGTTCACCGCCGACTCGTAGCCCAGCTCGCGGAGCTCGTCGGCGGGGAACTGCTCGGCCGTCGTCTTGGTCTCCTGTATGCACACGACATCCGTGCCGGTGGCCTCCAGCCAGGCGAGCAGCCTCGGCAGCCGAGCGGTGATCGAGTTCACGTTCCAGGTCGCAATGCGCATGCCCCACAACCTACCCGGCACCACTGACAGTCAGCGGCCCGCGGTCCGCCGCCGCGGTCAGAGGACGGTGCTCTCCCCCGGCGTCAGGCGCAGGTGCTCCGCGCCGCCGAGCGACCCGATCTGGTGGTCGTAGATCGGCCGGGCGAGGTCGGTGAGGAGCGCGTCGTGGATGTCGTAGGCGCGCCGCGGCCCGACCTCCCGCACGTACTCGATGACCTCGGAGATCTTGTTCCAGGGCGCCATGACCGGCAGCATCAGCGTCTCCACCGGCTGCCCGGGGACCGTCAGGGCGTCGCCGGGGTGGAAGACCGAGCCGTCGACGAGGTAGCCGACGTTGGTGATGCGGGGGATGTCCGGGTGGATCACGGCGTGCAGCTCTCCGTGGACCTGCACGTCGAACCCGGCGGCCGTGAACGTGTCGCCGTGCCCGACGGTGTGGACGCGTCCGGGGAAGGCGGCCGAGATCTGGTCGGCGACCGCCTTCAGGGTCCAGATCTCGGCGGCGGGGTTCGCCTCCAGGCCGGCCCGGAGCCGGCCCTCGTCGAAGTGGTCGGGGTGCTCGTGGGTGACCAGGACGGCGTCGGCGCCGAGCGCGGCGTCCTCCTCGCTGAAGCCGCCCGGGTCGATGACCAGGGTGCGTCCGTCCTTTTCGAGACGCACGCACGCGTGGGACTTCTTCGTGAGGGTCATGCGCCGCCCGTCCACGGGCGAGCGGTCCTGGTCCGAGGGGTTCGTGATGCCGGTCATCCCTCCATCCTGCTACTCCTGCGGCGTGGTTTCCTCGCGGATCACGGCCTGGGCGACCCTGAAGGCGGAGTTCGCCGCGGGGACGCCGCAGTAGACGGCGGCCTGGAGCAGCACTTCCTTGATCTCGGCCGGGGTGAGGCCGTTGCGCAGGGCGGCCCGGGTGTGGAAAGCCAGCTCCTCCAGGTGACCGCCCGCGACGAGCGCGGTGAGGGTGACGCAGCTGCGGGAGCGGCGGTCGAGGCCGGGGCGGTTCCAGACCTCGCCCCAGGCGTAGCGGGTGATCAGCTCCTGGAAGTCGCCGGAGAAGTCGTCGGCGGCGGCGAGGACGCCGTCCACGTGGGCGTCGCCGAGCACCTCGCGGCGGACCTTGATGCCCGCATCGTACGGGTCGGGCCTGCCGGTGCCCGGCACGGCCTCGGGCTGCTCCGCCGGGGCGATCGCGGCCAGGGGGGCGGCGGCCGGCGGGGCGATGACGGGCTTGACGGGCGGCGCGATGATCGCCGTCTGGGTGTCCTGCCAGGCGCTGGAGAAGTGGCGTACGAGGAGGTCGGTGACGGCGGCGGGCTGCTCGACGGGGGCCAGGTGCGAGGCGCCCGGTACGACGGCGAGCCGGGCGTCGGGGATGCCCGCGACGAGCGTGCGCGCCTCGCCCTGCCCGGTGACCTGGTCCTCCGAGCCCACGAGCACGAGGGTGGGGACGCCGATCCTGCCCAGTTCGGCCCGGATGTCGAAGGCGGCGAGGGCCTCGCAGGCGGCTATGTAGCACCCGGGGTCGGTGGTGCGCACCATCTGCACGGCCCAGTCGGTGATCGCGGGCTGCGCGGCGGCGAAGCCGGGCGTGAACCAGCGCTCGGGGGCGGAGCGGGCGATGGGGTCGAGGCCGTTGCTCCGCACGATGACGCCGCGCTGGCGGAACTCGTCGGCGGTGCCGAACCGCGGCGACGCGGCGATCAGCGCGAGCGAGGCGACGCGCTCCGGGTGCCGCAGCGCCAGCTCGGCGCCGATGGCGCCGCCGAAGGCGCACCCCGCGTAGCCGAACCGGCGCACGCCCAGCTCGTCCAGCGTGGCGAGCAGCCGCTCGGCCAGCTCGCCGACGGAAGGACAGGGGTACGCGGGCGCACCGCCGTGTCCCGGCATGTCGAACCGGAACACCCGCCACTGCCGGGTCAGCTCGGGGACCTGGCGGTCCCACATGTGCCATGTGGTACCCAGTGAGGCTCCGAGGATCAGGACCGGGGCGTCTTCTGGCCCGTCGAAGCGGTATTGCAGGGTGTTCGGCGGTGTCTCACTCACGCCCCGCACCCTCTCACGTCTCCCGGACGCCCCTCCAACGCAGGGGTGCCGGGAACCGGTCCGACCAGGCTGGGGACCTCGCGGGCGGCACACCGCTGGGGGCGTCGGACGACCTCACGCCGGGTCTTGCCCTGGCTGGGTGCGGCGTTCGTCGTGCGCCTGGGTGCGCAGGTCGGGGCGCGCCCGGTGAAGACGGTGCGGTGCAGGGCGGCGTTGGCCTGCCGGTCGCCGCCGTGGTCGAGCCGGCGCGTGCGCCGACGGCCCGACGAGAGCACTCGGCGGGGCTGACTCCGCAGGGGCGGCGAAGGACGCCTCGGTGTTCAGCTGCTCGGGGGGACGAGGAACAGCAACCGGGCGTCCCCGTCGTCCGAGCTCAGCGGCCAGCCGTGGTGGAACATGACCGGTCGGCCCGAGCCCCGGCCCTTGCAGAAGATCTCGACTCCGTCGCCGGTGGTGACGAACGGCATGGTCCGCTCCCCGTGGTCCCGCCCGGGTACCGGGCGGACTCGATGTCTCCACGAGAATGGTTCGGCCGCCGTGCCGACAGCCTCCGTCAGCTGACCGGCATCCGGCCGACGGCTCGCCCACGTCAGTGCCAGGGCAGTGCTGAGGCCGGACCGATGGCAGTCATCCCGGCGGGAGCGGGTGACGTTGACCGAGGGCTCGTCCGTGGGCAGGTCGAGGTGCTGCTCGTGCAGATCGCGGACATGGAACACCTTTCCGGAGTGGCTGGTGAACACGGTCGCGATGCGCTGGTAGACGGTGGCAGTGGCGGCCGGCGCGGGGGCTGTTGTGTGGCCGGGAGGGGTGAGGCCGTCGATGACTTCGCGGGTGGCGGCGGGCTCGGCCAGGCGGGCCTCCGTCCCGGCAGGGTTGGTGGCAAGCCGCTCGATCTGCTCGCGCAGGTGGTCGGCGCGAGCTGCGGTGTCATCGTGCTCGGTCTGCAGCAGCCGGAGGAGCTGGGCCCTCCGCGGACGCGGGTGCTGGTCTTCGCGCTGCACATCTGTCCCTCGGGATGCCGTGGCCCGCAAGGCGTCGAGCTGGGAGTCGTCGTCCCGCCCGAGGGCGGAGCAAGGGGCGCGGGTGGTGCCGTCTCCCACGCCGGCCTCCGCGCCGGTTCTCGTGATCGTCACGGACTCATGGCAGGCCGAGCCCTCTGCGGTCCGCGCGCGGGGTGAACTCGTCCACGGTCAGCGTCGGATGCGCAGGGCTTGGCGGCATGGGGAAGGGCAGTCCGGCCCCGCGTACCTCGGCCAGGGTTGCCGATACCCGGTGAGTCGGCCTGCCGGGTCGTGTCGGCGGCCGGGTGCGAACAACGACTTCGCTCAAGGAGCAGCGCCGGGTATGCGGCCCGAAGAAGAAGGTGTCCTGTCGCATACTCGGCGCTGACCGGCAGAGTCACGCCGTCGTGGCTGCCGCCCCGGTGGCTTCGACTGCGGACTTGAAGTCAGGGTGGACCCCGATCTGCTCAAGCCACACGCTCATCGAGTTGTAGCAATTGAACCTTTCGACCTTTCCGTCACGGAGGTACCAGAGGTCCGCCGCCGGCACGTCGATCCGGTTCCCGGTCGGCGGGATCTCGCCGACCGGAGTCGGAAACCCTCCGAGATGCGTGCCCTGGATGCGCAACTCCACGGCGACGACATCACCGAACGCATGTACCTCAAGCAGCTCACGGTGCACATCGGGGAACGAGTGGGCGAGGCCCGCGATCACCTGAGGAATCTGCTTCCCGCGGAAACTCTGCGAGGTCGACATGTCGTTGAACGAGCCGTCCTCGGTGAACAAGGCCAGGAAACCGTCACCGTCGAGAATGTTCCCTTCCGCAAGCCGGTAAGCCTCGCGGACGGTCTTTTCGTTACTTTCCATTCCTGTACTCCTTTGAGTTCGCAACTCGCTCACGGTCCGTTCGACCGCCTCTCCCCCACTGTCGTAACCGTAATAGTTACAGCGCACGGTCGCAACCTTCACTGTTGCGACCGCGCCGTCGTAACATGGGGCGTTGCGACCGGAGGAGGGATCATGAGCGCCAACAGCAGGCTGACCATCGCCGCCCATGCGCTGGCCTGGATCGGTCTCTACCAGCGTCAGGGCCATGAGGTCGCCACCTCCGAGCAGATCGCGACCAGCGCGAACACCAACCCCGTGGTGATCAGACGGCTGCTCGGCGAGCTGCGCAGGGCCGGGCTCGTGGAGTCCCGGCGGGGCGTGGGCGCGGGCTGGTCGCTGGCGCGCGAGCTGGAGTCGATCACCCTGCTCGACGTGTACGAGGCAGTGGAGGCCGGCCCGCTGTTCGCCATGCACCGTGCCACCCCGGACCAGGGATGCGTGGTGGGTCACGGCATCCAGCCGGCGATGCAGGGCATCTACGAGGGCATCGAGAAGACCCTGAGACACGAACTGGCCCGCGTCACGCTCGAGAAGGTACTCGGGGACGTACTCGCGGCACCTCGCCAGCCTCTCTGAACAGCTGGGCGACCCCGTGCGAACCGTAGAGTTCGGCGTGGGTTCCGCCCACCGGGGCGGAGTGACGTGGCGTGTGCCGCCGCACGAACTCCACCACCTGCTCCGGCACGTCCTCCAGCGCCGAAGAGCACCCCAGGCGCTGACGCCTTCAGCATCAGCGACGAGGCCGGCAGCAACTGGGCGACGACGCCGGCGGTGATCGCGCCGAGCGCGTTCGCGGCGAGGAAGAAGCCGTGGGCGCCGCCTGGGAGGTCCAGCCACTGAACGACGCAGAGGACCGTCAGCACACCGGGGCTCGTGGTGAAGAAGTTGAGGGTGCCGAGGATCGCCGCCGGCCGGATCAGCAGGCCGTCCTCCCGCAGATGGCGCATGCCCTCGCGGATCATCCGCCACCAGCCGGTCCGCGGCCCGGCCGGCTCGGTCCGCGTCGTCCGCAGCGGGGGGAACAGCAGCAGGACGCCGAGCGGGAACGAGACGCCGTCGAGGATGAACGGCGCCGCCGCGGCGAACGCGGACAGCACACCGCCCAGCGGCTGGCCGACACTGCCCCAGGGCACCACCTGCACCGCCTGCAGCCAACCGTTGACGTGGTCAGCCGTTGGACGTGATCAGCCGCTCGGCGGGGACGCCCTTGGGCAGGAACGCCCGGGCGGTAACGAGGTAGACGGACTCACCCGTGCCGAGCACCGCGGCCGCGATGTAGACGTAGACGTAGACGTAGACCAGGTTGGGCGAGTCGGTCATCACGCCGACGGCTATCAGCGCGACAACGACGAACCGCGCCAGGTCGATGACGATCAGCAGGGCCCGCCGGTCGACGATGTCGGCCCACACCCCGCCGAGCGGCGCCATCATCATCCCGAGCGCGGTGACGATGGTGCCGACGCCCGTGACCAGGCCGAGGAGACGTCCCTCCTGCTCGAAGCAGGAGATCTCCAGGACAGCGCGCCGGACGTCCCCGTGGAGCGCGACCGGTGCGGGGATGGCCCGATCGAAGGCGGGACGTGAGGCGTCGCCCTCGGCGAGCCTGTCGCGCACCGCCCGCCAGTGGTCCGCCGCGACCTCGACCGCTCGCGGCGCGGGCGCGCCGGTGTGCGGCCCAGGACGCCGGTGTCTGCCGCGGTGCTGGACGCGTACTCCCGAATCGGTCAAGACATGATCGCTCGCGGCCGGTCCCCAACTGCCGCCGCACGCACGCCTGTCGACGCCCCGTGCGGCCCTCGTCCCGCCACGCCCCGACGCCCCGCCCGGCCGGTCAGGCGGCGGCCCCGCGGTCCACCAGATCGGAGCGGCCGAGCTTGTCGACGGCCTGGTAGTACGTCCAGGCCGTCCCGTCGCACGTGGCCTTCTTGGCCCCGCCGTACTGTGCGCAGACCCTCTTGAGGTCGGCGTAGAAGGCACTGTCCACCCGCGCCTTGTTGGCGTCGAAGGTGCCGGCCTCCTTGTAGTTGCGGTAGCCGAAGTCGTGCCGCGCGCAGGCCGTCTTGAACGGGAAGCCGAGGGGGTTGTCGGGCGAGGAGGAGCAGTGGTCGGTGGACCAGTCGAACCGGTACGCGCTCCACGCCGCCTGGTTGCCGCGGGCCGAGACCCAGGCGTTGTAGCTGCCCACGTCAATCTGGGTCCAGCGGCTCAGCACCTGCGCCTTGTCGGCGGGCACGGCGGACGCCGGCGCCGCGGCGACGCCGAGCCCCAGGGTCAGGGAGGCGGCACTCACGGCGAGAGCGGCAAGTCGACGGCGCATGGGGTTCCTCCTGTGGGGGGTGCACTCACGTCTCAACACGCAGAGACATGCCCACAGTTGGCACTTCAACAAACGAGGCGTTCGGCTGAACCGGGGGTGACGGGCGGGGGTTCGCCGCACTCCCGCGCCGTCCTCGTGACCCCGGCGGTTGACCCTGACGCAGGGGCAACCTCCCAGCATGGCGGGCATGACTACGAGAACCAGGGCGATCGAGGTCACCGGGCTGCGCAAGTCCTACGGCGGCCACGACGTGATCGCCGGCCTCGACCTGACCGTCCCCGCGGGCACCGTCTACGCCCTGCTGGGACCCAACGGGGCCGGCAAGACCACCACCGTACGGATTCTGTCCACGCTGCTCCCCGCGGACGCCGGCGAGGCGCGGATCGCCGGGTACGACGTACGCCGCGAGGCCGACCGGGTGCGCGCGTCGATCGGGGTGACCGGGCAGTTCTCCGCCGTGGACCCGCTGCTGACCGGTCGGGAGAACCTGCGCCTGATGGCCGACCTCGGCCACCTCGACCGGTACCGCGCCCGGGGTGTGGTGGAACGGCTGCTGGAGCGGTTCCACCTGGCCGATGCCGCCGACCGGCGCGCGGCGACGTACTCCGGTGGCATGAGACGGCGGCTGGACCTGGCCATGACGCTGGTGTCGGAGCCACGGCTGGTCTTCCTCGACGAGCCGACCACGGGCCTCGATCCGCGCAGCCGCCGTGACCTGTGGGACATCGTGCGGGAGTCGGTGGCCGAGGGCGTCACCGTCTTCCTCACCACCCAGTACCTGGAGGAGGCCGACCGGCTCGCCGACAGGATCGGTGTCCTCGACGGCGGCCGGCTGGCCGCGGAGGGCACTGCGGCCGAGCTGAAGCGGCTGGTCCCCGGCGGTCATGTGGAACTCCGGGCCGCCGACGCCGAGCGGCTGGCCGAACTGGCGCGCACGTTCCCCGGAGCGAGCGCGAACGCCGCGGCGCTCACCGTGACCCTGCCGCACGACGGCAGCCTCACCTCGCTGCGAAGGCTGCTCGCCGGACTCGACGACGACGCGGTCACCGGGCTCGCCGTGCGCACCGCGGACCTGGACGACGTGTTCCTGGCCCTCACCGACCGCTCCACCGAGGAGGTGCCGGCATGAACAGCGCGACGTATGCCCTCCGCGACTCGGCGACCATGCTGCGCCGCAATCTGCGCCACATGGTCCGTTACCCCTCACAGACGCTGATGCTGACCGCCCTGCCGTTGCTGTTCCTGCTCCTGTTCGTCTACGTCTTCGGCGGCTCGATGGGGGCCCGGCCGCCCGGGACCGCCGCGGAGGGCCGCCTCGGCTACCTGACGTTCATCACCCCGGGCATCCTGGTGATGGCGGTGGCGAGCGTGTCCATCAGCACCGCGGTATCGGTCGCCGCCGACATGACGGGCGGGATCATCGACCGGTTCCGGACCATGGCCATCGCCAGGGTCTCGGTGCTCACCGGACATGTGCTCGGCGCGATGATCCAGACCGCCCTGGCGCTCGCGACGGTCATCGGTGTGGCGTTCCTGCTCGGTCTGCGGACCTCGGCCTCGCCGGCGCAGTGGGCGGGGCTGGCCGGTCTGCTCGCGCTGCTGTCGTTCGCGGTCACCTGGTTCGCCGTGGCGCTGGGGCTCGCCAGCCCGAACCCGGAGACCGCGAGCAACTGGCCGATGATCTTCATCATGCTGCCGTTCGTGGGCAGCGGGTTCGTGCCGGTCGAGTCCCTGCCGACCGGCCTGCGGTGGTTCGCCGGTCACCAGCCGTTCACACCGGCCATGGACGCCCTCCGCGGCCTGCTGGCCGGATCACCCGAGGGTGAGGACGTGCTCCTGGCCATCGGCTGGTGCGGGGCGATCGGGCTCTCCGGCCACCTCTGGGCGCGGCGTCTCTACCGGACCCGGGCGGCGGACTAGGAGACTGGTCCGATGCTGACGATCGGCGAGCTGGCGTCGTACGCGGGAGTGACCGTGCGCGCGGTGCGGCACTACCACGCCAAGGGGCTCCTGTCGGAGCCGGAACGGGACCACTCCGGGTATCGGCGGTACGACGCCGCTGCCGTGTTCGAGCTGGTCAGGATTCGGACGCTCGCCGAGGCCGGGGTCCCGCTCGCGCGCGTCCGGGAGGTGTTGCGGGCCGACGAGGAGCAGTTCGCCGCGGCGGTCGCGGACATCGACGAGCGGCTGCGGGCGGAGATCCGTGAGCGGCAGCGGCACCGCGAGCGGATCGCCCGCCTCGCCGCCGGGGACAGCCTGGCGCTGCCCCGGGAGGTGGTCGAGTTCCTCGGCCTGCTGCGGGCGCTCGGGGTCGACGAGCGGATCGTCCAGGTCGAACGCGACGGCTGGATCCCGCTGGCGGCCCGCTCCCCCGAGCGGGTACCGGAGTGGATGGCACGCAAACGGGAGCAGCTCGCCGATCCGCGGATCATCGACTTCTACCTCACCCTGAGCGCAGCACTCGACCACGCCGACGACGACCCGCGACTGGTGGCGCTGGCCGACGAACTGGCCTCCTACATCACGTGGTTGGCCGAGGAGCAGGGTGAGTCCTACGTCGACGACACCGGCATCGAGGCACCGTTCGCCCGGCTCCTGGACACGTACGTGTTCGAGGCGCTGCCGCCGTCCCGCCGGTTCATCGAGCTGCTGACGAAGCGGGGCTGGACCGGCTGGACCAAGCTCGAACGTGTGCGTCCCCACGGCCCGCGAAGAGGCCGCGAGGCCCCTCAGGGTGTCGTGGACGAGACCACGTAGACCATCGGGTGCTTCGGGTTCGCGCGGTCCACCACCACGTCCTGGGTGGGCTTCGGGTTCTTCTGTTCGTGTGTCAGGCCCGACCAGGGGCCCTGGCCCGTGAACTCCCAGCCGACGACCTCGCGGTCGCGCTTGCTGATGGTGATGTCCTTCGGCCTGAGGTCGCCGCCGCTCGCGCCGATGCGCCGCAGGAACGTGTCCAGGCCCTTGTTGCTGGTGAGGAACTGGACGTAGAGGCGGCTGGTGCGCCAGTTGTTCGTCTCGTAGTACGCCACCTCCTTCGAGTACGGAGGGACCGGCACCTCGTAGAGGCGGCGCTGCACCTTGGACGGCCAGCCCTCGGTGAGGCCCGTGGCGGAGTACTTGTTCTCCTTGTCGCGTCCGCTGTTGCGGCTCTGGTTCGCGGAGATCACCAGGTACCCGGCGGGGATGCCGATCAGGAGCACGATGATCGTGGCCGTCAGCCAGCGGCGGCGGAGCATGTGGCGGCGGCCCTCGGGCTTGCCCCTGCCACGCTCCGGCGGCTCGGGGGCGCCGGGGCGGTCCGGGGACGAGGGCTGGCGGGGCACGGTCATCTACAGGGTTCCCTGGGAGGTGCGGTCGTCGGAGCTGCGGGCCTCGGCGTAGCGCTCGTACCGTTCGTAGCGCTCGACGCGGCGGCGGTTGGCGCGGCGGAAGCGGCGGGCGACCAGGCGGGCCAGGTCCGCGGCGCCGACCATGCCGGCCTCGGGGCCGAGCTGGGCGCGGGCGATACGGGCCTCGGGGCGGTAGCCGCGGCCGGTGAGGTGGCGGCGGAAGGCGTCGCGGGCGGGGCCGATCAGGAGGTCGTCGGCGGCCGAGACCCCGCCGCCGATCACGAAGCAGGACGGGTCGAGGGCCGCCGCGAGGTTGGCGATGCCGACCCCCAGCCACTGGCCGATGTCCTGGAGCAGCTCCACGCACATCGCGTCGCCCTCGCGGGCCAGCTCGGTGATGAGCGGTCCGGTGATGTCGGGGACGTTGCCCTTGACGCGTTCGATGATCTCGTACGCCACCGGGGAGTCGGCGGCGGCCAGTTCGCGGGCCTCGCGGACCAGCGCGTTGCCCGAGCTGTACTGCTCCCAGCAGCCGCGGTTGCCGCACGGGCAGCGGTGGCCGCCGGGGACGACCTGCATGTGGCCGAACTCGCCGGCCACGCCGAACTTGCCGCGCTTGACCTGGCCGTCCTCCAGGATCGCGCCGCCGATGCCGGTGCCGAGGGTGATCATGACGAGATGGTCCTCGCCGCGGCCCGCGCCGAAGCGCCACTCCGCCCAGGCGGCGGTGTTCGCGTCGTTGTCCACCATGACGGGGACCGCGAGGCGGCCGGAGATGCGGTCGCGGAGCGGTTCGTTGCGCCAGGAGAGGTGGGGGGCGAACAGGACGCGGTTGCGGTCCGCGTCCACCCAGCCCGCCGCGCCGATGCCGACCGCGTGCACGTCGTGGCGGTCGGAGAGGTCGAGGACCAGCTCGATGATGGTGTCCTCGACGACCCGGGGGCTCTTGGACTTGTCCGGTGTCTCCGTGCGGAGCGTCTCCAGGATGTTGCCGTCGGGGTCGACGACGCCCGCCATCACCTTGGTGCCGCCGATGTCGATGCCGACGGTGTTGACGCGGGGCGCCGTCAGATGGGAACGGCGTTCACGCGTGCCTACGGTCCGCAGGACGGTGGCTCGTGCGGAGCCGCGGTGCGCTAGGTCGCGGTAGGTGCTCATTGCGGCGATTCTGCCTCACGCTCGCGGGGGCGCGCACAACGGGCACCCCGCGGTGCCCCGTAGGGGCGCGGGGAACTGCGCGGCCGGCCACGAACATGCCGCAGACGCGTCTGCGCGGTCATCGGCAGACGCGTCCGCGGGTCTTCTCCGGCTGAGCGCGCAGTTCCCCGCGCCCCTGACGGGCCCCTACGGGGCCCTTTCCAGCTCGTGACGGAGGTCGTCCAGTTCCGAGCCGCCCGCCATCTGGCGGGTCAGCTCGTCGAGGGTCACCTCGTCGCGCGCGTAGCTGCCGGACATCGCGCCCCGCTTCAACAGGACGAAGCGGTTGCCGACCAGGTACGCGTGGTGCGGGTTGTGCGTGATGAGGACCACGCCGAGGCCCGCGTCCCGCGCCGCGGCCACGTACTTCAGCACCACGCCCGACTGCTTCACGCCGAGCGCCGCGGTCGGCTCGTCGAGGACGAGGACCTTCGCGCCGAAGTGGACGGCGCGGGCGATGGCCACGCACTGGCGCTCGCCGCCCGAGAGCGTGCCGATCGGCTGGTCCACGTCCCGCAGGTCGATGCCCATGCGCAGCAGCTCCGCGCGGGTCGTCTCGCGCATGAGGTCCACGTCCATGCGCTTGAAGGGCCCCGCCCCCTTCGTCGGCTCGGAGCCGAGGAAGAAGTTCCGCCAGACCGGCATCAACGGGACGACGGCGAGGTCCTGGTAGACCGTGGCGATGCCCAGGTCCAGGGCCTCGCGCGGGGAGCCCAGCCGGGTGTCCTCGCCCTCGATCCGCAGCGAGCCGGCATCGTGCTGGTGCAGCCCCGCGATGATCTTGATGAGGGTGGACTTGCCCGCGCCGTTGTCGCCGAGCACGCAGGAGATCTCCCCCGCGTGGACCTCCAGGGACACGCCTTCGAGGGCCCGGATGTTGCCGTAGTACTTGCTGACGTCGTCCAGCTCGACGAGCGGCGTGCGCCCGGGAGCCGGCGGAGCCTCGTCCGTCACGTCGGTCATTTCGTCGCCTCCGCGCGCTTGCGGACCCAGTGGTTGAGCAGGGTGGCCAGGAGCAGCATCACGCCGAGGAAGAACTTGAACCAGTCGGAGTTCCACTCGGCGAACACGATGCCCTTGCTGACCATGCCGAAGATCAGCGCGCCCACGGCCGCGCCGACCGCGGAGCCGTAGCCGCCGGTGATCAGGCAGCCGCCGATGACCGCCGCGACGATGTAGATCAGCTCGTTGCCGACGCCCTCGCCGGACTGGACGGTGTCGTACGACAGGAGCAGGTGCTGTCCGGAGACCCAGGCGCCGAAGGCGACGCCCATGTACAGGCCGATCTTGGTCGCGGCCACCGGGACGCCGACCGCGCGGGCCGCGTCCTCGCCGCCGCCGACCGCGAAGATCCAGTTGCCGACGCGGGTGCGCAGCAGAATCCAGGTGGCGAGGGCGATCAGGGCGAGCCACCACACGATGGTGATCTTGAAGTCGACGCCGCCGACGGAGATCGTCGAGGCGAAGACGGCCTTGGCGGACTCGAAGCCCTCCATGTCGCCGATCGACTTGGTGGAGACCGTGCCGCTGATCAGCTTGGTGAAGCCGAGGTTCATGCCGGTCAGCATCAGGAACGTGCCGAGCGTGATGATGAAGCTCGGCGGGTCCGTGCGGGTCAGCATGACGCCGTTGAAGACGCCGATGGCGAGGGTGACCAGGAGCGAGACGCCGACGCCCACCCAGACGTTCGCCGTCATCTGGTAGCTGAACATCGACGAGACGAGCGCCGACGTCGTCACCAGGACACCGGCCGACAGGTCGAACTCGCCGCCGATCATGAGCAGCGCGACCGGCACCGCCATGATGCCGAGCGTGGAGGCCGCGTACAGGACCGTGGCGAGGCTGCTGGCCTGCAGGAAGCTGTCCGCGATGATCGAGAAGAAGATGAAGACGGCGACGGCGCCGACGACCGAGCCCAGCTCGGGGCGGCCCATCAGCTTCTTCAGGGGAGAGGTCTTGACGAGGCGCTCGTCGCTCTTGCCCTCCGGAGCCGGCGCCGGGGCCGTGGCGGTCATCGGGTCCCTCGCTTCGCGTAGTCCTCAAGCTCGCCGGCCTGCTCCTTGGTGACGATCTGCGGGCCGGTCAGGACCGGCTTGCCGCCGCCGAGCACGTCGGCGTTGTACTTGTACAGCCAGAGCAGGTCCACGGCCTCGTAGCCCTGGAGGAAGGGCTGCTGGTCGACGGCGAAGCCGAGATCGCCGGACTTCAGGCCCGCGGCGACCTTCTCGTTCAGGTCGAAGGTGTCGACCTCCGTCTCCGTGCCCGCGCCCTCCCTGGCCTTGACCGCCGCGTCCGCGAAGGGCGCGCCGAGCGTGACGACCGCGTCGATCGACTTGTCGGTCTGGAGGCGGGCCTCGATGGAGGACTGCACGTCGGGCATGTTGGTGCCGGTCACGTAGAGGTTCCGCATCGTGCCGTCGAAGGTCTTCTTGGCGCCGTCACAGCGCTGCTCGTGGCCGACGTTGCCCTGCTCGTGCAGGATGCACAGCGCCTTCTTCTTGCCGCGCTCGTTCAGCTCCTTGCCGACGGCCTCGCCCGCGATCGTCTCGTCCTGGCCGATGTGCGTGAGCGCCCCGAACTTCTTGGACTCGGCGGAGCCGGAGTTCACGGTGACCACGGGGATGCCGGCCTTCTTCGCGCGGGCCAGGGCTCCCTTCATCGCGTCCGGCTTGGCCAGGGTGACGATGATCGCGTCGACCTTCTTGTCGATGTAGGAGTCCACGAGCTGGGCCTGCTGCTGCGCCTCGTCGTCGTGGGCGTACAAGAAGTTGATGTTGTCCTTGCGGGCCGCCTCCTCGGCGCCCTCCTGCACGATGTCCCAGAACGTGTCGCCGTCACCCGAGTGCGTCACCATGCCGAAGGTCCAGCGCGGGGTGGACACCGCCGCCTTTCCCCGGTCCTTCGACGCCTTGCGCGCCTCCTCGGCGCGCTTGCCGCCCGTGCTGCTGCATCCCACGAGGGACACTCCGAGCACCGCCACCAGCACGGCGCCCACCGCGCGTACCCCTGTCCGAACCCTTGCCACGACGCCGTGCCCTTCTTGTTCTGCTCCTCGGTGCGGCCGGTCCCGATCCTCGGCCCCGGCCGCCCAAGTATCGACCACGCGGATCAGGCATGTGTTCATCGGGTACCGCGGGCCGTGTACTTCTCCAGCTTCGGCACGTCCTTCCCGGTGACGATCGCGGGTCCCGTGAGGACGGGTTCGCCGCCGCCCAGGACGTTGGCGTTGGTCTCGTACAGCCACAGTTCGTCGACGGCGAGGTAGCCCTGGAGGTAGGGCTGCTGGTCGACGGCGAAGCCGACCTCCTTGGCCTTGAGCCGCTTGACGACCTCGGCGTTCAGGTCGAAGGTGTCGACCTCCGCCTCGCTCCCGGCGTCCTCCCTGGCCTTCACCGAGAGGGCGGCGATCGGCGCGCCGAGCGTGACGACGGCGTCGATGTCCTCGGTGGCCTGGAGCTTCGCACTGATGGAGGACTGGGCGCCGGGCGCGTTGGTGCCCTCGACGTTCAGGTTCTCGACCGACCCGCCGAAGGTCTTCTCCACCCCGGCGCAGCGCTGTTCGAGCGAGACGTTGCCCTGTTCGTGGATGACGCAGAGCACTTTCTTCTTCCCGCGCGTGTCGAGCTCGTCGCCGACGGCCTCGCCGGCCACGGACTCGTCCTGGCCGATGTGGCTCAGGGCGCCGAACTCCTCGGAGAACTCGCCCCCGGAGTTGATCGTGACCACCGGTATCCCGGCGGCCCTCGCCTTGCCGAGGACGGACTTCATCGCCTCGGGCTTGGCCAGGGTGACGATGAGCCCGTCGACCTTCTTGTCCACGAACGACTGGACCAGCTCGGCCTGGCCCTTGGCCTCCTTGTCGTTGGCGTAGAGGAAGTCGACGTTGTCCTTGCGGGCGGCCTGCTTGGCGCCGCTGCGGACGATGTCCCAGAAGGTGTCGCCCTCGCCGGAGTGCGTGACCATCGCGATCTTGAGGCGGGGCGTGCCCACGCCCTTGCCGCCGCCTCCGCCGTCCCCCGGGCCGTCCTCGTCGTCCTTGCCGCCGGAGCCGCTGCACCCCGCGAGGGCGACCACCGCGACGAGGGCCGCGGCCGTACGGGTACGGGTACGGGTACGGGTACGGCGGGCTACACGGGCTGTACGCATGGGACCACCTCTTCTCCCCGGCCGCCCGGATGCGGCTGGGGGAGTTCTAGCGGCGGGCGCGCGGCAGCGTCAATGGCTTTGTCAGAACATTCTGACGACCGTGAGCGACTTGGGACCTCCGGCCGCCCTACGGCCGTACGAGGAGCTGGAACTCGAAGGAGTACCGCGAGGCCCGGTAGACGTGCGCCCCGAACTCGACCGCCCGCCCCGTGTCGTCGAAGGTCGTGCGCCGCATCGTGAGCAGCGGCGCCCCCTCGGGCTCGGCGAGGCGCTCGGCCTCGCCCGCGGCCGCTGCGCGGGCCCCGACGGACTGGCGGGCGCTGTGCAGGGTGAGCCCGGCGGCGCGCATCAGGCGGTAGAGGCCGGTGGCCTCCAGGCGGGCGGTGTCGAGGTCGAGGAGCCCGGCGGGGATGTGGTTGGTCAGGAAGGCCATGGGCTCCCCGTGGGCCAGGCGCAGCCGCTCGACGTGGTGCACCTCCTCCCCCTCGGCGACACCGAGCGCGGCGGCGACCTCGGCGGACGCGGGCCCGACGGTGTTGCGCAGGACGCGGGTCCCGGGGCGCTGGCCCGCGGCCTCCAGGTCGTCGTAGAGGCTGCTCAGCTCAAGGGGCCGCTTGACCTGGCTGTGCACCACCTGCGTACCGACGCCCCTGCGCCGTACGAGCAGCCCCTTGTCGACGAGTGACTGGATGGCCTGGCGGACGGTGGGCCGGGAGAGCCCGAGGCGCCCGGCGAGCTCGATCTCGTTGCCCAGGAGACTGCCGGGGGTCAGCGCGCCCCGCTCGATCGCCGCCTCCAGCTGCTGGGCGAGCTGGAAGTAGAGCGGGACCGGGCTGCTGCGGTCGACGCCGAGCCCCAGGGCCACGGCGGGGTCCCTGGACTGCCGGTCCTGGCCGCCCTGCCCGTCCTGCTTGCCCTGCGCTGCGTTGGCGAGTGGTTTGGACACGGGGCGAGCGTAGCCCGAAGAGAAGATGACGGGAAGTTATGAGGTTCTGTTGTCCGGACAAATGATTGACAGGGCGGGCGGGGCGCGGTGAGGCTGGTTCCATGCGCATCGGACTGATCGGAACAGGCCGTATCGGCACCTTCCACGCGGCGGCCCTGAGCCGTCACCCCGACGTGACGTCCCTGGTCGTCGCCGACGCCGACCCGGTGCGGGCGGCCGGCCTCGCGGCACGGACCGGGGCGGTCTCCGCGCCCTCGGTGGACGACGTCCTCACCATCGGGGTGGACGCCGTGGTGATCACCGCGGCGACCGCCGCGCACGCCGGTCTCATCGGCGCCGCGGCCCGCGCCGGCCTCCCGGCGTTCTGCGAGAAGCCCATCGCGCTCGACCTGCCGGGCACGCTGGCCGCGCTCGGCGAGGTCGAGGCCGCGGGGACGGTGCTGCAGCTCGGCTTCCAGCGGCGCTTCGACGCGGGGTACGCGGCGGCGCGCGAGGCGGTGCGGGCGGGCCGCCTCGGCCGGCTGCACACCGTACGGGCGATCACCTCGGACCCGGCGCCGCCCCCGCCCGCGTACCTGCCGCTCTCCGGCGGCCTCTACCGCGACTGCCTCGTGCACGACTTCGACGTCCTGCGGTGGGTGACGGGCCGCGAGGTCACGGAGGTGTACGCGAGCGGCTCGGACGCGGGCCCCGCGATGTTCCGCGAGGCGGGCGACGTCGACACCGCCGCGGCGCTGCTCACCCTCGACGACGGCACGCTCGCCACCGCGACGGCGACGCGCTGCAACGGCGCGGGCTACGACGTCCGCATGGAGCTGGCGGGCGAGAACGACCAGCTGGCGGTGGGCCTCGACGACCGCACGCCCCTGACGTCGGCGGAACCGGCGGGCCCCGCCGCGCCGGACAAGCCCTGGCCCGGCTTCCTCGAACGCTTCGCCCCGGCGTACGAGGCGGAACTCGCCGCGTTCGTCGAGGTCGTCCGGGGCGAGCGGACCAACCCCTGCGACGGCCGCGAGGCGCTGCACGCGCTCCGGATCGCCGAGGCGTGCGAACGGTCGCGGCGCGAGCGGCGGCCGGTGCGGATGACGGAGATCCCCGGCGGCTGAGCGCACCTCCCCCGCCGGTCAGGCGGTGGACAGCACCGTGCCCTGCGCGATGGCGCACAGCGTCTCGGTGTCGTCCCCGCCCGTGCCTCCCGTGCCGCTCACGGAGAACAGCTCACAGCGCACCGTGGCCTGCCGCCGCCCGGTATGGGCGACGACCGCGCGGGCCACGAGCTTCGTGCCGGTCGCGGGGCGGACGTACTGGATGGAGAACCCGGAGGTCAGCACCGCGGGCCCGAGTGTGGTGCCCGCGGCGAAGGTGATGGAGTTGTCGGCCGCGTAGGCGAGGACGCCGCCGTGCAGGAAGCCGTTCTGCTGCTGGAGTTCCTCGCGGGCACCGATCTCCAGGGTGGCCGCGCCCTCCCCGAAGCGGGTGATGCGGGCCCGCACGAGCCGGCTGAACGGCTGCGCTTCCAGGACCTTCCTGGCCATGGCGAGGTCGATGGGTTCGGGTCGCGGCTCGGGGCGCGGCTCCGGCTGGGTCTCAGTCATGCACGACTACTACCACCGCCGTTTGAGCCGGTCCGGCGAAAGTGCCGAGCCCGTCCGGCCTGTGCGGGCGGACACGGCGGTGCCGGTGACGAACGGCGCCCGGAGCGACGCCGTCACCCCGCGGCGCGCGGGGCGGGGCCGAGCCTCAGAGGTCCTGGTCCAGCAGCCCCGCGTCATGCACCAGCAGGGCGATCTGCACGCGGTTGTTGAGGTCCAGCTTGGTCAGGACGCGGGAGACGTGCGCCTTCACCGTGGCCACGCTCAGGAACAGCTCCGCCGCGATGTCCGCGTTCGAGCCGCCGCGGCCCACCGCGACGGCGACCTCGCGCTCCCGCTCCCCGAGGGCGTCGAGCCGGGCCAGCGCCCGCCGCCTGCGGTCGAGCTGCGGGTCGGCGCCCGTCACCCGGCTGATGAGCTGCTGCGTCACCGTCGGCGAGAGCACCGGCTCGCCCGCGGCGACGGCACGGACCGCCGCGACGATCTCCGCCGGGGCGGTGTCCTTCAGGACGAAGCCGGCCGCGCCCGCCCGCAGCGCCCGCAGGACCTGTTCGTCGGCGTGGAAGGTGGTGAGCACGATGACCTCGGGCGCGTCGGGGCGCTTGCGCAGCGCCTCCGTGGCGGCGAGGCCGTCCATCGTGGGCATGCGGATGTCCATCAGGACCACGTCGGGGCGGAGTTCGCCGACGCGTGGCGCGACCTCGCTGCCGTCGCCCGCCTCACCGACGATCTCGATGCCGTCCGCGCCGCCGAGCATGAAGGAGAGCCCCGCGCGCACCAGCGGATCGTCGTCGACGAGCAGCAGCCTGATCGGTTTCATGACGCCCACGGTAGCCAGGCGTCCAGGCGGAAGCCGCCGTCGGGCCCCGGTCCGTGGGCGAGGGTGCCGCCCGCGAGCGAGGCCCGTTCGGTGAGCCCGATCAGGCCCTGTCCCGAGCCCGGCACCTTCGGCACGTCGCCGGGCGGCGCGGGGTTGGCGACGGTCATGGTCAGCCCCTCGCCGGCCCGCCCGGAGACGGTGACGGTCACCTCGGCGCCGGGGGCGTGCTTGCGGGCGTTGGTCAGGGCCTCCTGCGCGATGCGGTAGGCGGTGCGCCCGAGGGCGGCGGGCACGGCCTCCGGGTCGGTGACGCGGCTGTCCAGGGTGACCTTCATGCCCGCCTCGCGGCACTCGGCGATCAGGGCGCCGAGGGCGGCGAGCGTGGGCTGGGGCCTGCCGGACGCGTCCGTGTCACCGCCGCGCAGGACGCCGATGACCTGCCGCAGGTCCTGCAGCGCCTCGTGGGAGCTCTCCCGGATGACGCCCGCCGCGCGGACGATCTCCTCGCGCGGCGCGTCGGGGCGGAACTCCAGGGCGCCCGCGTGCACGCTGAGCAGGGTCAGGCGGTGGGCGAGCACGTCGTGCATCTCGCGGGCGATGGCCTCGCGGGCCAGGCGCTGGGCCTGTTCGGCCCGGAGGGCGGCCTCGTTCTCCGCGCGGACGGCGCGGTCGCGCAGGCTGAGCAGCAGCTCGCGGCGGGAGCGCACGAACATCCCCCAGCCGATCACGGTCGCCATCAGCAGGACGCCGAAGGCGATGGCCGCGAGGTAGGGCAGCTCGGCGTCGGGGCGCAGCCAGAAGGTGAGGGGCACCGCCACGAGCGAGGCGGTGCCGATCCAGGCCACGTAGCGGAAGGGCCGGTGCACGGCGAGGGTGAAGAGGGCGATGGTCGCCGCGCCGCCCGCCGTGTCGGAGATGACCGTGACCGGCACCATCGCGATGGCGAGGCCGACGGGCCAGCGCCTGCGCAGCCAGACCGCGGCGCAGGCGAGCGCCCCGATCACCTGGTCGAACGTGGCGACACCCGGCGAGACATGCGGGTTCTGCCCGACGGCGTCGGCGCCCACCATGCCGATGACGACGGCGACGAGGAAGCAGGAGAAGTCGACGACCCAGTCGCGCACGGTCCGCCGCTGCTTGCGTCCCGCACGGCTGGGATCGAACTCCCTGGCGAGTGCGGAGGGCAGCGTCCACGGACTCCTGGCCAGGGGCTGGGGGTGGTCGGCCACGGACTCGGATCGCCGCGGGGGTTCGGTACCGCTCATGGTCGGCAATCTACGCACCGCGGACGGCGCACGGCGTCCCGTGCCTGTGATCGGCTACGAAAGTCACCCCGGTCCGCGACTTTCGGCCCGGACCGCGCGGCGGACCCTCGCCCTCCGGTGGATGTGCGCGGGAGGGGGGCGGGGCGAGGATCACGGGATGAAGCGGCTTCTTGAATGCGTGGGCGTCGTTCTGCTGCTCCAGGGCGCGGCCGGTCTGGTGCACGAGCTGACCGGCCGCCTCGACGGCTGGGGCGTCGTGGCGCGCCTGCGGTTCCTCGACGGCTACGAGGTCTACGCGAGCGTCACGCTGACCGTCCTCGCCTGCGCGCTGTTCGCCGTCGCCGAGAGCCGCGGCAGGCGCTGACCCGGGCCCCGGCGGACGGGGCCAGGGTGGTCGGCCGGGGTGCCGGCTCGGACCCTCAGCAGCCGTGGTCGACCAGGTCGAAGGACGCGTAGTGGTCGGCGGTGTAGTAGTCCTCCTGGCTCTTCTCACCGGTGACGATGCGGCGGGCCCCGCGGTCGTCGGAGCCCGGCGTGACGACCGTGTACTCGTGGTAGTAGCCGGAGCCCTGCCGCGGCAGCTCGCCCTCGCGGTTCTGGAAGACGGTGCCGTCCTGCGGGAACGGGTAGGGGCCGCCCGCCGCGATCAGGTCGAGGGTGTCGTGCGCCTCGGAGGGCAGCGCGGAGAGACAGATGTCGCCGACCGCGGCGGCGGAGTACGGGGCCGGGGCGGAGTGGGCCACCGGGGCGGCCGGGGCCGCGCCCGCGGTGGCCGTGACGGGGCCGCCGATGAGGAGGGCGGCGGCGAGGGCGGATGCGCCGAGGATTCGTGGGGGGATTCGCATGGGGCCAGTGTGACGCGCGTAGAGGTTGGCGTGTCAACGCCAAGTCCGGGAAATTCGCCGCTAGTTCACGGACCTTCACCACTCTCCCCCGCCCCCCGCGGTCTCCCCCGGCCGGCCGGGCGCTCGGTCTCCCGGCCGGCCAGTTCGGTGTCCATTTACCGCCAGCCCCGGCCCGCCCGGACGTCTTTCATTGAGCGCACAAGCACTTCTCGCCCCAGAACGGCAGAAGTCACGCGTAACGACAGCATGTGAAAGAGGTACGGACATGTCTTCTCTCATCGGCAGGACCGCCCTGGTGACCGGCGGCAGCCGCGGCATGGGCGCGGCGATCGCGCTGCGCCTGGCCCAGGAGGGCGCGGACGTGGCGATCACCTACGTACAGAACGAGAGCGCGGCGGACGAGGTCGTCGCCAAGATCCGGGCCATGGGGCAGCGCGCCCTCGCCATCAGGGCGGACGCGGCGGACGCCGGCGACGCCGCGGGCGCGGTGGACCGCGCCGCCGACGACCTCGGCGGCCTGGACATCCTGGTGAACAACGCGGGCATCGGGGTGCTCGGCCCCCTCGGCGACCTGACGCTCGCGGACCTCGACCGGGTCCTCGCCGTCAACGTACGCGGGGTCTTCCTGGCCTCGCAGACCGCCGCCGCCCGGCTCCGCGACGGCGGCCGGATCATCACCATCGGCAGCTGCATGGCCCAGCGCGTCCCCGGCCCCGGCGGCACGCTCTACGCGACGAGCAAGGCCGCGCTGGTCGGCCTGAACAAGGCGCTGGCACGGGAGTTGGGCGGCCGCAGGATCACGGCGAACCTCGTCCAGCCGGGTCCCATCGACACCGACATGAACCCGGCGGGCGGCCCCTTCGCCGAGGGGCAGAGCGCCATGACGGCCCTCGGCCGCTTCGGCTCCGCCGACGAGGTGGCGTCGCTGGTCGGCTATCTCGCCGGGGACGACGCCGCGTACGTCACCGGCACCGAGCTGTCGGTGGACGGCGGCCACGCCGCCTGACGCGTCCCCGGCGGGGCGTCCGGTCATGAGTGCGGGGCGCACCGGGGCTGTCCACCCGGTGCGCCCCGCGTTCGGGGAGGGCGCCGGTCAGCCGCCCAGCTCCCGGTGGCGGGCGGCGAGGCCGGCCGCGCCCTGCTCGGTCAGCGAACCGAACAGGCGCAGACGGGAGATGCCGCCGTCCGGGAAGATGTCGATACGGGCGTGCGTACCGACGGCCGGCGTGTCCAGGACGAAGCGGTGGTTGGTGTCGGGCTGGAGCCGCGTGCGCGGCAGGGCCTCGACCCACTCCCCCGACTCGCCGTCACGTATGGAGAGGGCGGCCCAGCCGGCGGAGTTGCCCTTGAGGTAGGCGGTGTCGATCTCGACGGCCCGGATCTCGGACTGCTGCACCAGCTGGTAGCGAATCCAGTCGTGGCCGTCGTCGCGGCGGCGGCGGGTCTCCCAGCCGTCGTCCATCTTGCGGGAGCGGCCCGGCTGGATGGTGTTGGTGGCCGGGGAGTAGAAGCGGTCGGAGGCGTCCTCGACCTGGCCGCCGTTCTCCAGGGCGACGACGTCGAACGTGCCGAGCGCGGCGAGCCACGCGGGGTCGGCGACGACCTCGCCGTAGACGCGGAGGCGGGCGATGCCGCCGTCCGGGTGCTGGTTGACGCGCAGGTGCGTGAAGCGCTGCTCGACGTCGACGGCGAAGCCGTTGGCGGCGTGTCCGCCGACCGGGGTGCGCGGGACGAGGGTCGTCCACTTCACGTCGTCGCCGCACAGCTCCTCGGGCGTCGGCGAGCCGTCGACGCTGGTGCCCTCCACGGAGACGGCCTGCGGGTAGTTGCCGCGGAAGTGGGCGGTGTCGACGACGATGCCGCGTACGACGCCGGGCGCGCCGAGCCGTACGAGCGCCCAGTCGTGGTCGTCCTCGGTGGGCCACGGGTGTTCGCCCGAGACACCGCGCCTGCGGCGGGTCTCCCACCCGTCCATGACCTTGCCCTTGTGGCCGAAGTGCTCGGGGTCGAACACGGCGGCGTGCGGGAGCAGCAGGTTCTCGCGCATCGCGAAGAACTCGTCGTTGGCGGCGATCACACCGGCCCCGAGCTGCCGGTCGGCGAGGTTGGCGTACTGGGTGAAGGGGAAGTCGGCCGTGCGGTAGTCGGCGTAGGGCTCGCCGCCGCCGTAGGGGCTCGCGTCGCCGGTGAAGGTGGCGGGGGTAGGGGTGTTCTGCGCCGTCACGGTGTCAGTTCTTCCTTTCCAGAAGTCGGCCTGCGGGTTCGGTGAACTCGCCGCCGTGCAGGATGCGTTCGCCGCGCAGCCAGGTGGACTTCACGACGCCGCTGAGGGTCTTGCCCGCGTACGCCGTGACCCGGTTCCTGTGCTGGAGCTCCGCGGGGTCGACGGTGAAGGTCTCGTCGGGCGCGAGGACCGCGAAGTCGGCGTCGCGGCCGGCCTCGATGGCGCCCTTCTGGTCGAGTCCGACCAGTTCCGCGGTGCGGGTGGACATCCACCGCACCACGTCCTCAAGGGTGTGCCCGCGCTTCCTGGCCTCGGTCCAGACGGCGGGCAGGCTGAGCTGGAGTCCGGAGATGCCGCCCCAGGCGGTGGCGAAGTCGTCGGTCTTCAGGTCGGCGGTGGAGGGCGAGTGGTCGGTGACGACGCAGTCGATGGTGCCGTCGGCCAGCGCCGCCCAGAGCAGGTCCTGGTTGTCCGCCTCCCTGATGGGCGGGCAGCACTTGAACTCGCTGGCGCCGTCGGGGACTTCCTCGGCGGTCAGGGTCAGGTAGTGCGGGCAGGTCTCGACGGTCAGCCTGACGCCCTCGCGCTTGGCGGCGGCGATGAGCGGGAGCGCGTCGGAGGAGGACAGGTGCAGGACGTGCACCCGCGCGCCGATCCGCTTGGCGACCGCGACGAGCCCCTCGATCGCGGTGTTCTCGGAGACCCGCGGCCGGGTCTGGAGGTAGTCCGCGTACTTGGGGCCGCTCTTGTGCGGGGCGGCGTCCAGCTCGTGCGGGTCCTCGGCGTGCACGATCAGGAGCCCGCCGAACCCGGTGATCTCGGCCATGGAGGCGGTGAGCTGGTCCTGGTTCAGCTCGGGGAACTCCTCGACGCCGGAGGGCGAGAGGAAGCACTTGAAGCCGTACACACCCGCGTCGTGCAGCGGCTTGAGGTCCTGGACGTTGTCGGGGAGGGCTCCGCCCCAGAAGCCGACGTCGATGTGCGCCTTGGGCCTGGCGACCTCCTGCTTGGTGCGCAGGTTGTCGACCGTCGTGGTCGGCGGCAGGGAGTTGAGCGGCATGTCGACGAGCGTGGTGATGCCGCCGGCGGCCGCGGCGCGGGTGGCGGTCCAGAAGCCCTCCCACTCCGTGCGGCCGGGGTCGTTCACGTGGACGTGCGTGTCGACGAGGCCGGGCAGCAGGACGTCGTCGCCGAGGTCCTCCAGACGCGCGCCGTCCGGCACGGGGGCGTCGTACGCGGCGACGGCCGCGATCTTCCCGCCGGAGACGGCGACCGAGGCGGCCCGGGTCCCCTCCGGGGTGACGACACGTGTGGAGCGCAGCACCAGCTCCGCCTCGCCGTTCCCGGCACTCGCGACGGCGTCGACGTCTCGTTCGGACACCCGTGTCCCCTCTCTTCGTCTCTTCTGTTCCGCTACACAGACCTTGTGTTTCCGCTTAACGGAATTCAACGTTCTGTTGAAGAAGTTTTCACGCTCGCTCTCGTGGCGTCAAGGGTCGGATGCGGGCCCGAGGGCGGCCGGCGGGGCGCCGGAAATCGGCACTGGACTTTTCCACAAGGTGGAAATATGATTCCGCTCACCAAAACGTAGCTACGCACAACGACGGCGCCGAAGGCTCCTTGGACAACCCCATGGAGACGCGGACAAAGGCGACCCGACCGGCGACGGCGCGAGAGCGCGCCCGAGCCCCGGCGAGGAACCGCCCGGTAGGCTGCTTCCTTGCCCGCCAGCACCGAAAGGAACGCGCCGTGCCGACGTCAAGCGCCAACGACGCCCTTGCTGAAGTCGCCGCCTCAAAGCCCCCCGCCGCGAGCGGTGGCGTCCAGTCCCTAGAGCGCGCCTTCGATCTCCTTGAGCGGATGGCGGACGCCGGGGGCGAGGTCGGTCTCAGCGAGCTCTCCGCCAGCAGCGGCCTCCCGCTGCCGACGATCCACCGCCTGATGCGCACGCTGGTCGCCTGCGGCTACGTACGCCAGCAGGCCAACCGCCGCTACTCCCTCGGCCCGCGCCTGATCCGGCTCGGCGAGTCCGCCTCCCGGCTGCTCGGCACCTGGGCCCGGCCCTACCTCGCCCGCCTCGTCGAGGAGACCGGCGAGACGGCGAACATGGCGCTGCTCGACGGCGACGAGATCGTGTACGTGGCGCAGGTGCCGTCCAAGCACTCCATGCGGATGTTCACCGAGGTCGGCCGGCGGGTCCTGCCGCACTCCACGGGCGTCGGCAAGGCACTCCTCGCCCACACGCCCCCCGAGGAGGTGCGGGCGCTGCTCGCGCGCACCGGGATGCCCGCGGCCACGGAGAAGACGATCACCACGCCGCAGGGGTTCCTCGACGCGCTGGAGGAGGTCCGCCGCGCGGGGTACGCGGTCGACGACAACGAGCAGGAGATCGGCGTACGGTGCCTCGCCGTGCCGGTGCCGGACTCGCCGACGGCGGCGGCCATCTCGATCTCCGGCCCCGCGGGGCGGGTCACCGAGGCGGCCACGGAGAAGATCGTGCCGGTGCTCCAGCAGGTGGCCGTGGAGCTGTCGGCCGCCCTCACGACGGCTGGCTCCTGAGCCTCGGACGGCCCTGAACCACCGCTCCGCGGCGCCCCCTCTCCCACCCACCCGCCTCCCCGGAACCACGAAGCAGCGGCCCTGCCCCTACGGCACCCATGGACCACGGGGTACCGGGCGGGCGGGAGGGAGACGCCCGCCGCGCAGCCGGGGGGGTGGGGAGAGGGGGGGGGGGGGGGAGAGTGTTGTTTAACTGGGGGTGGGGGGGGGGGTGGGGGGAGCG